>CAYYBB010000048.1:0-8101 GCA_964469465.1 uncultured Actinomycetota bacterium
TCGGCAGACCTTCCTCCATCCAGTTGGCCATTCTGGTAGACCGGGGGCACCGAGAGCTGCCTATTAGACCGGATTATGTGGGCAAAAACGTGCCCACCTCCAGGAGGGAGAGGGTCAAAGTCAACCTGGCGGAGGAGGACGGAGAAGACAAAGTCTACATAATGGAGGTGTTGGACAACGGAAGCAAGAGCTAGCTCAGGTCTAAGTAACCGCAATCTTATCAGTATAAACGATCTCTCTGCGGAGGAGATTGATCTGATCTTGACTACCGCAGAGTCTTTTGTGGAGGTGGGAGAGAGGGAAATCAAGAAACTGCCTACTTTGAGAGGCAAGACCATAGTCAATCTTTTCTATGAGCCAAGCACCAGGACCAGAATCTCTTTTGAGCTGGCGGGAAAGAGACTTTCGGCGGACATAATCAACTTCAGCGAAAAAGCCAGCGCTGCAGCTAAGGGGGAGTCTCTTAAGGATACCACCAGGACCCTGAACGCCATGAACATCAATGCCGTAATCATTAGACATCCTTATCCAGGCTCTCCCTACATAGTAGCCAGAAATACTCGAGCCAGGGTGATCAATGCCGGGGACGGATGTCACGAGCACCCCACCCAGAGTCTTCTGGACCTCTTTACCATCAGGAAGAGATTAGGGCAGTTGAGGGGTCTTAAGGCCATAATTGTAGGGGACATATTCCATAGCCGGGTGGCCCGTTCCAACATCCTGGCCTTTAAGAAAATGGGGATGGAAGTTAAGGTAGTGGCTCCGCCCACTCTTCTTCCGGCGCAGGTGGAAGAGCTGGGAGCCGAGTGCAGTTACAATCTGGCTGAGGCCGTGAGCGAAGCGGATATTATCTATCTTTTGCGGATGCAGACGGAGAGACAGGCCCGGGCTTTTATTCCCTCTATCAGGGAGTATGTCAGATATTATGGTCTAAACAGGACCCTTTTAAAGAAGGCCAAAGAAGATGTGTTGATCATGCATCCAGGGCCCATGATCAGAGGTGTGGAAATAGAAAGCGATCTGGCCGATATACCCCAGAGTACCATTGTCGAGCAGGTCACCAGCGGCATAGCTGTGCGCATGGCCATCCTGTATCTTATCCTGAGTGGTGATGAAAGTGAGTAGCATGCTGATAAAAGAGGGAGTCATTCACGATCCTGTAACCAAAAAGAAGTACCAGGCCGATATTCTTATTGAGGACGGCCAAATCCAGGAGGTAGCGCCCACCATTGACAGAAAAGGTCACGAAGTAGTAGAGGCCAAAGGTCTTTGGGTTCTCCCCGGTCTCATAGACATGCATGTCCACCTGCGGGAACCGGGACGAGAGGATGAGGAGACTATCCTTTCGGGAGTGAAAGCAGCTATCAATGGAGGTTTTGTTTCCCTGGTCTGCATGGCCAACACTGATCCCCCGGTAGATGATCCATCCGTAGTGGACTATATCCTGGCTGAGGCCAGAAGGGTTCCTGGCTTCCGTCTCTATCCTGTTGGTACTATTACTAAGGACAGGAAGGGTTCTCAATTGAGTGAGATGTACCTTTTGCGAGAGCGGGGCGTGGTAGCCTTTTCTGATGACGGGAGTCCTATCATGGACGCCCTGACCATGAGAAGGGCCATGGAGTACTGCAAGCCCCTGGGCATTCCCCTCATTCTTCACGAGGAAGATCTGAATTTGAGTGAGGGTGGCCAGATGCATGAGGGTTTTTATTCTACTCTCCTGGGCCTGCATGGAATACCCTCCCTCTCTGAAGAGGTCATGGTTTTCCGGGACATCGCTCTGGCTGAGGCTATCGGAGTGCCTGTCCACATAGCCCATCTGAGCAGCGCTGGATCAGTAGAGATAGTCCGTCAGGCCAAGAGGAGAGGAGCGAGGGTAAGTTGTGAGGTCACCATCAATCACTTGATCTTCTGTGACGCGGATCTGGCTGAATACGACACCAACCTGAAGGTCAATCCTCCCATCAGAAGCGAGGCAGACCGAAAAGCCCTTATCGAGGGTCTCCTGGATGGAACTATTGATGTGATAGTTACTGATCATGCCCCTCACGCAGTTCAAGAAAAGGAGCTGGACTTCGATCTGGCTCCCTTTGGAGCGGTGGGATTGGAGACGGCTCTTCCTGCTCTCATTACTTATCTGGTAGAGGGGAAAGGAATAGATTTTTTGGACCTGTTGCCTGCTCTGACGGTGAATTCAGCCCGGGTACTGGGCCTGGAAGAACCCGGAATCGAGTCTGGCAGAAGAGCCGATCTGACCCTGGTAGATCCAGGCCGCGGCTTTCGGGTGGGAGAGGAGTCCTTCCTTTCTCGGAGCAAGAACAGCCCCTTCCTGGGAAAAGAGCTAAAAGGGACCGTTGTAGAGACCATTGTAGCGGGAAAACGGCTGAAGATGGACGGGGTGGTTGTCCTTTGAAAGCCCTTCTGGCCCTGGAGGATGGAACCTATTTCGAGGGCGAGAGTTTTGGTTCCACCGGGGAGTGTTGTGGAGAGGTAGTTTTTAATACCTCCATGACTGGCTACCAGGAAATCCTCACCGATCCCTCCTATTGCGGCCAGATCGTGACCCTGACCTATCCAGAGATCGGCAACTACGGAGTCAACAACGAGGATGTGGAGTCCCGATCCTCTTTTGTCTCTGGTCTGGTGGTACGCAAGTACTCCCCCTCTTACAGCAACTGGAGAGCTGAAGCCTCCCTGGAGAGTTTTCTGCGCCAGCATAATATTCTGGCCATACAGGGAGTGGATACCAGGAGACTGACCAGGCATATTCGCAGCCTGGGGGCCATGAGGGGAGCGCTTTCTACTAGGGAATTGGATTCTCAGAAGCTGGCTGAGAAGGCCGGAAGGTCGCCGGGTCTCATCGGCCGGGATCTGGTCCAAAAAGTTACTGGTGATAAGCCCTATGTTTTTCAACCAGGCCGAGGGCAGAATAAGCTCTGGTTCAGAGAAGCCCTTCCTGGCACGGATGGAGGAGGTGGGACTGCCCCCAGGGTCGTGGTGCTGGACTTTGGTGTAAAATATAACATTTTGAGGTCTCTGACTTCCCTGGGTTGTGAAGTGATTGTTCTTCCTGCCCGGGCCACAGCCAAAGAAGTTCTTTCCTTCCAGCCTCGTGGGATACTTCTTCCCAACGGCCCCGGGGACCCTCAGGCAGTCACTTACGCTATAGACACCACTCGTAACCTCATAGGCAAACTCCCCATCATGGGCATCTGCCTGGGGCATCAAATTCTGGCTCTGGCCCTGGGAGCCAATACCTTCAAATTGAAATTTGGACACCGGGGGGCCAACCATCCTGTCCTCAATACCCGCACCGCAAGAGTAGAGATTACCTCTCAGAACCACGGGTTTGCTGTGGAAGAGAAGTCTCTGGACAAGAACCAGGTTGATGTTACTCACATCAACCTGAATGACGGTACGGTAGAGGGGATAGAGCATAAGGAGCTACCTTTATTCTCGGTTCAGTATCACCCTGAAGCTTCACCGGGCCCTCACGATTCTCAATACTTGTTTCAGAAATTCCGGGCCATGATTAAACCATGAAGGAAAGAGCCAGTCATGCTTAGAGATACGGGAAGAGAACGAGGATTCCTACCTTTCAGAGAACTAAACTCTGAAAAAATGAATTAAGGTCATGGGGAGTAAAATTGCCCAGAAGGAATGATCTGAAGAAAATTTTACTTATCGGATCGGGACCCATTATCATCGGTCAGGCCTGTGAGTTTGACTATGCCGGTACTCAGGCCTGTAAGGTTCTTCGGGAAGAGGGATATGAGGTTATCCTGGTCAATAGCAATCCGGCCACCATTATGACTGATCCGGAGTTCACCCATAAGACCTATCTGGAGCCTTTGACCACAGAGATGGTAGAGAAGATTATAGCCAGGGAGAGGCCGGATGCGTTGCTTCCCACCCTGGGAGGGCAGACAGGATTGAATCTGGCAGTAGAGCTAGCTGAGGCCGGCATCCTTGACCAGTACGGCGTAGAACTCATCGGGGCCAGCGTGGATGCTATTGCCAGGGCCGAGTCCCGGGAGCTTTTCAAGAAAACCATGGCCCATATCGGACTCAAGGTTCCTGAGAGCGGCTATGCCCATAATCTGGAGGAAGCCGACTGTATTATCCAGAAGATGGGGTTTCCTGTGGTCATCCGTCCCAGTTTCACCCTGGGTGGCACGGGAGGAGGCATGGCCTATAATTGGGACGAGTTTGCTAAAATGGTGGCAGAGGGCCTGCGCATCAGCCCCAAGGGTGAGGTTCTCATTGAGAAATCGGTGGCTGGATGGAAAGAGTACGAGCTGGAAGTGATGAGGGACAAAAAGGACAATGTGGTCATCGTCTGCTCCATTGAGAACTTTGACCCCATGGGTATTCACACTGGTGATAGCATTACCGTGGCTCCGGCCCAGACTTTGACCGACAAGGAATACCAGGTTCTGCGGGATATGGCTCTGATGATCATCCGGGAGATCGGCGTAGAGACCGGGGGGTCTAACATCCAATTTGCGGTCAATCCACGGGACGGAGATATACATGTGATTGAGATGAACCCCCGGGTCTCCCGAAGCTCTGCCCTGGCTTCCAAAGCCACTGGTTTTCCCATTGCTAAGATAGCCACCAAACTGGCCATAGGCTACACTCTGGATGAGATACCCAATGATATAACCAAGAAAACCCCTTCCTGTTTCGAGCCGACCCTTGACTATGTGGTGGTCAAAATCCCCCGATGGGCTTTTGATAAATTTCCCGAGTCCGACCCTACCCTCACCACCAGGATGAAATCTGTGGGTGAGGTGATGGCTATTGGGAGGAGCTTCAAGGAAGCCCTGCAAAAGGCCCTCCGCTCCCTGGAGACCGGACGCTATGGTCTGGGATCGGACGGGCGAAGGGAGGAGGAATGTCATTCTGACCTCCTCCTGGCCAGATTATCCAAACCCAATCCAGATCGCATCTTTTTTGTGAAGAAGGCTTTGGAAATGGGGATGACTGTGGAGAATATTGGAGAGCTGACCGGAATTGACCCCTGGTTTCTCTTTCAGATCAAGGAACTGGTGGACTTCGAAAGAAGCTTTGAGGCCGTTACTATCCAGGATGTGGAGCCTTGTCACCTTCGGGAAGCCAAGAGGCAGGGCTACTCGGATCACCAGATCGCCTGGCTATGCGGGTCCACGGAGGTAGAGGTAAGGGAAAGGAGAGAGGATCTGGGAATCCACCCTACTTATAAGATGATTGATACCTGCGCCGGAGAGTTCCAGTCAGAGACACCCTATTTCTACTCCACCTATGAAGAGGAGTCTGATGAGGCTCCTTCCTTGACCGGAAGAAAAGTGGTCATCCTCGGAGCAGGCCCCAACCGCATCGGTCAGGGGATCGAGTTTGACTATGCCTGTGTTCAGGCCTCCTTTGCCCTGAAGGAACTGGGGTGGGAGACCATTATGGTTAACTGCAATCCGGAGACGGTGAGCACCGACTATGACACCTCGGATAGGCTTTACTTTGAACCCCTCACTTATGAGGATGTCATGAATATCCTGGAGGCAGAGAAACCGGATGGACTGATTATCCAGTTGGGTGGACAGACTCCCCTGAAGCTGGCCCGCAGGCTATCTCAAGCAGGAGCAAAGATACTGGGAACTTCGGCCGAAAAGACCGATCTGGCCGAGGACCGACAGAGATTCAGGGCACTTCTGGAGCAGTTACAAATACCCCAGTCTCCCTCTGGCACAGCAGCCAGCCTGGAGGAGGCGGTGGAGGTGGCTGCCCAGGTGGGTTATCCTGTGCTGGTAAGACCCTCCTATGTGCTGGGGGGACAGGCTATGAAGATCGTCTACGACCGGGAATGTCTGGAAAGATATATAAGTTCGGCTGTAGAGGCCTCCGGAGAGCATACCGTTCTCATTGACAAGTTTCTGGAAGGGGCCATTGAAGTAGATGTGGACGCTCTGGCCGACGGGGAAAATGTCTTTATCGGAGGAATCATGGAGCATATTGAGGAAGCCGGCATCCACTCCGGCGACAGCGCCTGTGTCATCCCACCATACTCTCTGGGAGAAGAGATTATGGAGAAGATAAAGAACTACACCTGTCTGCTGGCTCAGGTTCTGGAAGTAGTGGGACTGATCAATATTCAGTTTGCAGTTAAGGATGAGATGGTATATGTTCTGGAGGCCAACCCCCGGGCTTCCCGCACCGTTCCCTTTGTGAGCAAAGCTACCGGCATACCTCTGGCCAGACTGGGCGCGCAGGTTATGGTGGGGAGGAAATTGAAGGAATTTGGGCTGGAGGATATATCCAGAAAAGGATTCTACGCAGTCAAAGAAGCCGTGCTTCCCTTCCGTAACTTTCCGGATACAGATACCGTGCTGGGTCCGGAAATGAGATCTACCGGTGAGGTTATGGGAATCGATGAGAGCTTTGGCCGGGCTTTTGCCAAATCCCAGTTGGCCGCGGGAGTCAGGCTGCCCCGGAAGGGCAACATTTTTATCAGTGTCTGCAATCGGGATAAGCGAGCGGTTATCCTGATTGCCAAAAGACTCCAGGAGATGGGATTCAACATCTTTGCTACCAGGGGTACCGGAGACGTACTGCAGGCCAGTGGAGTAGAGTGCGCCAGGGTGGCCAAGATCCGAGAGGGAAGGCCTAATGTTCTGGATATGATTAAGAACGGCGACATAGATCTCATCATCAATACGCCTCGAGGGAGAGGGTCCCGAACCGATGGCTATTACATGAGGACCGCAAGTGTGGTTCACGGCGTACCCTGCATCACCACTATTTCCGGGGCAGTGGCCGCTCTTCAGGCCATAGAAGTCCTCCTTTCCTCGGAGCTGAAGGTTAAAGCTTTGCAGGACTGGGCATAATAGCAAGGACGGTGTATTGGTCTCTCAAGCCAGGCTTACAAGTTGTACTTTAGTCAAAAAGAGCTGGATGACTGATGAAGTGGTCCGGTTGACTTTCTCTGATCCCGATATCCCAGCGTTGGCTGTGCCGGGACAGTTTGTCTTCCTCAGGCCTTCCCCCCTGAACTACCCCTTGCTGCGGCGACCCTATTCTTTGTTCGATGTAGATGAAGAAAAGGGGGTCTTTGACTTATTGGTAAAAGTGGTAGGGATAGGAAGCCGCATCTTGAGTCAAAGGTCGGGGGGGGAATTGGTCGACCTTATCGGACCCTTGGGGAATGGGTTCTTCCTGAGTGATAACTCAGGTCAAAGAGAACTTCTGACTTTGAGTGATAATTCAGGTCAGGAGGAACTCCCAACTCTGAGTGACTGCCCGTCCTCTGGGGATGCCCCCGCCTTGGGTGACTCCCCGCTTTCGAAAGATGCTCCCACTCCCTGTGGTCCCTCGCCTGGAGGGGAAGCTATAGGCATGGACAGTACTCGAACCTTGAGCGACGCCCTCAGCCGGGGTGGGACGAGGACCAAACATCTTATTGTTGCCGGAGGCATGGGCATTGCCCCTATGCATTTTCTGGCCAGGAGGCTGAAGGAGAGGGGAGAGGAAGTGGTAGTTCTTTTTGGAGCCGTATCTAGAAATGAGGTCCTTTGCTCTACTGAATTTCAGGAACTGGGTGTTCCTTTTGTGGTGAGCACGGAAGATGGATCCCTGGGAAAGAGGGGAAAGGTGAGCTCTCTCATACCTGAGCACCTGAGCCGGGACAAAAGGATTCAGATTTATGCTTGTGGCCCCAGGGGCTTGATTAAAGAGGTAGTGGAACTTTCTCGGAGAGAAGACCTCCCCTGCCAGATCTCCATGGAGGAAAGGATGGCCTGTGGGCTTGGTGCCTGCCGCTCCTGCGTCTGCAAAGTGGGCACTGAGAGCCACTTTGAATATAAAAGGGTTTGCCAGGATGGACCGGTGTTCAGGGCGGAGGAATTGGTGGTAGAGTGAAGCCTGATCCAGAACTTGCACCAGGGTTCCGAGGCACCGAGCAGCCCTTTGATAGTTTGAAGGATGACAAAAGCCATTCAGAGAAAGAAAGAGTTTGAAAGACTTTTTTCGAGACCTTAAGGAGACCCCTCACCATACGTGCTTAGAAAAAGTGGGCCCAATCTCCCTTGAGCCAGGAGTTTTAAATTGGGAAATAACAAAATAAATCTGGAAG
>CAYYBB010000048.1:8201-12294 GCA_964469465.1 uncultured Actinomycetota bacterium
AATCTCCCTTGAGCCAGGAGTTTTAAATTGGGAAATAACAAAATAAATCTGGAAGTCCATCTAGGAAGGTTAACCCTGAAAACCCCGGTCCTGGTGGCCTCTGGGACCTTTAGCTACGAGTACACGGAACTCATAGACATCTCAAAGCTGGGAGCCGTGGTCACCAAGGCAGTTACTCTCCGCAAGCGCAGAGGTAACCGCCCACCCCGAACCTGGGAGACATCCTGTGGACTTCTCAATTCTATCGGTCTGGAAAACCCAGGGGTAGAATATTTTTTGGAGAACGACCTCCCCCGATGGAGGAGATGGCCTGTTAAGTTGATTGTTAACGTGGCCGGAGAGACAGTGGAAGAATACGCTGAGCTGGCCAGAATTCTGGATGGGGCTGACGGTGTAGATGCCCTGGAAGCCAACATCTCCTGTCCCAATACCAGGGAGGGAGGGATTTTCTTTGGGGTCAATCCGGAAATGTCCTACCGGGTCATCTCGGCCATGCGATCCCGCACCTCCAAGCCCCTCATTGCCAAGTTGACCCCTAATGTAACCGATATTGTCTCTATTGCCAGGGCCTGTGTCGAGGCTGGAGCTGAAATTCTATCTCTCATCAACACCCTGCGCGGTCTGGCTATAGATCCGGATACTTTCAGACCCCGCCTGGGGGAGGGATTCGGGGGCCTTTCTGGGCCAGCCATCAAGCCCGTGACCGTGGGCATGATCCACCAGGTCTACCGAGCTCTGGACGTTCCGCTCATCGGCATAGGGGGGATCCTTGATTATCGGGACGCAGTCGAATTCTTCCTGGCCGGAGCCAGAGCTGTGGCCGTAGGTACGGGAAACTTCGTCAATCCCAGGATCCCTTTGGAGATAATTGAAGGCCTCACAAAATTCCTGGAGGAAAAGGGGATGGGGGAGATTGGAGACCTGGTGGGTAAGGTAAAGTTTGAAGGTGGGGCACCTGGCTAATAGTGACCTGCTCCATGATGTCAACCGAGATCAAGTGGTGCGGACCCGCGCCTTCCTCTGCCGCAGGTAGTGCTCCAGATCCCGCACCATGAGGGCTAACTGACTGGCATTGCGGATGGCATAATCCTGGTAGCAGTTATCGAACATAATGAAGGTCTTGCGGGAGCGCCGAGCCACCTCCACCGTATCAAAGTGCTGGGCATAGAACTTGAGCCTGCCCTCAGCGCTCTTGAGGCCTGGGGGTAGAAGGTCTTACTCTCTAGCAAGGTCTTATCGGTCCAGGAACAGGTGCCTACCCGTATCTCAGCCATGGCTGCTCACCTCTAGCTTCCATGATACCACGCCTGGGCCAGGGAGGGAGAAATTCTTTCCCTCTTGGGTGTGGAGTGTGCTAACACAACGTGTGCTATAATTACCTTTGTCCTAAAATCCTGAAGTCAGAACAGAAAACCAACTGACTATGTAGGAGGGTTTGCCTAATGGGCTTGAAGGTGGATGAGCTAACCAAAATCTTCCACCAGTATCCGGTTGTCTTGGCCTACCTGTTTGGTTCAGAGTCAAGGGGCCGAACTACTTCTCTAAGTGATATAGATTTTGCAGTCCTCTTCGGAGACCAGATTGCCCCTGAGGACTACGGAAGACTTCAGAGCATGCTGCTCTCTGATCTGATGCTTGCCCTGGGACGCTCCGATGTAGATCTGGTAATTCTAAATCGGACTACTCCCCTTATCAGGTTCAGAGTAGTTAGCCAGGGCAGGCTAATTTTCTGTGTGGAGCAGTCTATTCATGTCCGTTTCCAGGCTCTGGCGCGACGGGACTATTTTGACACCAAAAGAATTCGCCAGATCCAGAATGCTGCCCTCGCGCGTCGCTATCAGTTAAGGAGATAGAGTCCAATGGTAGATGTCGAGCTGGCGCAGGAAAAGCTACGGGCTCTTGAGGAATACATCCGTGAACTAGAGACCTATCAATGTCTTAGCCGAGAGGAATTGGAAAGTAGCAAGAGGGACCTCTGGGCTGTGGAGCACGGGCTTCAGCTGGCCATCGAATGTATTCTGGATATTGGGAACCATATTATCGCCGATGAGCGACTGGGTAATCCCACCAGCTACCGCGAGATAGTCGAAATTCTGGGTAGAAGTGGAGTTATTTCACCTGAACTTACTTCCGAACTAAGGGGCATGGCTGGCTTTCGCAATATCCTTATTCACGAATATCTGAAGGTTGACATAAACCAAGTCCATCGGAGTCTGCAGGAGGGCCCACCTCAATTTAAGAAGTTTGTTCGAGAAATACTCGACTATGCCGGAATAATCCAGGAAGATGAGGGAACAGGAAATTCGCAATAGCATCCAAAATTCTGTGATGAGTTTAGGATCCTTCGATTTCGCTAACACCCACCTATGAAAGAAATAGAGATCAACGGTCAGCCAACCAAAGTAGTGTCAACTGTAGATGCCGCAGGTCTATTTTGCCCTCTGCCCGTGGTGAAATTAAAGCTAGAGTTGGAGAAGGTAGAACCAAATCAAGTTGTAGAACTTTTAGCGGATGACCCGGGAATTGTAGAAGATTTGCCTGCGTGGTGTAAAGAGACAGATAATAAACTATTATCTATGAAAGAGAACCAAGAAGGAATTTTTGTTGCTTACGTAGAAAAACAAGAATAGAACGTAGAAATCGAACAAGCCAGAACGCATCGCCAGAGATCTAATGAATAGAGCTTCTTGAATCCTCCAGGTAAGCAAGCTCAAATAGGGAGGTCTTAAATCAGAGGCTTGCTTAACAGAGCGAAACAACCTCTGCAGACTCAAAACTTCTCATAATGTACTATCTCGTTTGGTGATTTCCTCCCCCTGTCCTTTGCGACAAAGCTCGGGCTGGGGTATCCTAGGGGGGTCAAAGCGATGACTCTTAGACCTTCGGGAACACCAAGGATATTTCTAACCTCTGGCTCCTTGAACTTTCCTATCCAGCACGTGCCAAGGCCTTGCTCCCACGCCGCTAATACCAGATGTTCAAAGGCAATTCCTATATCCACAAGTAAGCTACTGGTGAAGTCCCCCAGTCGACCATAGGCTATTCTCTCATCGCCCACAACCGCTACCACAACAGGTGCTTGGCCAACAAAGGACTGTGCGTAACAAGCCTCCACCAGCTTATCGATGGTATTCTTTTCACTTACAATGACTAGGTGCCAGGGCTGAATATTTTTTGCAGACGGTGCCACTCTGAAAGCCTCCACTATGTAGTCAAGTTTTTCCTTCTCCACCGGTCTGGGATCATAGCTTCTTACGCTGTGCCTTGCCTTCATGAGCTCAAGTAGATTTGAGTAACTCTGCACCAACTTTGTCCTCCTTATCTCGGTTAGACTTCGATACCCAAATAAGGCCCACTTCTTAGTATAATGACCCCGTCCACCCCTGCCTACCTTTGAGTACTTTGAGACCAGGAAACGAATAATGCTCGGCATTGTTAGTAAGAAGAGGAACCCCCAAGCCAGCGCCGTGGCCCCGATGACGGCGTTGGCCATACCCATTGCAATCCCCTGGGAGCGGAGATTGCCCAGCATAGTGCCAGCTTTCCTGGCTATACTGACATTGCTACAGTTGCCGACAAATGAAAAAAGTCGCTTATTATTCTGGCAGCAACCACTTTTAGTCACCTCTCCTTATACGATTCTTGCGCAGCTTTTCCAAAGGTCACTCTTATGTAAGTTTACATCTCAGTCTTCTGGATTACATTATGATTAGAGCCCTAGCCCATTCTATGCCGGCGGGTAAGGCTTATCAAGTCTTGTGCAAACAAACTGTTATCTACAAACGAGTGATGGAGGAAAGCCACGCATGACTCCCATTGGGGTCCAAGTTTGTTTCAAACCGAGCCTCTCGGATGTAATTGATCATCCATCCCTTACTGAAGGTAGCCTGTATTTCAGCTTGTCCTACTCTCCTTGGTCCCCATGATCCGGGCTTGCGGTCGCTGAAGCAGAGCATAAAATACTTACGACCAGGACAGAGCACAAAGGATAAACTGCTAGCAAAAATTGGGCGTTCCTCATCCGAGAAAATGTGAAATAGACCGCAGTCGATTACAGTCTCGAATTTATTCTTAAGTAATTGAAGTTCAAGAG
>CAYYBB010000049.1:0-12036 GCA_964469465.1 uncultured Actinomycetota bacterium
CTAGTATACCTAACTGCTTGAAGGATGCCCATCTTTCTTGCTATTATGGAGGACGAAATCCAGGAAAAGAAATCTTACGTCCATAACGGAGGAATTACAATCCAAAGGTTTATGGCCGGAAGCCCTATCAGCGCCAGCCTAAGTTAGCTGGCGTAGCCACAGGTAAGTATCCACAAACATCTGGGCAATAGGGTATATACCGTAGACGGAAGACGAGAAATCTTGACCGAGCAAGAACCTGCCAAAGACAAGTTGAAGATCCTAATGATAGCCCCTACCCCCTTCTTCGCCGACCGGGGCTGCCATGTGCGCATCCTGGAGGAGTACCGTCATCTGACCAGGATGGGTCATGAGGTGATAATCTGCACCTATCATCTGGGAAACAATCCTGAAGACATCACCTTATACAGAACCATGAAAATCCCCTGGTATAAGAAGCTAAGTGCTGGCCCTTCCTACCACAAGCTTTACCTGGACCTTTTCCTTTTCTTGCTTTCTCTGCGAAAAGCTCTTTCCTTCCGCCCGGATATCCTTCATGGACACCTGCATGAGGGAACTCTCATTGCTGCCGTAGTGGGCCGACTGCTGAGAATTCCAGTAGTAGGTGACATGCAGGGGAGTCTTTATGAGGAAATGGTCAATCATAAGTTTATCAGAGAGGGAACCCTCCTGGCCCGATTCTGGAGATGGGTGGAGAAAAGAGTTAATGTTCTCCCTGACCATCTGATCACCAGCTCCACACTCACCAGAGAGCTGTGGCTAGAGAGATTCGAGCTGCCGGATAAGATGATCACTGCCGTACCTGACGGAGTAGACACTACTTTTGTCCGCCCGGACTATGACGGAAAGGAGCTGCGTCAGAAACTCAATCTGCCCCAGGATAAGAAATTTGTTCTCTTCCTGGGAGTACTGACCAAATACCAGGGCATAGACTGCCTTTTGGAAGCCATAGAGCTGATCAAAGACAAGCGAAATGACCTCTTTTTTCTCATTGTAGGCTTCCCAATGGAAGAGTATCAACAAAAAGCAGACCGGGCCGGCCTGCAGGACATGGTTTATTTCACCGGTAAAGTTGACTATGACCAGACCCCCCACTATCTCTGCCTGGGCGACTTTGCCGTGTCCCCCAAGCTGGCCAAAACGGAGGCCAACCTGAAAATACCCAACTATATGGCAGCAGGTCTTCCTGTGGTCGTCTTCGATATTCCCATCAATCATGACTATCTGGGAAAGCTAGGAGTCTATGCCCGCTACGGTGACCCGGTCTCTCTGGCTGAAAAGGTCATGGAGCTGGCTGATGATGAGGAAAGGCTTCGACATCTGCAAAAATTGGTCCGAGAAAGAGCTGAAAAAGTGTGGTCATGGGACACCTCCGCCCGGAAGCTGACCGACATCTATCGCAGGGTAGTGGACCACCATGCCGGAGGGGAGACTTAAGTCCAGTCCCCTCACCATCCTACTACCTGGCTGATCTCTGGAGTCCCTGGTCTCCCTTCCGACCATAATCCCGGTGAAAACAATCCCTTGCTTCTTGAGGGGGCTTCCTCTTTCCGGTATTATGAAAGGCACAATCTAAAGAACGGTTCTGACATGACTAAAAACTCCTTTTCTATTAAAGAATATGCAGTGGTCGTCCTGTCCCTTTCTCTTCTGGTAATAGTCTTCCTCTGGAGGATTTTCTTCCTGGGCGAAGTTCTGCTCCCGGCGGATATCGTCAACACTCGCCACCTCCCCTGGGCTCTGGCGGAGGAGAACCGCACCCCTCCTGGCACCCCGGTCCATAACCCGGAGCTGGGAGATGCCCTCTCCATTTACTACCCTATTAAGAGTTTTGTCGAAAACAGCCTGGCCCGGGGAGCGTTTCCCCTTTGGAATCCCTACGCCTTTACCGGATATCCTTTCGTGGAGAGGATCATGACCCAGGTAATCAACCCTCTGGATTTTCCCTACTATATCTTTCCGGCCAGGTACGCTATGGGATATGCTACCGCCCTCCGCTTGCTCCTGGCTGGGATTTTCATGTATGTGCTGGCTCGATACCTGAGAATAAGCTCCTTGGGCTCTTTCCTGGCCGCGGTCATTTTCATGTTCAACGGCAATACCGTGGCCTGGCTGGAGTTCCCCTCCCACCTGAAAGGGGAGCTCTATATCCCTGTTGTCCTCTTCTTCTTCATTCGGGCGGTCGAGAGGAGCGACCTCAAATCCCTCCTTCTGGGTGGTATTGTCTATGGTCTCCAGAGCATGTCCGGCATACCTCAGACCATCCAGCAGACAGCCATAGCTATCGGGCTTTTTGTCCTGGTGGAGATAGTTTACCGCCTCAGGAGACAAGACCCTCTATCAAATGCCCTTCCCCCGCCCCATATGCGGGTGTCCTCGGACCCTGGGGCGACCCCACAGACCCGAGCCATTGCGGAGAGGACCCTGCAGAGGCGAGCAGCTACCACGGAGGACTCCAGACCACCAGGCTCCACCAGAGAAGAGACGCTACTCCGGAAAAGGGAACCCGGGGCGCTGCGAGCACTCTGGCGGGCTTTTTCCTGGCGAGCTCTACCCATTACCTATGGAGCTGCCATAGCCCTCCTGGCCCTCCTGGTAAGTATGGGCTTCATCCTCCCCTTTTATGAGGGACTGCACGCCTCCATCCGCATTGGGCAGGTGCGGGGCTTAGAACAGGGGGCTGATTTCTCCTTTCTCCTAACTCTACTTCTTCCTCTCTACAAGAATCTTATTGGGCCACAGCGCCTAGTCTCCTCTAATTTCACTGAAATAGTTAAGTACGTCGGCCTTCTTCCTCTCTTTCTTGCCGCCTTGGCCGTCTTCTGGATCCGCCGAAAAGAGGTGCTCTACGCCTTTGTCCTAGGGTTGGTCGTTATCCTGGTAGCAGCCGGGACTCCTCTAGAGGACGTCTTCGCCCGCATTATCCCCTTCTTCGATAAGGGAAATGTAGCCCGCATTCTGGCTCTCCTCCCTATAAGCTTAAGCCTTCTGGCCGGCTTTAGCCTCAGCTACCTGGAGCGCTGGGCTGCCCAGGGCCTGAGCCCAAACCATAGCCGGCTGAGGCGCCAGCTGAGGGGAAATCCTGACTCACCTTGTGTTGGTCCGGACACGGCCAACCCGGATACTCTAGAAAAAGATCGTACTGAGCTGGAAGCGCTTGGCTCAGAAAGCCTTCTTGACTCAAGCACCTCTGATACCAATCTACCTGATCACCGAACCGGCCCTGGCATCCTCGGCCTGATTCTCACCACCGTCTTCCTGGCAGCTCTATTAAGCGGAGCGGCTGCCTGGACCTTCCACCGGGTGGATGGTCTTCCCCTGAGTCTCCGCCACCTGGAGAGCTGGCTGCTTCTCCTGAACGACCGCTCCTTGGTCCACTTTCTCTTCTTTACGACCACCTCTGTGCTGGCCCTGCTGGCGTATGGCCTTTTGGCCAAGTACAGGCAGGCGGGGGCAGGCGAGCCTAAATTAGGAGGCAGCCCTCTGATCGGACCTGAGCAGAGGGGACCAGGGGGACCGATCCTGAGAGCAGCTCTCCTGGCCCTCTTTCCCCTTTTGACCGTCGCTGACCTTTTTACCTTCGGTATTGACCATAATACCACCAGTCCTCCCGATCAGGTCTATTTTTCCACCCCCGGTCTGGAGATGGCGAAAGAGGATCCTGGGGGCTTCCGGGTCCTGGGCATCGGAGATGCCCTTCCCTCCAACTCAGCGTGGGTCTATTCCCTCCAGAGCGCGGAGGGCTACGACCCCATAGTTCCTCAGAGATACGCCAACTTTATCGCCTTCACTCAGGGGAAACGCAGTATCAGCATCAACGGTAAGGTCCGCATTGACAAGCTCTACCCCCGTCTCCTCCAGTTACTCAACATCCGCTACATCTTCAGCGACTCCTACCTTACCTCCCGCGGTTACTTCGTGGATCATCTGGAGGAGGCCCAGATCCAGGCCGACCGGCCAGAGATGGTAGACACGGACGAGTGGCACTTCCAGGAACACCGTATCCCCATGATCCTCACCTCACCCAACTCCACCATCTCCTTCCGCACCCACCTGCCAGACTTCCCCGCTCAGCTCATCTTCTACCTCTCTACTCACCCCGACACCTGGAACGAGAAGGAAGGGGACGGTGTCATCTACCGCATCCTGCTACAACCGGTAGAGGAGGGGAGTCCTGAAGGGGAGAGCAATCCAAAAGCAGGCCAGACAGAGATAGATCAGGTAGAGAAAGCTGGAAAAACGGAGATCTTCACCCAACACATAGATCCCATCCATAACCAGGCCGATCGGCGCTGGTACCGCCAGATGGTGGATCTCTCCCCCTGGATGGGGCAAGAGGTAATCTTGACCTTCGTGACCGAAGCCGGCGCCAATGACCAGAACGACTCTCCCGGCTGGGGCAATCCCATGGTTGTTCCCCAGGACTGGGTCGACCCTCTGGCCCTGGCCTACGACCGGGAGATCAAGGTTTACCGCTACCTGGAGGATGCTCCTCGGGCTTTCCTGGTCTATCGTTCTCGTATCATCCCGGACGACAGGAAAATCCTGGAGACCCTCTTCTCCGACCCAGGCTTCCAACTCCAGCAAGAGGTCATCCTGGAAAAGGGGGAAACCCTGGGCGAAAGCGGGTCGCCTGCCCCCTCCCCCGTAGTGCCTCCAGAGGTAGAAATAGTCAGATATACACAGAATGAGATCCTTCTCAGAGCCAGGCCTGAGCAAGAGAGCTATCTGGTGATACTGGACTCCTACCATCCCGACTGGCGGGCCTTTGTGGATGGTCAGAAAGAGGAGCTGCAGCGGGCAGACTATAACTTCAGGGCCGTCTATCTCCCTCCTGGAGAACACCTGGTCCGTCTGGTATACCGCCCCCGAGCCCTGATGATCGGGGTGACTATTTCAGCCCTCTCCCTGAGCGCCGCCCTAGCTCTGCTCATCTACCTGGGATGGAGACACAGAAAACCTGCCCAGGGTGAGACCCGGAAAGCGTAGAAAAGGCCAGAGTTATTTTAAAAAGAGGTGGCAAAGCCAATTTACGCTGGACTTATATCTCAAAGAGGCAAGACCCTCTACCAGAAGATCCTTCCCAAAATCCAGGACATCCTACCTCAGGCCCTTAGGGCAGATGAGGAGCTTCGCAGAACCTTCCTGCGCTGGCTTCTCCTGGGGCTGCTGCTACGGCTTCTTTTTATGCCCTTCTCTCTCCACACTGACTTTCTGTCCGAGCATGTGCGGGTAGAGCAGATCGCCTTCAAGGGCAATCTTTTTGCCGGGGGAAGTCAGTACCTCGCCCATTACCTGGATGCCCTTTTCCTGCGGACTTTCGCTCCTCTCCTCCCCGACCATGCCCAGATCCTGGCCCTGCCGGGAGAGGGAGGGACGGCAGCTACAGTGGAGTATCCTTTCCTGCTCGACTTCCTGAAGAGCCCTTATGCCTACCGCACCATCTTCCTCCTCAAGCTTCCCTATCTCCTCTTCGATCTGGCCAGCGGACTTATCCTGCTTCACTTTTTTACGGACCTCAGAAAAGGCCTTCGGGCTTTTAAGTTCTGGATGGTCAACCCGGTCATGATCTACGCCGTCTTCATCTACGGAAGGTATGAAACCTACGCCCTCTTCTTTATCCTACTCAGCCTGTTCTACCTTAAGCGGAGAAGAAAGATGGCCTCGGCCCTGTGCCTGGGCCTGGCCATTCCCTCTCGCGCTTATGCCCTCATGTATCTCCCTCTCTATCTCCTCTTCCTCGACTCCAGCTGGAAGGTGAGGGCCAGGAGTGCCCTCCTCGCTCTCCTCCCCACCGGAGCCTACAGCCTCCTTCTCTACATTTTCAACATCAGCCCTCCCTTTTATAAGTATGTGCCCACCCGTAATGTGGCCGCCGCACTGGTCCACGGAGGTTTCGCTGGACTCATTTTAGAACCTACAACAGGAGCTCCGGAGATCCATCTTCTGGTTCTGGCCTATATCCTCTTGTTCCTCTGGGCCATCTCCAAGAAGAGATACGGGGAGTTTAGCTACCTCTTCTCCCTCCTGGCTATCCAGCTTTTCCTCTTCTTCTCCTTCAGTTTTTTCAGCACCCATTGGTTTGCCTGGACCGGCCCCTTCCTGGCCCTCATCGCCGGAGAGCGCCGGGAATACCTTCCCCTCCTGGCCGTCCAGATAGTGGGCTGGTTTTTCTATAGCGCTTTCTTTAGTGACTGGTCTGTCTTCACCCTCTTCCTTTTTGCCCCCCTCCATCCCCAGTACTTCGTGGGCTTTCCCAATGCCACCGACTGGGTGAACCAAACACCTTTTCTTCGCAACCTCATTTGGCCCCTCCTTCTCAATCATCCCGACTTCCTCCTGAGCGTCTCCCGCACCTTTCTGGCCGGAGCAAGTCTCTGGCTTATCTATCTATTGGGCCGAGGGGAGATAAGGCCAGGGGAGATGAATCACCGAGCGAGATTAAGTCAGAACGAGGATCAGTTGGCGGGAGAGCGATGATGAGCAGATACCGAAGTAATGATACTGCCAGGGCAGTTCCAAAAATGGCTATGGCAGATCCGGACGGGCCCGAGAGCGGAAAGCCCACCTGCAGAAATGGGCTCAGGGAGAGACAACAAATCCAACCTGAAAGGACTGGCTGTCAGTGCCGGGGGCTAGAAGCCTTGCCGAGCCTTTCCGCTCCGGCCCAGAAGGTACTGATGCTTCTGGCCCGTCTTCTTTCGGCCGCCTTCCTTCTCTCCACGACTCTCCTTCTGGCAGGCTGTGAGCCCCAGTTCTATAAAAGACCTCCCTGGAACTATACCTTCTTCAAGCTGGCCCAGGATCCCGTCTTCGTAACCCTCTACGCAGCCGTGGTTGGAGTGCTAGTCATCGAGCTGATCCGGCTCCTCCTGCCCCTCAGGGCTGGAAGACCCAATAGGGCGAAAAGGACTGCCCTCCTTCTCTATCCCCTCCTTTTCCTCTTCCTCATCCTGCTAAACTACGCCCTCTACCGTATCAGACTGTGAGCCGCCGGGAAGCGATCAGCGATGTACAAGACCCTTAACGCCGGCTATAATAGGAAAGAGGAGTGAGAGATATGAAAAATCTGGCGGTAATTCTGGCCGTCCTTCTCCTGGTCGGCCTTTCCATTCTGTTCTTTGCAGCAGCCCTGCAGTTGAACCTTTTTGGTCTGGGAGGAGTGGCAGATACAGGTGAGGAAGAAGCCACTGTTATTGAGCCTTCCCCTGGTGAGGGTCAGACCCCTCCTGTTGTTACGGAGGAGCCGCAGGTGGATGAATGTTCCGAAGAGAGAATTATTTTCACCATGGGCATAGGTGCAGTCGCGGAGATCTATGGCATGAACCCCGACGGATCTAGCCTTATCCAGCTCACCGACAACGAGGTAGAGGATTCCTATCCGGCTCCATCTCCCGACGGAACCAGGATAGCCTACACCTCTACTACCCCTGATGGCCTCTGGGATATCTTCGTCATGAATCCGGACGGATCAGAGAAAACTCGCCTTACAAATCATCCCCGGCAGGACGCCAATCCTGCCTGGTCCTTCGATGGAAGGTTCATCTTCTTCCAGTCAGATAGGGAGGGACACTGGGAAATGTACCGTATGAACTCCGATGGCCAGAATGTCCAAAGACTCACTTTCACCCCCAGAGGCGATTCCTGGCATGTGGCTGCTCATCCCTTCGAAGAAGAGATTGTCTTCGAGTCCGGCCCGGTAGGAGGTGAGAACCTTTGGATCACGGATTTTTCCGGCGGTAACCAGAGGAAGATAGCCAATGATGGGAGCCGCAAGAGAATGCCTGCCATCTCGCCTGATGGAAAGAAGGTCGTCTATGTGGGATATGTAGGAGGTGGTGGTCGCCAGCACCAGGAGATCTTCGTCATGGACTATGATGGATCCAACATCGTCCAGCTTACCGACAACCCGGAAGAAAAAGACTCTCATCCTGCCTTTTCCCCTGACGGCAAATACATAGTCTATGAGGCAGGCATAAAGGACAGCGACGACATTATGATTATGAACATTGACGGGACAGATAAGAGAAAGCTGACTTTCTCCCCCCAAGAAAAGGACTGGGATCCCTTTTTCCTCTGTGTGCCCAAAGAGCCATAGGAGACTTCCTGGCAACACAGACCTCAGGGATTGCTCCACTCCTCAAATGTTCCACAAGGCGAGATTTCCGAAATCGGGAGAGAGCGTAGAGAAAAAGGTACCAATTTTTTTCTTGAGGGCGATCTTTTTGGTCTCCGTTGAGGGCGGTCAGTCTACAAACCTGTACTTAATCAGGGTCCACAGAGCGATAAAGCCGTCTTTGTAAGTGATTTTCTTACCCTGCTCCAAGGACCTACCCCGGTAGGAGATGGGCACCTCATAAATCTCATAGCCCCTCTTTCTTACTTTGGCCAGCACCTCAGGGCAGAACTCGAACCTCTGACACTTAAGATCCAGGCTCTTTATCACCTGGGCATCGAAGGCCTTGTAGGCCGTAGCCTCATCGGTGATCTTTGCTCTATAAAGAAGATTGGCTGTCAGGGCCAGTATCTTATTGGCCAGCCAGTTAAGGAATTTCATCCCCCGAATGTGACCTTTGAAGCGGGAACCAAAAACCACTTTGGCCCGACCTGAAAGAAGGGGCTCAAGCAGTCGGGGGTAATCCTGGGGGTCATATTCCAGATCGGCATCCTGGATGAGTACGATATCCCCGGTGACATGGCTAAGACCTGTCCTGATGGCCGCCCCCTTGCCCCGGTTGGAGGAAGATTCCACCAGCTTGATCAGACCAGCATTTTCGTGTTCTATCTCCTTCTTCAGCTTCTCCACCGTGCCATCGGTGGAGCCATCATCCACCACCACCATTTCCTTGGCCAGGCCCTCTAGCTCAACAGCTTTGACCCTATCCAGGACTTCCAGTATGGTGTGCTCCTCGTTGTAAACCGGAATAATAATGGATACTTTCATGAACCTCCATCACCATGCTAAAGAATATCGGCTCCGCCAAAAAGAAACCTGACTCGGCTCTAAAATAGTAGGCAAACTGGCGAGATCTAGTCTCCTTCAGACAGCCTTTATTCTCCATAACTACTTCTCTGTCCCTGCCACCCGGGCCATTTTTTAGCCCTGGCCTACATTTACCTTTATCAATCCGCATACCTTTTTGGACCGCTTCTCCCTTGACAAGACTCTCTTTGCCTTTGTTGCTCACCTCCCTCTCACCACATTGGCCATATACTCCCAGGTCTTTCGCCAGCCACTGCGGCGCAAGTGATAAAGAAATCTTCTCACATAATGGGAAAATCCTTTTCTTTGCCCCACTTTCCGCACCGGCTGGGATATCTCCTCCTGGCCCGAGGCCAGAAGCTTTTTCTTGTAGGCGGAGATGCGGGGATCCTGCACGAAACGGATGAGGGGCTTGCTCACCTCATTCCATCTGAAGCGGGGCTCCACTCGCTGTAGATTCCGGATGCAACTCTGATAAAATTCCTTATCGCTGGCCATCCTCAATATGGCCTCCACCATGGCCTCTACATCGGTCACCTTCACCGCCAGACCCAGGCCCTCCTCCTCCACCAGGTCGCTCAGTGAGTCTCCTTTAGTGGTGATAATAGGAAGGTGGGCCCAGATGTAGTCCAGAACCCGGGTGCGGAAGGCAAAGCGAGTCTCGATGTGCTCAGGATGGGATATCACTCCCACATCTGACTCTAAAAGATAATTCTGCCGGTCCTCATATTCCACCCACCCGAAGTTGAAGAAGACGTTCTTCTCATATATACCCAGGCTTTTGGCCAGAGAGACGGTCTCATTCACCATACCCAGCTCTTTCACCTTGGGGTTGGGGTGCTTGACGCCCAGAAAGAACAATTTGATGTCCTGTCTCATCCCCCAGACCTTCTCCATGGCCTTTATCAGAACCCGGGGATCAAGCCAGTTGTAAATACCTCCTCCCCACAAAAGCACAAAATCATCCGCCTCGATCCCCGGCACTACTCCTTTCAACGCCTGTCGGGAGTGCAAGGGCCTCTTACTGGGAAGCCCGAAGGGAACTACATCTATCAGTTTTCTCAAATTTGGATCTTCACCGAAGCTATAGGGATTTACCCTGCCCAGGGCGGAGAGCATCCCCAGCCAGTAGTCCCGCTGCTTCTCACTGGCACAGACAAAGAAGTCACCATAGTAAAGTTGTTGGTTTATGGCATCCCTTACAGAAGTGTTGGTCTTAAGCTGCTCATCCATAGCACGATCTTGATATTCAATCAGAGAGGAAAGGTTAAAGGGATCATAAATATCGATAATCAGAGGTTTATTGACTTTCTTTAGCACCGGATGGAATACAAAAGTGGTGCCGCCCGCATAGATTATATCGACGGCGTATGCCAGATCCCTCAAGCTCTCTTTATCGTAACTTACCACCTCGAACTCGGTGGACTCCACCTCTACCTTACCCGGAACAGCCAACTTCACGTTGGCATATTCACTCAGGACCGAGGCTAGATTCCACACCCGCATGCCTGGACCGGCTAATTGTTTGCCTATATTCTCATTGGCCAGAATCAAGAGATTCTGCCTTCCCTCCTTACTAAAAACATCATATATCCCCAGAGCTTTCAGAATCTTGATCTGAGCTTCCTGGTACTCCGGGCTGGGAGATATGGCCAAAAACTCACCCTTGAAATAATTGAAGATAGTCTTATCGGAACGCTTCCTCCTGCTCTGCACCTGCCGTCGCTTAACCATCAGGCGGTCCAGGTTATTAATAAACTCTCGGGCCGCCATGAGAGAGGAAGCAGCTTCCCGGGGTATCTTTTCATAATCCTGAACCTCACCCTTATAGTTAAATCGGTAGCTTTCCGGAGAAAGATCAGAGCTGACAAAGACCCGGTTGAGCTGGGTTAGCAAGGAGGAAGCCAGGATCCGGCCCAGGTTATCATCATCGTAGTTTTTATATATAGCATAGAGAGCGTTCTGCTCCATATGAAAGCGCCGCTTCTCGCCTCCAAAGCGATCGGAAGTGCCATGATGTCGGTGATAAACAATGGATTTGGGGTTCCACAGCACCTTGTACCCCATAACCCACAGCCTCCACCCAAAATCCACATCCTCATAGTAGGCAAAGAAGTCCTCATCAAAGCCCCCCACATCCAGAAACACATCCCGGCGCACCATCATGGCTCCACCATTTACGAAGAGATAATAGCGGGGGACATCGTGTTCTCCTTCTCGAACTGGCTTTCCATAATCTATCTGAAAGCCTTTGCCCTCGAAGTTCAGCATGCTGCCCACGAAATCGATAGTCTTCCCATCCCAGCTCAACACCCGGGAACCACAACAGACCACTTCATCATCCAGGTATATGGCGTCCAGCAGCTCCTTTAGCCAGTCCGCATCCACCCGAGTGTCGTTGTTGAGAAAAGCCACATACTCTCCCGAGGCCTGGCGCGCCCCCAGGTTGTTAGCCGGGGCAAAGCCGATGTTCTCCTGGTTTGGAATGAGTACTACCTTGGGATAGGACTCCCGAACAAACTCTACTGATCCATCGGTGGACCCGTTATCCACCACCACGATCTCCACCTGGTGCGGATCGTAGTTGAGGCTATAAAGACTATCCAGACAGTCCTTGAGATATTCCCGCCCATTCAGATTGGGAATGATAACCGACACCTTGGGCAGTAGATAGTTTCGCACCACAAAAACTCCTTTGTCCAACTTTTAGAAAGGAATTTCGCCGCTCTATCATTTTCCACCCTATTATACCTTAGCTGATACATACAACCAATAAACTGATGCCGGGTACCGGAATATGGGCCATCAAAACCGAGTTTCTATAGCCGTGGGATGAAATCTCGCCGCTTACAGGGCATCCATCGGCTCACGAGTCGGCTCCTTTCCCTTTTTCCTTGACAAAACCACCCTTTTCTGTCTCCGTAAAAAGAAGACTGTAAGTGCCCCCTTGATTTATTTCTACTGCTTGGATAAGATAAGTTCCGCCTTCTGGTGCCCTTGTGGCTGTTTTAGCCAAAACCGTAGCGCGGACTGATCACCCCAGAGCAGCCAGG
>CAYYBB010000050.1:0-11998 GCA_964469465.1 uncultured Actinomycetota bacterium
ATAGGTGAGAAAAAGTAGCTTATCCTCTCTCTATGTGTTTGATAGCAGGCTGTGATCCTTTTGAGCTGATTATAAAACCGAGGATCTTATAGGATTTTCCCTTTTTCGAGAAACAATCATATCGCAGGCAACACAGGGGCTGTTACTCTTTTCGTCTTGATCCTCCCCCTTTTGGCTCTGGGTTCTGCTTAAGTATCAAAATGAAGATTTCTACCGATAAAGAAAAGATAATTTGTGAAGTAAAAGATTTTTTTAAAGAAAATTCCTCTCGCTATGATGTAGATATGGCCTTTCTTTATGGCTCCCAGGCCGGTGGATATCCCCGTGAGGATTCTGACATAGATTTGGCTATAGTCTTTTCTCCTGAAGTTAATACCGAAGAGGAGATTTTCTCTTTAATTACAGATATCTCTTATGAGTTAGGAAAACTCCTAGGCAGGGAGGTGAATGTTATTCCTATTTACCGGGATTTTCGCCGGCCCATGCTTTATTACAATGCCATAGTTTTAGCCATGCCAGTCTTTATCCAAGATGAGGACAGATTCCTGGATTTAAAAATGGAAGCTATTTCCCAAATGGAGGACTTTTGCCTGTTTGGTATTCCCTGGCAGTTAGAGATAGCCAAAAAACTTATAGGTGGGTAGGCTATGCCTGAATTTAAGTATGCTAAAGGAAGAATAGTTGAATCTCTACAATTTATCTCTGCGGAGATAAGAGAGTTTGATGAAGATTATGCCTCTAAGACCTGGGAGGATTATCAAAAAGATAAAAAACTTCAGAAATTAATGGACCGTACTGTAGAAAATATCCTCACTGCCCTTATTGAAGTAAGCGGTACAGTTCTTACCCAGGAAGGTGTCCCGGTAGAAAGCTATGCTCAGGTCTTGAAAGAATGTGCAAGAATATTTGGTTTTTCTGAAAAGGAGCAGGAGGAATTATCTAAATTAGCTCTTCAAAGAAATCGTCTTGCTCATCGATACCTTAATTTTCGTTGGCAAGCAACCAGTATGTTTGTTAAGCTCAAACTCCTTATCTTAAGGTTATTGTCAAGAATTTTGGAAAGAGAAAAAGGAGAAGAGGAGTATTTTTACCCGAAAACTCCGTAAAAGATGATTTAAGGAGGCCGGGAAGATGGCGGATCTCTAGATCTTGCCTACATGGACGAAGTTTTTGCTTTCCAGGGGCTATGAAGTTCATGGCCTCATGAGGAGGATGAGCACTTTTTCGAGCGGAGGAATTCTTGAAGATTAAGACGAGGCTTGATGAGTGTGATTTGCATCCCCATGTAAAAGCTCGTATGCTTCAACGCGGAGTTACCAAAGAAGAAATAGAGGCAGCATTGAACAAGGGATGGGAAGCCGATGATGCCAAACCGGGAACATCTAGAAAAGTTTTTGTATTTCCGTACAATGATAACTGGGAAGGCGAGTTTTTTGAGGAGAAAGAAATTAGGGTATATTACAAATTTGTTGGTACCTCGCAGAGTTCTCTTACACCGCCCAGGCAGGAATTAGATAAACTCTGGTCTTTCTAAAATCAAAAAAATCAAAGCCTCCTAAATGGATAATAAAAGCCCTGGAAGGCTGATACAGATTTATAAAACTTTTGAGCCCCGAGGGCAGGGGTTGTTTGCTTAAGTAATTTAGTTTTACCTCGATGGGATAGGCCTGATCTAGATTTTCTTGCCAAACAAAATCTACTTCATTTTTGGCCTGGTTTCGCCAAAAACGAATCTTTTCCCAAAAATCATTGGGTTTGCTAAGTTGGGTGTAAACAAAATTTTCGGCAACTGGACCAGCGTCTGCTCTCTGGTTTAAAGGACTAAAATTATTAATCACCCCATTTCTTAAACCAACATCCTCAAAATACACCTTGGGGGTTTTGGTTATCTCAACCCTTTTATTGCTAAAAAACGGCAATACCAGCTTGATGACGAAAGTGTTCTCCAATAAGAAGAGATATTTTTTCACCGTGGGTCGAGACAATTGGGAAGAAACAGCCAGCTCTTGCTCCTTGACCAGATTGCCTATTTGATAGCCAAGCAAAGACACTAATTTGTTATATCCTCTTACATCCTCTATCTCTCCAATATCCTTAATATCTCGTCGTACATAAAGAGAATAAATCTCCTGAAGGCTTTTTTGTTTAACCAAATAATTTTCAAGAAGGGAAACCCCTGGATATCCACCAAAGATTAGATATTCATCTAAAAAACTACTAAGACCCCTTTTATCTGCGACCGCAAAATCTAAGATTGCCCTTTCAGGCTCAGGTTCGGAAATCCAAAACGAGAGACCTAGTTGGGAAATTTTTTTAGCCAATCTCTTTTCGTTCTTAAATTCAAGAAATTCTTTGAAACTAAGCGGCTTAACCGCAAAACGGTAAATTCTTCCCGTCAGTCGATCGGTAAACTTTTTCTTGATTTCCAATGAAGAAGAACCGGTCACAACGAATTTAAGCTTGGGTTTATAATGATCGTGGAGATACTTTAAGAAAGAAGAGGGATTCTCAAGGTGCTGAATTTCATCAATAAAAACAAAAGCTCTTTCTTGCAAGCTAACCCCTCGTTCCCTCAAGATATCCCAAAAATCATTAAAATCGGTCAATTCTTGTAGCAAAGAAAGATCATGGATATTTTCAAGGTCAAAATAAACGATTTGGGAAGAAGAAGCACCACCATCCAATAGGTGCTTGATTAGCAAATATAGGAGGGAGGTCTTACCGGTTTGTCTTGCCCCAACCAATAAAATGATGTTCTCTTCTTCCAAGAAGGGCATTATTTCCAAAAGTGTATCTCTGGATCGTAGATTTTGAGGAAATGCAATGTCCATAGCACTTACTTTACATTTTCTTTAAGAATTTGTCAAACTATTTCTACATTCTTAACAAATTCTTGAAGCATTCTTGCGAATCTTTATCGGCTGAGAAAAAACAAAAAGAGAAAATGGCTATCTCCGTATAGCCCATGTCAGATCGCAAAATCACGCCAGTTGATCATAGGGTCCTGGTGTGTGTGTGAGTTATTAAACCAACACTACGAAAAACCAGGCCGGTAAATAGAGGATGAATTTGTCATTTACCTTCTGCTGTTTTAATAAATCCTTGGTTACTACTATGGCATGTTTTTGCTTAGAACTGTCTAAGAATTTCAACAATTCCTTTAAATCAGACCTACCAATCTCACTTTTATATTTCACCTCTATGGGTATAAGGTCTTTTTTGATTTTCAAGACGATATCTATCTCCTGATTCTTACGCCAGTAATATAATTGTTTACCCATTAAGTGGCTGGCCACAACTGTCTCAGCAACTTTTCCTAAGTCAGGAGTACCAGAAAGCTGCATCAGGCCGGCATCAACCAAATAACATTTCTCCATCTTTCGGATTTGGGTCTCCGTAGTTTTGGAATATCTTTTGAGTTTAAAGATCAAATAGGCCTGTTTTAGATATTCAACATATTTTTCGGTATACTCGCGGCTTAACTTTAAGGAATTAGCAAGGTTGGAGATGTTTAGGAGCTCTGAGGAATGCTCGGCCAGGTATAAAAACAAATTCTCTAAGACAAAGGGCTTTTTGATTTGATAAAGGTCGATTAAATCCCGATAGATAACCTTCTCAACCACATCCTCTCTTAAGAGTTTTTTCCACAAAATCTTTTCTTTGACCTTAAAGAGATGTGGGAAGCCCCCTTTGTCTAAGTACTGCTCCCACAGAATCTTGATCTGGGTTTCGTAGGGAATAAGGCTGTCTTTGGAAGGTAACTCCTTAAAATCAAAATCTTTCCTTATCGGGTCAATACTTTTTCTGAGTTTCTCATTTCTCAGGTAGTAATCAAGATATTCATAAAAGGTAAAAGGCAGTATGACCTCCTCCACTGTTCTGCCAGCCAGGGACTCAGATCCCTGCTTGATCAAAGAAGCGGCCGAGCCAGAGACAATAAACTTAATGGGATACTTTTTGTCAAAGTATCTCTTTAAGTAAAGAGACCAATGTTCAAGAAACTGTATCTCGTCAAGAAAAAAATAGACCTGTTTTTGTTTGGTCAAAATCCTTCTGGTCAATTCCTGGTAGGCCTTGACGATTTCATCGAAATCCTGTCGGGTCTGAATATCTTCAAAGGAAAGAAAAAAGATATTCTCTGGTTCAACGCCATTCTTAAGGAGATGGTTGATTATCTGATATAAAAGGGTGGTCTTTCCTGTGCGTCGTGGTCCTTTGATAACTAAAGCTCGCTCTAGGGTTAGATAAGAAAGTAAGTTTTTTAGAACCGGGCGTTCGTAATCAGCCAGGAGTTCTTCTGAGACCCTTTGTCCGGTCCACCATGGGTTATGGAAATAAATAAGCTCTTTTAGTTTCTCTAGATCTGCCATCTCTATTAGAGCTTACATCTTTTCTTATTTTTTGTCATGTAAAGTTTACAATACTGAAGCTTTGAATCAATTTCTCCCGTCTATAACTTGTTGCTCTCCATCTCTGGCGCCTGAGGAAAGGCAGAAAGTACTTTCCTCATGTGCTATGCTACAATGGATCTTGACTATGAAGATCCTTTATGTGGCCCTCAATCAAAACTACAAAGCCAAACACGCAGGCTTCACCCATGTCTATAATGTGGCCCGGGCTTTTCAAAAAAGAGGCCATGAGGTCCACGTGGTTCTGAAGCCGGGGCAAGCTGGCCAAAAGAGAGGAACTACTTTTCAGGAAGAGGGCCTGATCTACCATTTGGAAGATTGGTCTGCCTTGATTGTGAATCTGCCCAGGTTCATAATTTCTTTTATTTCTGCCTTAGGAAAAGTCAGAAGATGGAAAAAGGAATACGGCCTGGATCTGATTTATGAGAGGTATGAGCTTACCAGGACTCATTTTGGAATTATCGGTAAGCTTTTGGGCATCCCTGCCCTTTTGGAGGTTAATATCCCCATCTTAGAGGTCAGATTTGGTAAAAAGAAAATTCTCTATAAAATCCTGAAAATCTTTCAAAAAGCTCACTTTAACCTTTACCAGGCCTTAATAACTCAGACTGAATCTTTAAAAAACATATTGCAAGGTGATTTTAAAAAAGAGATAGTAATAGTTCCTAATGGAGCGGATCCCCAACTTTTGAAGCCTCAACCAGGATCTGATGAAAGAAGGGCCGATCTCGGATTGGGCCGGGAAGAGAGAGTTCTCGGCTTTGTAGGTTCTTTCATGCCCTGGCATGGTCTTCAGGATCTGGTAGATGCTTTTGAAATAGTATACCAGAAAGATAACTCGGTCAGGCTGATGGTAATAGGGGGGAGCAGAGACCAGATAGGCCAGCTCATAGAAGGCAATCAAGATAAACGATCTCTGAAAAAGATGATCTTCTTGGGAGAGATAGACTACCCCCTTATACCCGCCTATTTAGATCTCTGCCAGGTGCTAGTGGCCCCCTTTAGCACCAAAAGGGATGAGGACAGAAGGGAGTTGTACGATAAATATGGCTTTTGGTGGTGCCCCATAAAGTTGTTTGAGTACATGGCCATGGCCAAACCTGTGGTGGTCTCCGATGTAGGGGAGATCCCTAAATACCTAAACGGCGCCGGCTTAACATATCGAGAGGGCGATACCCAAGGATTGGCAGAAAGCATACTCAGACTGCTGAATAACTCAGAGGAGTCATCCAGAATGGGGCAGAGGGGAAGAAGGTTGATCTTGAAGAAGTACAACTGGGAACTTCATGCCAGAAGGATTGAGCAGATAGCTGGAATTTTCTAAGCTATAAAGAGGTTGCCGTGAGGATTCTCCACCTTATTTACGATGACATGGATAATCCCTGGTGTGGAGGGGGTGGGAGTCAGAGATGCTTCGAGATCAACCGTAGACTGGCCGGACACCACCAGATCACCATAGCCACGGGTAACTTTCCCGGAGCAAAGGATGAGGAGAAAGAAGGACTGCGCTTTATCCGGGTGGGCTCCGGAAAGAACTATCTCCTGAGTCGGCTCAGCTATACTTTGGGAGCCCGCTATGTGATCCGAAAAGAGGACTTCGACCTTCTGGTAGACAGCTTCTCTGCTTTTGCCCCTACTTTTTCTTCTTTTTTCACCGACAAACCCAAAATCCTCAATTTTTATCACCTGTTGGGAAACCATGCTTTAATAAGATATCCGCTCTTAGGGCTTCTCCCCTCTTGGGCAGAAAGATATGCCATCCGATCTTATAAAAACATAGTAGTGATATCTAAGAGCATTCAAGAGCTCCTGGAGAGAAAATTTAAGAAGGACCGTGTCCATTTCAGTCCTACCAGCTTTGATAGCCACCTGCTGGATCTGCCAGTCCGGGAGGAAAACTACATCTTATATTTAGGGCGTCTAGATATATACATGAAGGGGTTAGATATTCTCCTGGAGGCCTTTTCTGGCCTGTCTCACAAATATCCTCATCTTAAGCTGGTTCTAGCCGGGAGGAGCCAAAAGAAAGGTAGCAGACGTCTTACCCAACTGGCTTTACAAAATCAGATTTCGGATCGCCTGGAAATTTTGACCAACGTGGATGAGGAGCACAAGAAAAAGCTCCTTTCGGGATGCCTCTTTTTTTGTATGCCCTCCCGTTTTGAGGGCTGGGGCATTTCAGCTATGGAGGCTGCTGCTTGCGGGAAAGCGGTGATGGGGAGCGATATTCCTGGCCTGCGGGAAGCTGTTCTTCAGGATGAAACGGGTCTTCTGGTCAGGCCCAACGACCCGGAAGCTCTCAGCCAGGCCATGCTAAGATTGCTAGAAGATCCGGAGCTCAGGAAAGAACTTGGATTGAGAGCTAAGGAGCGAGCCAGAGAGTTCAGTTGGGATGCTATAGCCAGAGAGATGGAGAGGTATTACCAAAGGGTACTATCAGAGCAATAACTCTTATCAGCCTGATCCTCTTCATCACCATCAACCCGGCCTTTCTTTACGGGGAGCGGAAAGACTGTGGGTTTCTCCTTTGTCAAGGGCTGTGGGGAGGTCTTGAGTCTGGATGCTGGCCCTCATTCGCAGGCTGGATCTAAGGTGGTTGAAGTGGCCCATGTCAGATCGCAAAATCACGCCAGTTGATCAAGTACTTTCCTCACCTTCTATGCTAGAATAATCCCATGCCCAAGATAGCTTTCTTTACTGCTTTTAACTGTGGTATTCCGGAAGTGGAGAGTTTTCAGAAAGAGATACTGCCCGACATTTTGGCCGAGTTTGATGTTGATCTCTTTACGGGGGAGATCTTTACCCCCTTACCCCCACAAGTTGAAGAACGAGCCAATCTATATTCCTATAGGGATTTTGCTAAAATATCATCCTCCCAAAAATATGACCTTCTCTTTTATCAATTAGCTGGCCGTCCTGAGTTTGAGTTTGTCTATGATAGTTGTCTGGAGTTCCCTGGCCTTGTCCTCTTAGAAAGCTTCAACTTGACCGAAATGTTTGTGAGAAAATGGCTCCCTTTGAAAGAAAGAGAAAAGTTCAGAGGCGAGATGGAGAAGTGCAGTGGTCTCAAAGGCAAACTGGTTGCTGATGATATTCTGGCAGGCCGCTTTGACTCCTATCGAACTGACCTTATAAAGTATCCTCTCCTAGAAAGAGTGATCAATCTCAGTCTGGGAATAGTTGTCCGTAACAGGTTTGTCTTTGACTTTATCAGGAGCAAAAGAGACCACATCCCGCTGTTTTTGATTCCCCATAGGCTTGATGTCTCAGAGAGGTCGCGACGTCCCCAAGAAGAACTGCATAGTCTTCCAGGTGGTCCATCTTGGGTTTCTGAAGTATTAAAAGGGAAGAAAGATTTGGTTATTTTTGTCCATGGCCATACTCGGAAGCTCAGATATACGGTGTCTGTGATACGTGCCTTTGAGAAACTGCTAGAATTTTTCCCTCAATCGGCATTAATAATCCAGCCCAGCGAGCTATTTAAGGTGGAGAAGGCTTTTGAGAAAAATAAGCACAAGGAGAACATTTTTGTGTTGCCCGGTATGGATCCCTTTGCCGTTCCTGGACTGGTAGACCGCCTGGACTTGATCGTGGACATAAATCTTCCTTACTGCGGTGAAGTTTCCATGCTTACTCTTAAACTTATGGCCCAGGAAAAACCCGTTCTCTTTTTCGACAGAGGTGCTTATCGGGAAATTTCTCACCGATGTGCCATTAAGATTAATCCCCAGCTCGATTTTACGAGCCGAATAAACTACTTTCTGCGGCTTCTTGCTCATAACTGGAAGCTGGCTAAAGCGGTGGGCCAAGCAGGGGCTAGTTATGTGAATCAGCAGTTTTCCGGCCAGGGGGGCAGCGACGCCTATCTCAGTTTGCTTAGAGATTACTTTAGTAGTAGACAGATGTGGAAAGAAGTAGGGCAGGAGCCCCGGGAGGGTATCGGAGAAAAGGTCAGAGAACAAGCCAGGGTAGGGTCAGAGAGAGACACTTTTCAAGTTGATCCCGAACTATCAGATTTTGCCACATCTCTCTACCGGGAACTAAAGTTCCTGGATTTTGCCAGAGATGATGCTTTGGTGGAGGACGTTCTGGAGGCTGCAGCCGAAGTGGCTCTGTAGCTTCCCCTTCAAAGGTGTGGGATAGGAGAAAGTTTGAGATAGGAGAACTTCCAATTTTGAGGAGACCACATGGAAGGTCAGTCAACACCTAAGATATCTGTGGTTATACCCGCCTACAATGAGGCAGAGAGGATTGATAAAACTCTGTCTCATTGAGTCCTTCTTCCAGGAAAGAGGCAATCTAAAAGAGATAATAGTGGTCGACAATGGGAGCAGTGACTGCACATCGGAGATAGTTCAGGAAAGAGCAAGCGGGCTCCCTTATCTTAAGCTGGTGCGCAACAGTCAAAACCAGGGAAAGGGCTTTTCAGTACGGGAAGGCATCTTTTGGACTAGCGGGGATGTAGTTCTCTTCAGTGATGCCGATCTTTCGACTCCCATAGAGGAGCTGGACAAACTGCTTCCCTGGCTGGATTCAGGATATGAGATAGTAATAGGGTCTCGAGGTCTCAAAGAGTCGGATATTCTGGTTCATCAACCCTTTTATCGAGAGTATATGGGCAAGATTTTCAATCTCTGGGTCAGGTTGATTGCTATCCCAGGCATAAAGGACACCCAGTGCGGCTTTAATTTAGCGAGAACTCCCCACCTGTAAGGGTGGGGATGAGAGCTGTTTCCTGTGTCTTCCGTGAAGAGATCATCAGAAAGTATGTAGAAATGCAAGGGAAGGAAGACACAGGACAAGCGGAGCTTGAATTGTAACAAGTACCACGCCTGTAAGGGCGTGGGTATCTATACTCTTCCGAGGAGATGTGGCCAGAGATATATTTGCCAGACAAAAAACAAGAGGCTTTGGCTTTGATGTGGAAATAAATACTATCCCAATGGAGACAGATATCACTTCGCCATGGTGGTCCCCTTTGATCGGAGATTGATGAACGCCCTGAGTGTGAAATACGTGCTGAGCAATGTGGATCTGAAGGACGGTAGCTTTGGAGAAGAGGTGGCCCATTTGGAATCGGTGACGAGCGAGGAAGGGGTCTTCCTCTACCAGAATAGAGAGGTTCCTGCCCGGGCCTATTTGGTCTACCAGTATGTGACAGGGGATGAAGAAAAGGTCTTGGAGCACCTGAGGTTTGGTCAGATATCTCTTCAGAAAACGGCCTACCTCGGCCCCGAAGAGGAGGAGCCAGAATTGCTCCCGTCCGCCACCCAAGAACAGTGGGATGATAACATCACTCTGGTATCTCTGCCCAGACCGGAGAGGCCGGGCACGGTAGAGATATTGGACTCTTCAGGTAGCTATGTGAAGCTGCGGTCCAGCTCCGATAGCCAGGGTTTGCTTGTTCTGCACGATTCTTACTACCCGGGCTGGAAGGCTTATGTCGATGGAAAGGAAGCTGGGCTCTACCGTACGGACACAGCTTTTCGAGGAGTCTTTGTACCTGCTGGTGTTCATACCGTTGAGTTTAGATACAGGCCTCTTTCCTTCTACGTGGGTCTATCTCTTTCCTTTTCAGCTATTATCCTGATGGTAGTGACTCTGCGGATATTGCGGCGCCGCGGGATACTGGAACTTTATTACCGGAATAACTTCAACAAGTAATTGACCTAAGCCTCCGGGTGAAATTTCTGAAGAAAGTGAGGACCTTAGGAGAAGTCATCTTTCAGGACAGATGTCTACGGGACAGCAAAGGCGCACCAGCAGGTGGTATTCGTATTGTCCAAGGGAGCCTTGAGTGGCTGCCATACTGCCAGATATATTTTAGGCAGCACATCAGGGATTCTTTCTGGCACGGACTCTGCGCAGCAAAGCATAGATGCGGTAGGGAAGAGTACGGTAATATTTATCCAGAGTTGCTTCTAGCTCTCCTATTCTGGATCGGGCCTCCTCCAGCTCCTGATCTCTCAGTCCTATCACTGATTTCATTTCCTCAAGGTAGACTTCCTGCTCTCTGATTACCTGGTCTTTATCCTTAAGTACGTCCTCTAGATGGGAGATATGGGAGTCTTTTTCCTTTTCAAAGCCTGCTGTTTGGCCATGGTCAGGAGCCAGGTACGGATCATTTACCCAGTCTCTTAAGGGTTCCGTAGTTCTGGCATAGCTGAGACTGTGCCGAGCAAACTCTCTGCCCAACTGGCCCCGTTGCCTGACCTTGTCTCGGTGGCTGGCCATCCAGATGAGCTGACCTTGCAGCCCGGTAGCATCCCCAGGGCGGAAAGTAAAGCAGACTCCTTCTTGCTCCAGGATATGGATGATCTCGCAGACCTTGGTAGAGAGAATAGGTAGACCTGCCCATAGCCATTCCATAACTCTCATTTTGCTGCCCAGCCTGACCTCATAGATATCCTGATCGATGTTGATGCCCACATCAGCATCTGAGTAGTAGCTCCTGGCTTCCTCTATCGGTAGCCAGCCTTTCATAATAAAGTTAGCCGAGCAGGAAGAGTTGCGGATCAGATCCAGAAAATGGAAATAGGTCACCTCATCCTGTCCCTTTATCTCCCCTCCGGTGGAGAGGAACTTTATCTTAGGGTTGGCCTTCATGGCTCCCTCCAGAGCTTGAAAGAGGGTATCTACATCGGTCCAAGTATTGTAGCCTCCGCTCCACAGGATTACAAAGTCATCTTCAGCTACCTCCCTCCCCCTAATGCTCCTATTTTGATAGGTGAATTCAAGCTCTGGGAAGCCATTAAAGATAACGTAGGCAAAGTTGTAGCCATTGGTGTACTGATTGAGGCGCCCCCGGGCCCCGAGCTCGCCAATCACCGCACAAAGTTGGGGAGCGGAGACACAGGAAAAGACATCTCCCTTGTCTATGACCTGTCTTTCCTGGTTCCAGTAGTTGTAAAGATACTGATCATCTTTGTCTACGGCGGCTTTGGCCTGGGCCTCGGCCATGGCGTGGCCATGCAGATCAGCCCAGAAGGGTTTTTCTCCCTTTAGGCGAGCCGCCTGATAGCAGGGAAAGAGGTTAGTGGCTACCAGACAGTCGGGGTTAAATTCCTCCCTTATCTGGTGCATGATTTTGGGATCAGTGAAGGTGGCAAAGTCCAGGGAGTAGTAAAGAAAAGGCTTTTCTTTCTTGATTAGTGGCTCTAGCTCCTGATCCGCAAAAGCCTGAGGTACTCGGAGGCAGACCAGGCAGAGCTCATGTCCATCATCTAGAAGGGGTTTAGTGAGCTGCCAGGTGCGCAGGCCCAGGGCCGAGAGATAGTCGGTCTTCTCGAAGGGGAGGGGATTATTGCCCAGGATAAGTACTTTGGTCATAACCTACCTCGCCTGGCCTCCGTAGTTACAGCCCTAGGGCTAAAACCAGCACCGGCGCTATTATAGCACAGAAGGGTAGCTCTAAAATATGGCGAGAGCTTCATCTCACCTCTGGTCTATGTTTGCGAATTCACTAAGGTCTGCAAGTTCTGCTTCGATGAAGGATATTCTTCTGATGAGGCTTTCCTTCTGAGCTCTATCCAGGGTGGTCACTGCTATAGCTCCTCTGCTTTCGGATTCTTTCTCGCCACTGCCAGAGA
>CAYYBB010000051.1:0-11861 GCA_964469465.1 uncultured Actinomycetota bacterium
CTGACCATTCTCACTTGTTAAGACTCAAAGAAGCTGTTAAGCAGTTTGGGAAGTTTGGTTAGCTCTAAGGATAGTCCGTACTTCTAGGTCAGGGCAAGCTTTAGCGATCCGCCCTCCAGAGGGATGGTAAAGGGTATGTCGGCACCATGATGTTGGATCTGTTTGGAGAAGTACAAGAATTCGAGACTGATCAATTCTTTTGTCTCCGGGTCAAAGCGAACCCATACGCCATCCCGAATTTCACGGGCCAGAGCGGGACGATTCTTGGCAAAGGAAATGATCAGCATATCTTCATCTGGATGGTATTTGAATTCCATTGATTTTAATGGTTTGACCTTTGCCATCTCAACTCCCCTCCAATTTTGATTCCAGGAGCAGAGAAGGCATCCTGATTCCTGCGGCAAAAGAGGAAGCCTGCTTTATGCCAGTTCGTTGGACTTTTTCAAATGCAGATCTAACTTCCTTTTGACTCGCTGTAAAGCATTATCTATAGACTTCACATGTCTATCAAGTATCCTGGCAATGTCCTGATAGGAGTTACCTTCCATATACAGACTAAGCACTGTTGCCTCCAGAGCGCTTAGAAGTTCATTAAAACAGTACTTGATGTTCTCTATTTCCTCATTGCTGATGAGGAGCTCCATCGGATCGATAGCATACTCCGGGTGAAGAAGCTCATTTAGAGGGCGCTCCGTCTCCCCCTCATTGAAGGTCGGCCGGGCCAGAGAGACATAGGTGTTGAGGGGAAGGTGCTTCTGTCTTGTGGCTGTCTTGATAGCTGTGATCATTTGCCTGGTAATGCAGAGTTCAGCAAAGACTCTAAAAGAGGCCTCTTTGTTCTCCCGGAAATCCAAAATGGCCTTGTAAAGGCCTATCATTCCCTCTTGAATGAGGTCTTCCTTATCCGCCCCCACCAGAAAGTAGGAATTGGCCTTCATCTTGACCAAAGACTTATATTTATTGAGGAGAAAAGAGACAGCTTCCTGGTTTCCCTTTTGAGCTAGCCTTATTAAATCATTATCCCCCAGCGTCCTGAACTGTTCAAAAAGTGCTGAGATGCTCTCCGATCTCCCGCTCAAGATTATCGCCTCCGGCCTCTTGAACTCCTTTCTTCTATCTTATCGGATTATTCCTCCCTACAGTTAAACTTTTTAGCCCTTCGCATATTTTCTAATCTAGCCCTCACTCCATTGTTCACTCGGCTCGAGACGAGGAAGGGGCCAGGCTGGTAATGATCTATCTTCTCTCTCATCTCCCTTTCGGCAGTTCTCATCTCCTGGATCATCTCCTGAGGAGGCTTCCGGTACACTCCCTTTCCGAAGATCATCTTCTGCTCGGCATAGTCAGAAGTAACTACGAAGATCCGACGCTCCCCCCTGTATTCATAGATATATCTTTCAATGAATTGGTCAGCACTCTGCCCGCTCCGGGTAAAAACAATCTTCACCCTGCCCACCGAGCTCTCGGCAGTTTCTCGGCTCTTAGATCTGTGAGCATCAAAGACAATCATAACCTCCGTATCTTTCAAGGAGGCATGGTCGAGGAAAAGATCTATCATCTTCTCCCGCTCTTCCTCCAGGCTGCCTGGCTTTCCTCCGCTCAGCTTTCGAAGGAAGTTTATCATATTATAGCCATCGATGATATATAAATCTGGGTCAGTGCTGGCCACCCTTTCTGCCTCTCTCCTTTCCCCCTTCTCCGACTGAGCTAAGGGCTACTCGGCCCGCTGCCTTCTTACTTCATAGAGCAGTATCCGCATCACTTTTAATTTTCCAGATGGGCCCATCGGGTCTGTCCTCCACCATGATTCCTTGCCTGGACAGGCCATCTCTGATCCGGTCTGCCAGTTGCCAGTCCCTCCTACTTCTCGCCTCCTCCCGGATTTCCAGAAGAAGGTCGACCAGTGCAAAGAGGCGACTTTGATCCACCGCCCTTTCTTCCTCAAACTTCAGGCCCAGCACGCCGCCCAACTCCATGATCAATTCCCTGGCCTGAGTCAGAACTTCCCTGGCCCTGGGGGTGAGGACGAATTCAGGGCTTTGAGTCAGACTATTGACCAGCCTGATCAGCTCAAAGAGAGTGCTTAGGGCTCTGGCAGTATTGAAATCGTCATCCATGGCCTCCTCAAAGGCAGGCCTGGTCTCATAAAGAGCTCTTTCCAGAGCAGACATATCCGGGCTATAGGATACTTCCTTTGGCTCCTGGCGACTCAAGAAATCTAGCCGGGATACCACTTCTGCCATCCGGCCGTAAGCTTTGCGGGCCTCCTCCAGTTTCTCTTCCGTGAAATTGAGCCCGCTGCGGTAATGGCTCCCCAGCATTAGCAGCCTCACTACATTGGGATTCTCCTTCTCTAGAAGTTCGTGGACGGTCACAAAGTTACCCAGAGACTTATGCATTTCCTCTTCATTAATCTGCAACATTCCACCATGAAGCCAGTACCGAACAAAGGGTTTCTCTTCCCGGTATCCCTCCGCCTGAGCTATCTCATTCTCATGGTGAGGAAATATCAGGTCCTGAGCACCTCCGTGGATATCAAACCCAAAGCCCAGGTAATTCAGGGACATGGCCGAGCATTCTATATGCCACCCCGGCCTGCCCATGCCCCAGGGACTATCCCACCTAGGCTCCCCCGCCTTGGAGGACTTCCAGAGGGCGAAATCCAGAGGATGTCTCTTCCTTTGGTCCACTTCCACTCTGCTTCCGGCCATCATCTCATCTACATTTCTCTTGGAAAGTTGGCCATACTCTTTAAACTGGGAGATAGAGAAATAGACGTCTCCATCCACTCTATAAGCATAACCTTTCTCTTCCAGGGTACTGATCATTTTAATCATAAAGTCGATTTGTTCGGTGGCCCTGGGCTGGACATCAGCTGGCATTATCCCTAACTTCTCCATATCTTGATAAAATTCCCTCTCAAACTTTCTGGCTACTTCCTGCCACCCAAGGCCCAGTTGGCGAGCTTTGTTAATTATCTTATCCTCCACGTCTGTAATATTCTGCACAAAGAGAACCTGGTAGCCCTTGTAGAGAAAATATCTCCTGATGACATCAAAGGTGAGGAAGGTCCGAGCGTTACCAATATGGATGTAATCATGGACAGTAGGGCCACATACATACATGGCCACTCTGCCCCGGTCTCTCTCTACAAAGTCTTCCTTGCGACCGGTCAGGGTATTATAGACTCTTAAGGACATCCTCTTTCTCCAGTTGGTGCTCCAGATCATGGAGCTTGTTCTCCAGCCGGTCCAGCCGCCTGTGGAAGCAATCAAACATCTCGGCCACCGGGTCCGGCAGATCGGCATGCTCCAGATCGATGGTAGGCACCTTTTTCCCATCTCTGACCACAATGCGGCCAGGTACACCTACTACGGTGCAATCATGGGGGACTGAGGAGAGAACCACGGCCCCTGCTCCCACCTTAACATTGTCTCCCAGGGTGATGTTTCCCAGAACCTTGGCCCCGGCAGCAATGACCACATTGTTACCAATGGTGGGATGGCGTTTGCCTTTCTCCTTGCCGGTTCCTCCCAAAGACACTCCCTGAAACAGGGTTACATCGTCGCCAATGATGGTCGTTTCTCCAATGACAACTCCCATACCATGATCAATGAAAAACCTTCTGCCTATTTGAGCTCCCGGGTGAATCTCGATTCCGGTGAGAAACCTGCTCAAGTGAGAGATCAACCTGGGAATCACTACCAACCCCTTCTTGTACAACCAATGAGCTACTCTATGAAACAAAATAGCGTGGAGACCGGGATAGGCCAGAAGGATCTCCAGAGTTGACCTAGCTGCCGGATCTCGTTCTTTGATCACCTGGATTTGTTCTTTTAGAAACTCAAACATGGGTGATATACCTCCCTCAGCTATAGGAAGCTACTTCATCAGGATTTGCTGTCTTGCCTTTCCACCATGGCCACAGCGTAGGCAACTACACCCTCACTTCTGCCCGTAAAACCAAGTCCTTCGGAAGTACAGGCCTTGACATTGACATTTTCCAAGTTTATTTGCAGGGTGGAGGCTATATTCTCTTGCATGATTCCCAGTTGATGGCCAATCTTGGGCTCCTCCAGGACAATTACCGAATCCACATTGATAATAGAGTACCCCTTTTCTTCCATTCTTTTCCTCACCCGGGCCAGAAGCTCCAGACTGGATATATTTTCATACTGAGGATCAGTCTTGGGAAAATGTTGGCCGATATCTCCATCCGCCGTTGCTCCCAGAAGAGCATCCATGACCGAGTGGACCAGCACGTCAGCGTCGGAGTGGCCTAACAGCCCCTGCTCGTGGGGTATCTTCACTCCACCCAGCACAAAGTCTCTGCCCGTGACAAACCTATGGACATCATAGCCAAAACCGACTCTCGGCATCTCTACCTCCTGCTCATGATAACCTCAGCCATGGTCAGATCCAGAGGTGTGGTTATCTTAATATTCTCCTTGGAGCCCAACATGACCGAGACCTCCAAACCCAATCTTTCCACCAGGCTTCCATCATCGGTACCCACAAAACCATCCGCTCTGGCTATTTCATGGGCCTTCCTGATTACCTCCAGGGGGAAGACCTGAGGCGTCTGAGCCGCCCAGATGCGGCGGCGATCGGGGGTCTCTTTGATAACCTGATCCATACCCACAATCTTAATAGTATCCTGGACTGGAATGGATACCACCAGGCCGCTTTTGTCTCCCAGAGATTGGATGGATCGATCAATAAGTTCGGGGGTAACTAAAGGCCGAGCCCCATCATGAATAGCCACAATTTTGGTCTGATCAGATACCTTCTGGAGACCGTTATAGACCGACTTCTGCCTGGTTACTCCCCCCGCTACTATTCGCTTTACCTTTTTAATTCCATATCTCTCGATGATGTTCCTTTTATAGTAGCCCATCACTCCTCTGTTCACCACCAGGACCACCTCATCTACCAGAGCCGCCTCCTCAAAAGCCAGGAGAGTGTAAACTATGATGGGCTTGCCTCGCAATGGGATGAGCTGTTTGCTGACTTTGGTGTTCATTCTGGCGCTCATCCCAGCCGCGCAGATTATAGCAGTATTCATTGATCTTTCGGACCCAGGCATACAATTTTCTATTGGTTCTCGCTCACTTTGGCGAAGATCATGCGGCCGGCCGGGGTTTGCAGAACTCCAGTAACGCTCACATTGACCTCTGAGCCCACATATCTCTTGCCCTCTTCCACCACTATCATGGTCCCATCATCCAGATAGGCCACTCCCTGATCTGCCTCTTTGCCGTTCTTGATCACCTGAACCACCAGGCTCTCTCCTGGCAGAACTATGGGCTTCACTGCGTTGGAGAGATCATTAATATTCAGGACCGGGATGCCCTGCAGTTCGGCTACCTTATTCAGATTGTAGTCGTTGGTCAGGATAGCCCCATTAGTTTTCTGAGCCAGACGGACCAGTTTGGCATCCACGCTGGTGACCTCCTGAAAATCATCTTCAGAGAAGACGACACTAACTCTTGGCTCGCTCTGCAGCCGCTTCAGGACATCAAGACCGGTTCGACCCCGGTTTCTCTTCAGGGTATCGGAGGAGTCAGCAATGCTCTGGAGCTCTTCCAGCACAAAACTGGGTATTATGAGACTCCCTTCAATAAAACCTGTTTTACCAATGTCGGCAATTCTGCCATCGATGATAACGCTGGTATCGATAATCTTGGGCCGGGCTTTTTCTCTATCCTGATCAGATCCTCTCCGGTGAAACCTATCTCTTATTCTTAGAATGCCAAGAATAGTTTCCTTATTCTTGAGAGATAACCTCACTCCCAGATAGGAGGCGAAGGCAAAAACAAAAATAGGCAGATAGGGACCCACCACAGGGATGAAAACCAGGGCAATGGATACAAAAAGGGAGGCCAGGAAGGCCGCAACTATACCTATCCCGGCAGCTATAAAATCACCGCCTGATAGTCTCTGAATTTCTTCTTCTAACTGATTAAGCAGAAGATAGGCTCTTCGCCCGACTACTCCGCCGACTATATATCCGAGGCCGCCAAAAACTATGATTCCAGCTATGAGTCCGGTTATGTATAAGAAATCTGTTCTCAGATATACGTCTCGGAGAAGGCGAGCGACCTGATAACCCGCTCCTGCACCTAGAAGAGCAAAAAGTGCTCTAAAAAGTGCCACTAACATTTTGTCTTTCCTCCGATTCCGTATTTAATAATCTAGTATCTGAGTCTTCTCCTTTTTCTCTCCCTTAAGGGACCACCGAACGTTTCGGTGACCATCGAAACGGAGACGGTCTTGTCGATGTGCCGTCTCCCGGATGCCCGTAGTGCATCCGCCGGGCTAGACACCGGATGATCGGTCAATCAGCCTGGTTTAACACCCGTGTCATAGTTGTCTATGAAACGGGTAGCTATGATAATAGCACATTTGTTAAGATAGAGAAATAGAGGGGTTGGCCCGGCGACCTCCCTTTTTCTTCCAACCCCAAAAGCACATAAGTGACCTTTTATGTAGTGATATATATGGATAGCACCACTAGATGTTAGAGATACTTATCTAACATATTCAATTCATTAAGCCGGCGAAGGCTATCTTTGATGGACTGAGCCCTCCCCGGGCCATAGCCTTCTACTCTTACCAACTCTTCCACATCGGCGTTAAAGATTTTCTGAAAGCTTTTGAAATGCTTGACCATGTTTTCTATTGTCGATATGGGAAGACGGGGAACCTTGGAGAGAATGCGGTAACCACGAGAGGAGACAGAGTATTCCAACAGATTAGCGTCAGTTGGATAGCCCAGAATCTCGGCAATGTCGGATAAACTGAGAAGTTCCTTGGGCCGGCGTTGCTCCAGAGTATCTCTTATCTCTTTAATCTTCTTTGGGCTATCAGAGACCGCATAGTCTCTGATCAAATTGGCATGATCATCTACCACAGTCCCCATCAGTTCGTTCAACTGCATCTCGATCAGCCGACCCTCGGTGCCCAGCTCACAGATGTACCTCTGCAGTTCTGTAGAAATTCGGAGGACCATCTCCGACCTCTGAAGCACAGTAGTTACATCGAATAGGGTAGCCAAATCCTCAAACTCCAGAGCTGTCAGGTTGGCCGAGACCTGATCCAGTCGGTTCTTGTACCTCTCCAGAGTCTGGAGAGCCTGGTTGCATTTAGCCAGAACTACCCGGATATCCTCCAGCACATATTTAACGCCGTCAAAATATAGAGATACGACATCCCTTTTCTGGGATATGGAGATCACCAAGGCCCCGGTCTGTCGGGCTGTCCTCTCCGCAGCCCGGTGCCTGGTCCCGGTCTCCGAGGTAGGAAGAGAGGGATCTGGTATAAGCTGGGTATTGGCATAGAGAATTCTGCTGGCATCATCATTAAGGACTATGGCTCCGTCCATCTTGGCCAATTCATAGAGCTTGAACGGGCTGAACTTGCAGTCGATAAGGAAACCTCCGTCAGTTATGGCCAGTACCTCGTCGGAATTCCCAATAACCAGGAGTCCGCCAGTTTTGGCCTTAATGATATGTTCTATCCCCAATCTCAAGTCGGTGCCGGGAGCCACCTTGGACAGACATTCTAGAATTCTCTTCTCGGGTTTCCTTTCCGCCCCTCTTTTCTCTGCCTTTATGGTACCTCTGGTCTCCACCATTTCTTTCTCCATCCCTGCTCTTTAACTCCGGACTACATCCAAAGCCTGCCGCAAGCTCCTTACCTTGATCATTTCTATTCCCTCCACCTCTCCGCCCTCAAAATCCCAATCTTTATAATATGGTAACATAACTTTCTTAAATCCCAAACTTTGGGCTTCCCTCACCCTCTCCGCCACACTCTGAACTGTCCTGATCTCTCCTCCCAGGCCTACCTCTCCGAAAATAACCATGGTCGGATCGACACAAAAGTCCAGAAAGGAAGAAGCCACCGAGATAGCTATGGGCAGGTCCGCTGCCGGTTCAACTATTCTAAGCCCTCCTGCCACATTCAAATAAATATCCAGATCCTTGAGATTGAGGCCCACCCGTCTCTCCAGAACTGCAGTAGTAAGGAGAACCCGGCTGTATTCCACTCCGTTACAGGATCTCCTGGGTACGGACAGAGAGGACGGGACCGCCAGAGCCTGAATTTCCACCAGGATGGGCCTGTTGCCAGTCAGGGTGGGCATAATAGCCGACCCAGACACTTCCCTGCTTCTCTCCGAGAGGAAGACCGCGGAAGGATTGTCCACCTGAACCAACCCTTGAGATCTCATCTGGAATATTCCTACTTCATTGGTGGACCCAAAGCGATTCTTGACCACCCGCAGTACCCGATGTCCTCTCTCCCGCTCCCCCTCAAAATATACTACCGTGTCTACCAAATGTTCCAAAATGCGAGGGCCAGCTATGCTGCCCTCTTTGGTCACATGTCCGATGATAATAGTAGTAATACCCTCCTCTTTGGCCAGCCTCATCAATCGAAGGGCGCTTTCCCTAACCTGGAGTATACTGCCCGGGGAGGAATTGGCCTCTGGAGAGTACATGGTCTGGATGGAGTCCACTATCAGAAGACAGGGAGACAGCTTTTTGGCCTCCTCTTCAATCACATCCAGATCTGTCTCTGCCATAAGGAAGAGGTTGGGAGATGAGACCTTTACTCTCCTGGCCCTGTTTTTCAGTTGATAGACCGACTCCTCGCCGGAAACTAAAAGGACAGTACCAGAGAGTCGACCGATAGCTTCTGCTACCTGGAGGAGAAGAGTAGACTTGCCTATGCCCGGCTCACCAGCCACCAGAACCAGAGAACCCGGCATAAGCCCTCCTCCCATGACTCGATCGAACTCCCGGATGGAAGTCACCAGTCTGTCCCCATAATCTTCTGTATCCAGGGAAATCAAGGGAGAAGGGGATGATCTTGGAGTACTTGAGCTCCTGGCCTGAGGTATCTTCTTTCTCTTCAGAATTACTTCTTCAGCCAGAGAATTCCAGTTGCCGCAATCAGGGCAGCGGCCTAACCACTTGGGAGAGGAAAATCCGCACTCCTGACACACATAGAGGAGTTTTGTTTTGCTCAATTGTTTTTACCTTGGCAGCTAACTCTGCTCCTAGCTGCAGGGCTAGACTCAAAGGAGCTTCTTGCTCAATTGTTTCTACCCTGGCGCAGACTTTACCTTGGCCCAGACCTTCTTCTTGTCCAGAGCAGTAAAGAGGACTCTATCCTCTCTGAGCTCAGTTGTAATCTTCTGTCCATCCTTTATGTTGCCGGCCAATATTTCTTCGGAAAGAGGATCCTCGATTCGTCTCTGGATGGCCCTACGTAATGGCCGAGCACCCATAGTGGGATCAAAACCCTCTCGCAGAAGAAGCTGCTTGACCTCCTCGGACAGCTCTATCTCTATGTTCCTCTCGGCCAGAGCCTCTCGGAGCCTCCTCATCATCAGATCGACGATTCTTCGGATGTCCTCTTCCGATAGTCCGTGGAAAACAATAATATCATCAATCCGGTTAAGAAACTCCGGCCTGAAAGTCCTTTTGACCTCGCTCAGCACCTTATCCTTGATATCATCGAAGGTCACCGATTCAGTAGATTTCTTAAAGCCCAAGGGGGTAGATTTTTGAATATCCCTGGCGCCCAGATTGGAGGTCATGATAATCACAGTATTCTTGAAATCCACTCTCCTGCCCTGAGCATCGGTCAGATGGCCATCCTCCAGAATCTGAAGGAGAATGTTAAAGACATCCGGGTGGGCTTTTTCTATCTCATCGAAGAGAACTACACTGTAGGGCCTTCTCCTGACCATCTCCGTCAACTGGCCCCCCTCCTCGAAGCCCACGTATCCGGGGGGAGATCCGACCAGGCGGGAGACGGTGTGCTTTTCCATATATTCGGACATGTCTAGTTGGACCAGAGCATCTTCGTCGCCAAAAAGGAATTCGGCCAGAGTCCGGGCCAGTTCGGTCTTGCCTACTCCCGAAGGCCCGAGGAAGATAAAGGAACCAGTCGGCCTTTTGGGATCCTTAAGGCCAGATCGAGACCTCCGGATAGCCCGAGATACCGCCTTGACCGCCTCATCCTGCCCTATCACTCTCTTATGGAGCTCTTCCTCCATCCTCAGGAGCTTGGCGGTCTCCTCTTCGGTCAGTCTGTACACTGGTATGCCAGTCCAGCTAGAGAGGATTTCGGCAATTTCCACTTCCGTGACCTCGGCTGTGGAGGCCTCTTTGGGCTCGCTCCACTGGCTTTCTATTCTTCTTTTCTCCTCCAGAAGTTTTTTCTCCCTATCCCGGAGCCTGGCTGCCTTTTCAAACTCTTGAGCCTCGATGGCTGCCTCTTTCTCCTGCCTCACTGTCCTGATCTGAGACTCTACCTCCCTGAGATCTGGAGGAGCACCCAGATAATGAATTCTCACTCGAGAGGCAGCCTCATCTACCAGGTCAATGGCTTTGTCGGGGAGATATCTATCGGAAATATATCGGGCTGAAAGTCTGGCTGCAGCTACCAGGGCTTCGTCAGTGATAACGATACGGTGGTGGGCCTCATACCTATCCTTCAGTCCTTTCAGAATCTCGATGGTCTCCTCTACCGTGGGCTGCTCCACATAGATAGGTTGAAAGCGCCTCTCCAGAGCACTATCTTTCTCCACGTATTTTCGGTACTCATGCAGGGTAGTCGCTCCGATAGTCTGCAGTTCGCCTCTGGCCAGCATGGGCTTCAGGATACTGGCGGCATCGATAGCTCCCTCCGCGGCACCAGCTCCCACCAGGGTGTGCAGCTCATCGATAAAGAGGATGATCTCTCCATGTTGCTTGATCTCAGCCAGGACCTTCTTCATCCTCTCCTCAAAATCCCCCCGATATCGAGAGCCTGCCACCAGGGCCCCTAGATCGAGGGAATAGAGCTCTTTGCCCCGCAGGGGCAAAGGAACCTCATTGGCTACAATAGCCTGGGCCAGTCCTTCCACCACCGCTGTCTTTCCCACCCCAGGCTCCCCTATGAGGACCGGATTATTCTTGGTGCGGCGAGAGAGGATCTGCATCACTCTCTCTATTTCTTTCCTTCTACCTATGACCGGATCGAGCTTATTCTCTCTGGCCAGGGTGGTAAGATTTCGGCCGAACTGGTTCAGGAGTTTGCTGGACTTAGCAGTCTGGGGAGCCTCGGTTTCCGTGGTTCCGACGCTGCCTCTCAGAAGTTCCATGATCTGAGCTCTAACCCTCTCGGCATCCGCTCCCAGATTTTGCAGAACCCTGGCTGCTACTCCCTCCCCTTCTCTGATCAAACCGAGAAGAATATGCTCGGTCCCAATATAATTGTGGCCCATCTGAAGAGCCTCTCTGAGAGATAGCTCCAGTACCTTTTTGGCTCGAGGGGTGAAGGGGATGTGTCCCACAGGCTCCGTCTCCCCGATACCTACAATATCTATTACCCCGCGCCTTATGTCTTCCGGTCTGATGCCCAGGTTAGTCAGAGCCTTGGAGGCCACTCCATCACGCTCGTGGATCAGGCCTAGAAGGAGATGCTCGGTCCCGATATAATTTTGATTTAACTTGCGAGCCTCTTCTTGAGCTTGAACGACCACTTTTCGGGCCCGTTCAGTAAATCGCTCAAACATCTGACCACCCGGTTGCCCTTCCCCTTTTGATCCATTCTATCAAATCCTCTTTATTATAACGCATAGACGCCGTATGTAAAACCACCCCTAAGGTCAATGCCAGACCTTCTGCCCCCTGGATTCAGCCATTATCATGAGTTCAAGACTGATACTTGCTCCTTTCACGGCAACTGCATATAATGCGACGTGATAACCGTATACGAAGATAGATCAAGAGAATAGGAGGAGATATGACTATGGGATTTTGGGATGGAGAATGCTGCGAATACTGCGGCGGCCCTATTGTGGA
>CAYYBB010000052.1:0-11856 GCA_964469465.1 uncultured Actinomycetota bacterium
TTAGGTCCAGTTCTCAAATTCTCTTGATCGGGTATCCTGACTATCTCGAACGCATAACCCATACTTCGGTCTGAGAGGGAATCATTTCTTTGTTCACTGATATGGTGCGCCCTGCATCCTTGTAGCCAGGGTAGAGCTTTAGAAATCCCTCTACTCCGGCGATGGGAAGGAGAGAGTCAGGTTCCTTAAAATGCATGGGGATAACCACGGGAGGGTTCAGAAGGTTGACGATCTGGCTAGCTCCTCGGGCGTCCACGGTAAAGGTGCCTCCTACCGGGAGGAACAATATGTCCACATCCTTCAGGAAATCCCTTTGTTTTGGGTCAATTACCTGCCCCAGGTCCCCCAGGTGGGCGAAGATAATCTTGTCTAAAGTCCACTTAAAAATGGTGACTCTACCTCTTTGGGCACCCCGCGAGGTATCATGGTAGCCGGCAATTCCCTCCACCGTGATGCCTGAAATCTCGTGTTTGCCCTCCCCCTTTACCACTACCGGATTGCCCCTCACTATGTCCAGGTTGGAGTGATCACCATGGCCATGGGTCACCAGAACTACGTCCGCCTCCACAGTGGGAAGCTGCGATCTTACCATATTATCGTAAGGATCGGTAGCCACTCTTAAGCCCCCGCTAGAAGTTATGACAAAGAGAGAGTGTCCTAGATAGGTGATAGTAGTGTCAGGGGTAATCATGGCGTCTTGCCTCCTTTATTGAGTCGAGAAAGGGAATCCCAAGTCAGCCATCCGCATGGGGAAAGCTGCCTGCCTTACCAATTCTTGTCAAGGTCTCTAGGTCCCACACCAGAGATATGTAACAAGCGCAACAATATTCCTATTACAAATTTCTACGTCTCTTCTCTATCCATAATATCCTGATAAACCTCCTCATAGGCTTTGATCATCACTTCAGCACTAAAGTGCTCCTCCACCCACTTGCGACATACATAGGGATCAAGGGAGTCTACCTTCTTTACGGCCTCCACCATTTCCTCCACTTCGGATACCACAAAACCGGTCCGCCCATCATCAATTATCTCCGGCACGGATCCTCTACCGAAGGCAAGAACAGGTGTGCCACAGGCCATGGCTTCTACCATGACCAGGCCGAAGGGTTCGTCCCACTGGATAGGAAAGAGCAGAGCTCTGGCTCTTTTATATAGATCGAGCCTCTCTTCATCGGACACCTCGCCCAAATATTGGATCTTTTGTCCATCCACCCTCTCCATTAAGTTTTGAAAGTACTCCAGGTGGCTGGGATGGGGACGGCCGGCAATTCTGAGCTTCAGATCCGCACGTCTGGCCACTTCAATGGCGGAATGTAAGCCCTTGCCTGGCCATATCTTGCCGATCCAGAGAAAGAAATCTTCCTTGTTCGGGGAGAAAGGGAAATCTTGGTAAGCGATGCCATTATATACCCGGTACACTCTTCCTGCCGGAACGGCTCTCCTCTGGTTTTCGCTAATGGCTACATAATTGTTGGAAGGATAGGCCTTAAAGAGCCGAATTCTCAAATCTCCCGCAGCATAGATTTTGTCCCCTGGGCTCAAGGTCATGGAATTGTGGATGGTGGTAAGGCTGGGAATAGGACAGAGACCGCAGAAGGGGATGCCGCAGAAGGAATCGTGGTTGTGGACGATATTGAACCCCTCAACCTGAGAGAAAGCCATGCCCAGGTGATAGATTACGTCGTCCGCAGTGTACATTTGTCTTCGAGCTGTTTCAAAGAAGTAGACCAGCCTGGCCCTGGTTTTGGAGTCCCCGGTAGCGAAGAGGGTTACCTCATGACCCCTCTCAGCCAGGCCTTCCGTTAAAAGGCTCACTATTCTTTCTGTGCCGCCATATTTCAGGGGCGGGGTGCTCTCGAAAGGCGTAGAGATCATAGCTATTTTCACTTCTTAGATCCTCGCTCCTTTCATCAGATCTTGGTAATCTTTATCCTGGATTAACATCTTGATGAACTTGCTCCACTTTTCTTTGTAGGCTGGATATTTCTTTGCTTGCACTTTGGCCAGTTGTCTGGCCTCATCCAGAGGGGGAGCATGTCTCTTTAGAAACCCCCATATCTCATCAAAGCTTCTCAATGCGCACAATTCATCTTTGTAAAGTTCAGCGGACATGAGGATGCTGGTTACCAATATCCGGCCCTCCAGGTCCTCGGTCAGATAACGGCCCGGATAGGGTCCAAATTCTTCGGCCGTAAAGCCAAAAAGCCTGATCTTTTCCCTTTCGTAGATAAAACGAAGAACATCTTGGTGAAAGCCTCTTTCGGGGGTGGATCGGGAAGGAGGCTGTTTGTGGACGATGGAAAGCTCTCTGTCCAGGTAGAAGGGATATTCATAGTAGCGGGCGTTAACAAGATAGTCTATATCTTCCCCTCTAGGTACGTAGGGATCGAAGGGCACCTCCAGCATAAGGTCTCTATAAAGGACCATGTTTCCGCCAAAAACAAAATTACTTTTTTTGAGGCGGGGAGGTTCAGCGATGATCTGGAAAGCTTCGTTCATGTCCTGAATTTTATTCCAGCACAGATGCCACAGGTGAGGCGAGCTGTCTAACCTGAAATCCCCGGTGGCATCAGTGTAGTATCCTGCTACGGCCATGACTAAGGTACCGTTGTAGATCTTGCCTACATGCTCTGTAGCCTTGTCTAGAAATTCAGGATCAGCCACTACCTCATCGTCATCAAGAAATACAGCCACCTCGGCGTCCAGAAGGAGGGGAGCCACCAGGCATAGATTCCTGACATTGGAGTATCCCAGGTTAGAGAAGCTCAAACGGGGCTCAATTCCTCTGGCCATGGTGGCTCTGTTTAACTGATCCAGAAGTTCAGCAGAAAAGCAATAGAGATCCAGATCTTTCCCAAAGGGAGCAAGGAGCTTTCTTAACCTGGTGTCCATTTCCCTTCCCAGGTTGGAGTTAGTAAGTGCACCGATGACCACTACCCGGAAAGGATTTCTCAGAATCTTAAGGCTTGATAGAAGTGTGGTTAAGGTTTCCTCATCCGACCGCAGATCAGTGGGGTGGTCGTAGACGGCTTCCTCTTTTATCCGTAGATCACAAACCGTCCAGTAGGAAGGTATTACGATAACCGGAGGGTTCATTGCGAAGCTCCATTTGCCTACTACGATAGATAATAGTGGATCGGTTTAACCCGCACTTCTAGTATAGCATATGAAGCGGACGCAAATTAAGTTACTAGCTTCAAGCTATATATTTCTGGCACCGGGGGCACCAGTGGGTGCTCCTTCCTCCGACCTTCTCCCTGGCTATGAGAGCGCCACAGCGAAAACAGGGTTGGCTCTGGCGATGATAGACCTGGTGCAGGCGCTGGTACTCCCCAAGTTCTCCTTCAGAGGTGACATAGTCTTGAACACTCGAGCCCCTCTTTTCTATCGCTGCTACCAGAACCTCTCGCATAGCGTGATACATTTTCTTTAATTGCAGGGGAGTGAGGGAATCAGCGGGCTGCCTGGGATGGATCTGGGCCCGGTAGAGGATCTCATCAGCGTAAATGTTCCCGATGCCGGCTATTACGCCCTGATCCAGGAGCAGAGGCTTGATCCTAACCCGGCGTGCGCCCATCAAGTTCATGAACTGCTCCAGAGTAAGCTCAAAAGGTTCGGGTCCCAATTTTGTCAGGCTTTCCACATCTTTCAGTTGATCCGAGTCCACGAGACGGATGTATCCGAACTGGCGAAGATCTCGGTAGCGGAGCTGGTGCAGGTCGTTATTCTCCAGATGGAGGGTGAGATGAGTATGCTTTAGAAGAGGGGCAGCGGAGGAAACATAGGTGAGTTGCCCGGTCATCCCTAGATGGACTATTAGACTCTGGTCTCGAGAGAGATCGATAATGATGAATTTCCCCCGACGCCACACTCTTTCGATAACCTGCCCCTGGAGAGAGTTGAGAAATTCCTTTAGATCACTGCGGATGATCTTCGACAGATTCAGGGTAACCTGAGAGATTCTCCGTCCGGTAATCTTCTCCTTTAAACCCTGAACAACGGTCTCCACTTCGGGCAGCTCTGGCATTTGTCCCTCCTTTCTGTAAGCATTATACCAGGTGGGAAAGAAGGAGACAGGATAGGTTTTGGCTAAAGAGAACGGGACTCTCCGTGATGTAGTTTCCATATTCTGTACCATTTTGTACAGGATGTAGAAATCATGGCGACTTTATACATCATAAAGAGGATACAAGCAGCCGTGCTCAAGTAGAGAAACCGAGAATGAGGAATGGGAATGGGAATAGCACTAGCCAGAGGGTTGCTGGACACTTCTAGCTTAAAGTACAATACTAACTGTAGACCATCCAGTCCTACGAAAGAATGAGTCAAGATTTCAGAAAGGCGTTGACCAACTGATCTCTGGGAAAAGAAAATCTAGCCAAGGTAGCGATGAAGTACCTTCAAGGAGGTCCATCAGTTATGTTGGATAACAGTAAGAGTCATGTAGACAAAATAGCATATATGGCGGAACTGCAAAAACCAGATTTTTGATCAATTTGCCACCTAATTTAGCTTCGGAAAAAGGTGCTAAAGAGTCGTTTTTTGACCTTTTTGCAGGAACGCCATATATTCTTGAAGGAGATAAGGACGTTCGCCTTGCTTATCTTTTTGGCTCCCAGGCCACCAGACTCACCCATCCCCTAAGCGATATTGACATAGCAGTATACCTGAAGGATGGCGACCGGAAATCGTGCTTGCAGAAGGAAGAGGAATTGGCAAAAGAACTGATAATATCTTTAGGCACCGACAGGATCGATCTGGTCATCCTGAATGTGGCCGGAGTGGAGCTTGAGCATAAGGTTATAGCTACAGGAACACTGCTATTGTCCAAAGATGAGGCAGAAAGAATAGAGTATGAGGAGGGAGTCCTTTTGAGGTACCTGGAGATCAAACCGTATCTGGATGAATACGACAGGCTTCTGTTTGAGAGGATAAAGGCGGGTCTGAAGAAATGATTGACAGGACAAAGATCAATAGATATCTGGATGACATTCAGCGCCAATTGGAAGATTTAGGCAAGATGCCAGTTTCCAACTCAGAATTCTTAATACTCACGTGACCCTTCTTTATCTGGCCATTTTCCTTGTCTCCGTGGCCACTCTCAGTTTTCAGATCGTCTTAACCAGGGTCTTTTCTCTGGCCCAGGGGTATCATTTTGCCTTTATGGTGGTGAGTATCGCCCTGCTGGGCTTTGGAGTGAGTGGGACGATCCTTTCCTTGTTCGGATCTGCGGTCAGAGGATTAACTCCTAAAAGACTTTCTTATCTGGCCTTTCTTTTTGCTCTAAGCTGTCTGGGGGGATATGTTATGGTTAACTACATCCCCTTCGATTCCTATCAGATAGCCTGGGATAGGAGGCAGGTAGTCTTCCTGGTGATCTACTATCTCTCTCTGCTGGTACCCTTTCTTTTTTCTGGCCTGATAACTGGAGCTACCATATCTGCCTATCCGAATAAAGTGAGTCGCATCTATTTTTACAGTCTTGGCGGCTCATCAGTGGGATCTCTTTCTGTGATTCTTCTCATTCCCTGGCTGTGGGGTGAGGGAGTGATAGTGATATCTGCCCTCCTGGGATTGGCCGCTTCATTTCTTTTGACCCTGGCTCGGGCCAGAGACCCTGAGCCGGATAGAAGCCAGAAGGATTTTCGGGACAGCTTTCAGAGCCCCGAAAAGATGGGCAGCTATGAGGGCTCTGAAAAAACAGGAAAGTTTTTGCCCAAAGGGTTCTGGAGCGCTCTCCATCCCTTCGTCTTAAGAGTCCTCATCATAGGTTTAGCTCTGCTCTTGCTATTCTTTCTCTTTCGGCCACCGGATTTTCTTCAAATAAAAATGTCTCCCTACAAGAGTCTTAGCGTTATCTCCCGATACCCTGACAGCCGGATAGTTTATTCTCGGTGGAATCCCTTCTCCAAGGTGGATGTCATCGATAGCAATGCCATTAAGTCAGCTCCAGGGCTGAGCCTGGCCTATCATGAGCTGCCTCCGAAACAGATGGGCATAACTGTAGATGGAGATGATCTCAGCCCCATAACCAGATTTGAGAATGAGAGATCAGCCGAGTTTACCCGGCACATGGTTACAGCAGTCGCTTATAGTTTGAAAGAGCGTCCCCGTGTTCTCATCATCGAGCCGAGAGGGGGCCTGAACCTTCTTCAAGCTCTCAGCTACCAGCCGGATTCAATTTGGGTAGTGGAGAGCAATCCGACCATTATAGAGTTGATGGAACGAGAATACGCTGAGTTCTCCGGGGATATCTACGATCGAGAGAACGTCCGGATCGTCAACGAGATAGGACGTAGCTATATTAGAAGGAGCGAGATGTCTTTCGATCTAATTATTCTCTCTCTGGCAGATACCTTTAAGGCTACTCTGGCGGGCACCTATAGTTTGAGCGAGAATTATACCTATACCACTGAAGCTATCCAGGACTATTACGACCATCTTTCTCCGCAAGGCTGGCTGGTGGTCCAGAGGTGGCTCCAGATTCCCCCCAGCGAGAGCGTGCGGCTTTTCTCCATTATCCTTGAGGCTCTGGAGAGGATAGAAGTAAAGAGCCCCGACAGGCAACTGGTAGCTCTTCGCAGCTGGTCCACAGTAGTAGTTCTGGTTAAAAAGGGAGAAGTTAATAGTGAAGATGTGGCAAAGATAAAAGATTTTTGCGAGGAGGAGAAATTTGATCTGGTATATTATCCGGGCATTCGGGCCGAAGAAGCCAACAGATTCAACGTCCTCGAGAAGCCGGAGGACTACCTGGCGTTTAAGGAATTGGCCCAAGCTTCAAAGAGAGAGGCTTTCTACCAGGGTTACTTTTACGATGTGACTCCGGTCAGCGATGACCGGCCTTTCTTTTTTCATTTTTTCAAGGCAGGCCAGATTCCTTTTATCCTTCGTACTTGGGGGAAGACCATGCAGCCTTTTGGGGGAGGAGGCTTTCTGGTACTGCTGGTCCTTTTGGCCGTTTCCCTGTTTTTGTCAGCTCTATTTATCCTTCTCCCGCTGGTGTATTTGAGATTTCAGGGGAGGGCCAGTTCTGGAGATCTGGCGGGCAAGAAATTCAAGGAAAATGCCCGGGGGAGTCCTACTCTGGAGAAGTCTAGCAAAGGGACAGCAACAAAGGGGAGTTTAGGCAGTCCGGCGAAGGGGAGAAAATCAGGAAAGGGCGGGTCTGGCTCGATGACTCCCATTACTTTTGCCTATTTCTTTTCCATTGGCCTGGGTTTTCTCTTTGTAGAGATTCCTCTGATGCAGAAATATATTCTTTTTCTCGGCCATCCGGTCTACTCCATCTCTGTCGTCCTTTTCTCCTTGCTGCTTTTTTCTGGCCTGGGGAGCCTGATTTCCGAGAGGTTCAGGAAAAGTGTCTTTCTGCCACCTCTTCTGGTAGGCCTTCTTATTCTCCTTTATGTATTTCTTATCGGCCCCTTCTTCAACCTATTTTTGAAGTCAGCCCTATCTGTGCGTCTGCTCATGACCTTCTTTTCTCTGGCTCCTCTCGGCTTCCTCATGGGCATGCCCTTTCCCGCGGGAATAAGGATGCTCGGAGAAAGGGACCCCAAACTCATAGCCTGGGCCTGGGGAGTTAACGGCTTTGCCTCAGTCATAGCTTCCATCGGAGCTGCCCTTCTGGCTATTTCTTTTGGTTTCAGCGTGGTTCTGGTGGTGGCGTCTGGAGCTTATCTTATTAGCTCTCTGGCCATTAGGTGGGCCTGTCTTGAAAAGCAGTCTGATAGAGAGAAAGAGAGTGCTCTTTGAGGCTTCTGTTCTCTAGAGAAAAGAGCATTAAGCGGGCCAGGCGCTAAGTTCTGCCGGGAACATAGGTCTCCAATATTAGTCTCCACTTATCAATCTTTCCGACTGAAAAAGTTCTTGACACACGTATAATATATACGTTATATTATTGTTATGCGCTGGGAGGTGGAGTTCTACAGAACTAAATCTGGTGAGAGTCCTGTAGAGGAATTTCTTGATAAATTACCTCCGAGGGCACGAGCTAAGTCAATACGGGATATGCAACTCTTGGAGGAGTTTGGCTTAGAATTAGGATCACCTCATGTTAAGCAGATAAAGGGGCGAGAGAAACTCTGGGAGTTGAGGGTACAAGTGGCCTCTGACACTTTCCGCTATTTCTATTTTGCGTTTGCCGGTTGTAAGTTTGTGATTCTGCATGGTATAGCCAAAAAGACTCAAAAGATACCTTCCAGGGACTTAGATATGGCCGAAAAGAGAATGAAGGATTATTTTAGGAGGTTCAGCGGATGAAGCTTAAGTACTATCTGGAAAAACAACTCAAAGATCCTGAGTTTCGGAAGGAATACGAAGCTCTTGAGCCCGAATACCAATTAGCTAAAAGCATCATTGAGCTCCGTCTCAAGCGAGGGATTACCCAGAAAGAGCTGGCCGAGAAGATAGGAACAAAGCAGTCAGGCATATCCCGCCTGGAGAGTGTTAATGCTCATTCTAATCCCTCCCTCTCCATGCTGGAAAGGGTTGCGGAAGCCCTAGATGCCAAACTTGTAGTATATATGGAGCCTAGAGAAAATTTATTCAGAGGTATCAAAGATAGAATATAGGTTCTCTCAGGTCAGAATATTTGGCCATCATCGGCTTACTTTGCGCGCTTTCCTGACGCCAGCCCCAGAAAGGTTCCTTTGCCTGAGCCAAAGCAGTTACCCAGCAAGTCTTCCCTTTGAACCAAGGGGCCGTATTGGATTAGGACAAACTTCCATCTACTCCAGACTCTGAGGCTGCTCTTGCTTCTCCCTCTCCCCTCCGGTCAGGGGTACAAAGATGACACCGCCCAGGTTCTTGGAGATAATCTGATCTCCCTTTTTAGTAAGCTTCCAGAGGGTCTGGTAGGAGCCTGGCGGGCCTACGGGGATGACCATTATGCCCCCATCTTTGAGCTGATCCAAAAGAGGAGGAGGGACGTGATCAGGAGCTGCGGTAACAATTATGGCGTCAAAGGGAGCATGTTCTGGCCAACCATAATAACCGTCAGCGACCTGGACCACTACATTATCATAACCCAGTCGCTTTAGCTGGTCTTTGGCCGTTAGTCCCAGGGATTTGATGATCTCCACGGTATATACCTCTTGGACTAATTTGCTGAGGATGGCAGCCTGATAGCCGGATCCGGTACCTATCTCCAGGACTTTCTCATCCCCCTGAAGCTCCAGATTTTGGGTCATGAGAGCAACGATATAGGGCTGGGAGATGGTCTGCCCCTCGCCAATGGGCAAGGGGTGATCTTCATAGGCCTGATCTTTGTATTCCGCAGGGACGAACTGGTGACGGGGAATCTGGGACATAACCTCCAGCACTTTAGGGTCAGTTATGTCTCTGCCCTTAAGCTGATATTCCACCATCATTTCCCTTTTCTCTCGATATTTGTTCTCCAGTTCCTCCTGAGCTGGAGACTCCCGAGCTTTGGGGAGCTGGCCATAGTAGGCTACGATATAGAAGGTTAGGCCAGCGAAAAGCAGGATGACAAGAATCCCCAATATCCTCTTCAGCCAACCTTTGCCCTTATTCCCCATATTTCTGGCCATATTCTGGACTCACAAATCTATGATAACGGTAAAGGAAGGGATAGGGAAGAGAACGATTAGTCAAACCCACCTACATTAGTAGCTGATCGTCGGCACAGGAAAGAAATATGCATATATACTTCTAAGGAACCGATCAAAATACCTGAGGGTATAGGTCTAATTTGAAGCTTAGCACAGTGGTGGAGATTAGTCTACCAGACAGAGACAGAAAGTTTGGGTTGCGGTGCACCAAGGATCGGCAAAGTCAGGTTGTAGAATTGACTTCATGAGATAAGAACGCCTGATAATCCGGGGCTTTCAAACCGGCACGCGAGAAAAGTGCCTTACCCCTCTGTGGTAAGCAAAGTTAAGGGCTAAGAGGAACTCCAAATTTTTACGAAGGAGGCCAAGGCGTTGTAGAATAGAGCGGATGCTATAGAACTCCGTCCAGGCCCATTCGAAGCCCTGTCTTAGAGTTGCTGGACTCATGTGCTTGGGCTCAAAGACCACATGGCCGATATCATAATGGGCCCAGTTCCGGTCAAAGATGCGGCCCTCCTTTTCCATCTGATCGTAGAGGGGTGTGCCTGGAAACGGAGTAAGGATACCAAATTGAACCGCCTCCAGCTTCATTTTCTTGGCGAACTCCACCGTCTCTTTAAAGACTGATTTATCATCTCCGTCCAGCCCAAAGATAAAGGCACCTTCTATGGCCAGGCCGTAGTAATGAATCTTTTCAATAGCCTGTTCGAATTTCTCAACAACATTTACCTTTTTGCCCACAGCCTCTAAATTTTGGGTAGACAGAGATTCCAATCCGATGAATAATCCGATGCAGCCGCTTTTTCGAGCCAGCTCCAGAAGTTCGTCGTCTCGGGAGATATTGATGGAAGCCTGGCTGTACCATTTTAGTTTGAGGGGAATGAGCTCGCTGAAGAACTCCTTGGCTCTTTTGAAGTTGCCCACAATATTGTCATCCACAAAAGCAACCAGTTTGACTTTGAGATCCCTCAACTCAGAAATGATGTCCGGGATGGGGCAGAAGCGATAGGTCCGGCCGAAGAAGTTGGTAACGGAGCAGAAATCGCAGGCAAAGGGGCACCCTCTGGTAGTCTGCATAGTGATATGGGTGAGGTAACCTCTGGGAGGAAACAGGCTTCTTTTAGGCCGGGGGATGGTCAGGAATTTCTTTCTCTCGCCAGCCCGATAGAACTTCTTTAATTGCCCTCTTTTAAAGTCTTCAATTAGCTCAGGCCAGTAGTCCTCTGCCTCTCCGATGCATACGGCATCAGCATAGTCAACTGCCTCTTCCGGAACCGCACTGGGATGAATTCCACCGAGGACGACCTTGGCCCCGTTGGCGCGGAACTTTTCGGCGATCTCGTAGGCTCGTGGGGCGGCCGCAGTCATGGTAGTTATGGCCACCAGGTCCACTTTTTCCTGGAAATCGATCTTTTGTAGGTTCTCATCGGTAAGGGAGACTTCCACGTCATCAGGGGTCAAGGAGGCCAGGATACCGAGGCTGAGAGGAGGGAAGAAGGAAAAACGCTTTATCTTGCCGGTTCTGGATTCCCTCCAGGCTGGAGCAATCAGTTTCAATTTCATGTTCTACTCTCCCTCTTAGTTACTCTCCAAATAAGCAGTAGTGCTTGTCCCGCAAGCAGATCTCTTAGATAGCACATTAGACGTCCATGTCCCTGGTTCAGTTTCACAATATCCGGAGAGATTCGAGAAGTTCCACCAGCATGAGTCCGCTCGGGCTGTCTCCCGATTTAGAATAGCATAAATGGCGAAGCTGCAAAAACCAGATTTTGGGTCAATTTGCCGTCCTATTTAGCTTCGCAGGATGGGGCCAAATACTGAAATTCGGCCCTTTTTGCAGGGACGCCAAAAATTGTATCACAACTAGAGGCAATTGAGGATCTTTTTAGCCAGGAGGATAGCCAATTCCCCCAGACATTCAGTGGACAGAAGATTATTGGCATTGTCCGAGAAGAGGATTTTTGTTTGGGCACGAAACTCCTCGTCTTGCAGATAAAATTGGCAGAGGATGCAGATTCGAGGAAGGACCTGAAACTGAATACCCAGGTCACATCCACCTACTTTGTACGTCTCAATTCCGTCTAGAGAGGAGAGGATAACTTCTTTCCTGGCTAGGATCTCTTGTACGTAAGGGGCCAGGCGATCCTCGCTACTTTGCCTGAAATAGCTCTCGTGAGCGTAGGCCCCTTCCAACTCATGATAAGTTTTCCAGGAACCTGTCCAGGGAGCAGTCCCTTGAGTGAGGAGATACCACAAGAGAATTATGGTTTCAGCCTCCGGTGCC
>CAYYBB010000053.1:0-9944 GCA_964469465.1 uncultured Actinomycetota bacterium
GGCCCGGAAGGAGGCATCCACTGGCCCATCCCCATAGGCAGCCTTCTGCACCATCCTACCGTTGATCTCTAACCCCACCGTAGCCGTGGGCTTGACCATACTACCGCTAAGGGTCTGGTAATAATTCAGTTTAAAGAGCTCGGTGGTAATCTTGATCTCGCTGGCCACGATGGCTTCCAGATCCTCGTCTTTGATCTCGCCCTTCCGGTCAGCCAGAGACTTGAACCGGCCAAAGGCCCGGTCCAGCTCTTCCTCAGAGAGCTTGTATCCAAGCTGAGCCAGTCGTTCGCTAAAGGCATGCCTTCCGGAGTGCTTTCCCAAAACGATCTCGCTCTTCACAAAGCCCAGTTTCTGGGGATCCATTATCTCATAGGTGGCTCTTTCCTTGAGAACTCCATCCTGATGAATACCAGACTCGTGGGCGAAGGCATTGCGGCCAACCACCGCCTTGTTGGGCTGAACTGGATAGCCGGTCAGAAGGCTGACCAGGTGGCTGGTCCTGGCAATCTCCGAGATGTTGATATCCGTCTGCACATCCAGATAGGTGCCCCGGGTATCGATTATCATCACCAGCTCCTCCAGGGCCGCGTTGCCCGCTCTCTCCCCCAGACCATTGACAGCTACTTCCACCTGCTGGGCTCCGTGTTGTACGGCTGCCAGGGAGTTAGCTACTGCCAGCCCCAGATCATTATGGCAGTGGACGCTAAGAATAACCCCATCTATGCCCCGCACTTTCTTCCTGATCTGATCGATGAGCTCAGCAAATTCGTTGGGCATGGCATAGCCCACGGTATCCGGGACGTTTATGACTGTAGCCCCGCACTCAATGGCCGCCTCAAAGACCTGGCAAAGAAAGTCTACATCGCTTCGGGTGGCATCCATGGCCGAAAACTCCACATCCTCAGTGAAACTCCTGGCCAAAGAGACCGCCCTCTTGGCCATTTCCAGAACTTCCCCTCTCTCCTTGCGGAGCTGATGTTTAAGATGGATATCAGAGGTAGCGATGAAGGTATGGATGCGCGGACGCTCAGCGTGCTGTACTGCCTCCCAGGCTCTCCGGATATCTGCCTCCACTGCCCGGGCCAGTCCGGCAATGATAGGTCCTTTGACCTTCCTGGCAATCTCCGCCACGCTTTGGAAATCCCCTTCCGAAGATATGGGAAAGCCGGCCTCAATGACATCTACCTTAAGTCTGGCCAACTGTTCCGCAATCTGAAGTTTCTCTTTAGGATTAAGATGTATCCGAGGAGCCTGTTCCCCATCTCTTAGAGTAGTATCAAAGATATGAATTTTTCTAGGCATATTTCCCTCCGAAACCCATATTTATGGGCGTTGAAATCTGGACTGGGTATGGACAGGGCAACAGGTAGTTGGGAGACCTGGCGAAGAAGTACTCATCCGGCTGGTGGCTGATCGCCCTGTCTCGCTCCAGCCACCAGCCCCTTAAGGGCGAGCTTCAGCCAGGAAATTATAATTCCATACATCATAGGGCGCCTTGAGCGGTACGATCAACAATCCCGCCCAAATGACAGGTGTCGTTGACCAACATAATCATGAAATTGTTACGGTCCAAAACGTCGATAATATTAATACAGCCGTTTCCTTGTTTAAACTTCCAGAAACTGGAGAGTTCCAGACCAAGGAAGTGGCACAGAAGAACCTTATTTACCGCATCATGAGAGCAGACCAGAATGGTCTCACCCACACTGTTCTCAATTATCTTCTCTATCGCTCTTACTGATCTCCGACAGACATCGGCCAGGGACTCCCCTTCCGGCATAACTAATGTATCGGGTCTGGTGAGCCAGGTCTTATATCTCTCCCCATCCCTCTCTATGACCTGGCTTTTGAACATCCCGGTCCAATGCCCGTGGTCTACTTCGGTCAGTCCCTCCTGGGGGATGATCTCCACTCCGTGGCAATCATTGACTATCTCCGCCGTCTTTCTAGCCCGGATCAGGGGACTGGTATAGATCTTTGTGAGAGGTACTTCTTTAAGCCTTTGGGCCAGCCTCTCCGCTTGCTCTAACCCCTCCTGGTTCAAAGGAACGTCCGTTCTTCCCTGGAACCTTTCCAGACGATTCCATTCTGTCTCACCATGGCGAATCAGAACTACTCTGGTCAATAGAACACCGCCTTCTTCCCAACCTGTTCTTTCCGGTGGTCCTCCAGATCACCAAGCTGATCTGCTTACCCCGTCTCACCGGTCACAATTCTATGAACCTGGCCTCCTCGATTCCCGGCTGCCGGCGAATCTCCTCCATGACCTCCTCGGAAATAGGAGAATCCACATTGATAGCAGTCATCGCATCTCCCCCGATCTTCTTGCGGCCCACCTGCATGTTGGCGATATTTATATTATTGCGACCCAGGATAGTCCCTATGATACCAATTCTCCCCGGAACATCTTTGTAGCGGAAGAAAGCCATATGCCTGGACGGGACCATGTCTATCATAAATTTATCGATGGAGACAAACCGGGGGACATTCCTCTTACCCAAGACAGTCCCGGAGACCGAAAACTCCGTTTCGGCGTTCTCTACCTTAAGAGTTATCAGGTTGACATAATCCCTGGAAAACCTGGTCTTGCTTTCTCTCACCTCTATGCCCCGCTCCTTGGCGATAAGAGGGGCATTGACGTAGTTAACATGCTCCTCCACAAATTTGTCGAACATACCCTTCAGAATGGCTAAAGTTAAAAGGCGAGTATCGTGCTCGGCCACCTGTCCGGAGTACTCCACCCCCAGGGTGTTCAGGCGGCCGGAGTAGAGACGGACAAAGAGACCTCCCAGTTTCTCCGCCAGAGGGAAGAAGGGTGACAGTGCTTCCATCACTTCCGGGCTGGCAGCAGGGACATTGACCGCGTTGGTGACCGGCTCTCCTAAGAGAGCTGCTATCACCTGTTCGGCGATGACTACGCCTGCCTTGTCCTGAGCCTCTATGGTGGATGCTCCCAGGTGAGGGGTTACCACAACCTGAGGAAATTTAAAGAGAGGGGAATCGGTGCACGGTTCCTCCTCAAAGACATCCAGAGCTGCACCACCGACCTGTCCTGACTCCAGGGCTTCTACCAGCGCCTCCGTATCTACTATGCTTCCTCTGGCTACGTTGATCAGAAGAACGCCCCTCTTCATAGCCTGAAACTCCTGTCGCCCGAACATATGGTAGGTATCCTTGGTCTTAGGGAGATGTATGGTTATGAAGTCGGAAACCTCCAAGAGATCCTTAAGCTCCCTGGCTCTGGCTATGCCCAGATGATGGTAGCGTTCCTCTGATACATAGGGATCGTAAGCAATAACCTTCATGCCCAGGCCCGAGGCCTTCTGGGCCACCAGGGTTCCCACCCTGCCCAGACCAGCAATTCCCAGATACTTGCCCTGAACTTCGATTCCCTTAAATTTGGATCTCTCCCATACTCCTCCTTTTAAGGAAACGTTGGCCTGAGGTATAGAGCGGCAGAGGGACATAAGAAGAGCTACGGTATGTTCAGCAGCCGAGACTACGTTGCTCTGGGGGGCATTGGTAACAATAATGCCTCGCTTGGTGGCTGTTTCCAGATCAATGTTGTCCAGACCCACGCCGGCTCTACCGATGACCTTCAGACGGGTGGCTCGCTCTAGTAGTTCCTCGTCCACCCGGGTCTCGCTCCTGACGATCAGGGCATCGTATCGCGAAATGATCTCCTTCAGCGCATCCTGAGAGAGGTCTACCATCACATTAACCTCAAAGTGCTTTTTCAATAGCGCTATGGCCTTAGCAGATATCTCTTCTTTGATCAGAACCTTTGGCACCTCGTTCATTCTGCCCTTCCACCTTCAAAACATCTTTTTCTCCTCTTCATCCTTCCGCTTTCAGGAATACTTCCTGGGCTCCCCTCACCCCAGATCCCAGCTCTACCTCCACTCCCAGTCTGGCCAGGGTCATCTCCAGAGCTGCCAGGGTGAGGATGATGTCTAATCTGTCCACATAACCCAAATGGCCGATGCGGAAGATCTTGCCCTTCAGATCTCCCTGCCCCCCGGCGATGGTAATTCCGAACTCCTCTCTCATCATCCTCACTACCTTCCCACCATCAACCCCCTCCGGTGGAAGTACCGAAGTCACCCCATTGCCCCACCCGCCGCTGGCGAAAAGCTTCAGGCCCATGGCTCTCAGTCCAGCCCGGGTAGCCTCGGCCAGAAGCCGGTGTCGGGACCACATATTTTCCAGGCCTTCCTTTTCCACCATCTTCAAAGCCTCGTTGAAGGCCACCAGGAGCGACACAGGAGGAGTAAAGGGATTTTGGGAAATAGGTTTGTTGTAAGAGTCCTTGCTCTTCTGGTAACTCCAGTAGAACTTGGGAAGCCGGGACCTCTCCACCATATTCCAGGCCCGGGAGCTGATGCCCGCAAAAGCTATTCCCGGAGGAGTCATGAGAGCTTTCTGAGAGCCCGAGACCACTACATCTAAATTCCAAGCATCCATGTAGAGAGGTGAAGAGCCCAGCCCGCTGATACTGTCCACGATCAGAGCTACATTACGAGGACCAGTCACCTGGCCAAAGGCCTCCAGATCGTTCTCCACGCCGGTGGAAGTATCCAGATGAGTGATGAAGACCCCTTTTGTCTCTGGATGACTCTCCAGAGCCCTTTCCAGATCCAGAGGATCTGCCGGCGATCCCCATGGATAGGACAACCTGATTACCTGGAGGCCAAATTCCTCAGCTATGGCAGCATATCGGTCACCAAAATAGCCTACGCTTATCACCACTACTTTGTCTCCTGGGCTGAAGAGGTTAACCACGGAAGACTCCATGGCCCCCGTGCCCGAAGAACCAAAGATGACTACATCTCCTTCTGTTCCCAGAACTTTTTTGAGTCTGGCGGTTATCTCTCTGAGAACCTCAGCATAAGCAGGAGCCCGATGATGGATCATATCCCTGGCTTGAGCCAGGAGCACATCTGTGGGCACCGATGTGGGGCCCGGGGTCATAAGGTATTTTTTTTGCATTTGGCCTCCTTTCATGAACTCTTTTGTTGGCTTGGCTCCACTTACTTTCTTAACCCACACGCTCTTCCGCTAGCGTTCACCACCGCATTGTTAACCTGACTCGTTGGTCTCGACTGTTTATTTTAATACAATTTCTTGTCAGTCCAATCTTGCCAATCCGACACCCGGCCTAACTTAGCTCCCCCTTATCTCTGATCCAGCTCATCATGGAGCGGAGCTTTTTGCCTACTACTTCAATGGGATGGTTGGCTTCCTTTTCCCTGATGGCATGATATACGGGGCGGTTAGCCTGGTTCTCCAGAATCCAGGTGCGGGCAAACTCACCTGACTGAACCTCGGCCAGGATCTTCTTCATCTCCTTCCTGGTTTCCTCGGTAATGATCCTCTTGCCCACTACCATATCCCCAAACTCAGCGGTGTCACTGACAGAGTATCTCATCCCGGTTATTCCATGCTCGTAGATCAGGTCGACGATGAGTTTGAGTTCGTGGAGACACTCAAAATAGGCCAACTCCGGTTGATAACCTGCCTCCACCAGGGTGTCAAATCCGGCCCGGATCAGCTCCGTGGTGCCTCCGCACAGGACTGCCTGCTCTCCAAAAAGGTCGGTCTCCGTCTCCTCCCGGAAGCTAGTCTCGATGACCCCGGCCCGGGTAGAGCCAAGAGCTTTGGCATAGGCCAGAGCGGTCTTGAGGGCAGTGCCTGTATGGTCCTGGTACACAGCCACTAGAGAGGGCACTCCACCTCCCTCCTCATAAACCCGTCGCATTAAGTGCCCCGGGGCTTTAGGGGCAATCATGATCACATCGACGTTAGGCTCAGGTACAATCTGATGGAAATGGATATTGAATCCGTGGGCGAAGCAGAGAACATTGTTCTCCTCCAGATTCGGTCGGATCTCCTGGTAGTACACTTCTCTTTGATTCTGATCCGGGACCAGAATCATGACCACCTCTCCTACTTTGGCTGCTTCGGCCGTGGGCAGAACCTCCAGGCCAGCTTCCCTGGCCCGGGCCGCTGACCGGCTTCCCTCCCTCAGCCCCACCACTACCTCCAGCCCGCTGTCCCTTAGATTCAGGGCGTGGGCATGGCCCTGGCTGCCATAGCCGATAATGGCGATCTTTCTACCTTTCAACAGCCCCGGGTCAGCATCGCGGTCATAGTAAATCTTGGCCATCTACTCCTCCTTCTATATGCGTATGATCCTCTTTAGGCCCTCACTGCTTTGATCCCCCGAGAGGTAGCTATCCTGCCAGTCCTGACCAATTCTATAATCCCGTAGGGTCTCAGCAGCTCCTCCATAGCTTCCAGCTTGGCCGTGGTTCCAGTAATCTCTATAACCAGGCTCTTAGGGCTCACATCCACTATCTTGGCCCTGAAAATATCCACGATTTCCAGGATCTCGGGCCTAAAGTCGGGCTCAGTATTGACCTTGATCAGAACCAGCTCTCTCTCGATGGTATTCTCCGGATCCAGATCCTGAATCTTGATGACACTGATCAGTTTGTGGAGCTGTTTGGTCACCTGCTCGAGAGAACGATCTTCTGATTCCACTACGATGGTCATCCGCGAGATGGTCTCATCCTCGGTAGGTCCCACAGCCAGACTATCGATGTTAAAACCCCGCCGGCCGAAAAGCCCGGATATTTTGGCCAGGACGCCGGGCTTATTCTCTACCAGAACGGACAGTGTATGTTTCATGACCATCATCCCCTTATCCTATCATTTCTGCTATGGGTTTGCCTGGCGCCACCATGGGATAGACGTTCTGCTCCCGATACACTTTGAAATCCATCACCGTGGTCAGGTCCGATTGGAGAGCTTTTTCAATAACCGGCCTGACCTCCTCGGGCGTGGTGGCTCTAAGTCCCATGGCTCCATAAGCTTCCGCAACTTTGACGAAGTCCGGCACGTCAGGAATGCAGGTCTGAGAGTATCTGCGGTCATGGAAGAACTGCTGCCACTGCCTGACCATGCCCAGAAAGCCGTTATTGAGGATGGCGATCTTGATGGGCAACCGATTGACCACGGCCGTGGCCAGCTCCTGGATGACCATCTGGATGCTACCGTCCCCATCAATATCAATGACCAGAGAACCAGGATTGCCAATCTGGGCCCCGATGGCTGCCGGCAGCCCATAGCCCATGGTTCCCAGCCCCCCGGAGCTGCAGAAACTGCGCGGTCTCTTGAACTTCCAGTACTGGGCCGTCCACATCTGGTTCTGACCTACTCCGGTAGTGACAATGGCATCTCCGCCCGTGGCTTCATAAAGCTGCTCCACCACAAACTCCGGACTAATCTGGTTGCGAAGCTTCTTATAGGTAAGAGGATATTGTTTCTTCCACTCGGTGATCTGCTCTAGCCAGGGAGTTCGGTCCGCCGGACCTTCCTTCTCCACTATCTTGCTATAAGCAGCGGTAAGGCCAGCGAGGATATTTTTGGCATCCCCTACGATGGGAATGTCCACCCTCACGTTTTTCCCGATTTCGGCCGGATCAATATCGGCATGAATGACCCCGGCCTTACTGGCAAATTCAGAAAGCTTGCCGGTTACCCGATCATCAAAACGCACTCCCACCGCAATGATCAGGTCAGCCTCAGTGAGGGCATAGTTGGCATACTTGGTACCATGCATGCCCGGCATGTGCAGAGCAAGGGAACTATTATCAGGGAAGCACCCCTTGCCCATCAGAGTATTGGTCACCGGTATCTGAGCCAGTTGGGCAAACTCCAGAAGTTCTGCACAGGCTTCAGCAATAATTATACCTCCCCCCACGTAGAGAACCGGCCGGGAGGATTCATAGATTTTTCTTGCGGCCTGTTTAATCTGATTAGGATGTCCCTTGTAAGACGGCTTGTAACCTGGCATATGTAGCCTCTCCGGGTAGTCAAAGTCTAGGGAAGCCAGAGATACGTCTTTGGGAACATCTATAAGGACGGGGCCAGGCCTTCCTGTGGATGCGATATGAAAGGCCTCTTTAACTACTCGAGGAAGACCCTCCGCTTTCTTGACCAGATAATTGTGCTTGGTTATGGGAGAAGTGATGCCGGTAATATCTGCTTCCTGGAAGGCATCGGTCCCAATAAGGCTGGTAATTACCTGCCCGGTTATAGCCACGATGGGAACAGAGTCCATATAGGCATTAGCAATGCCCGTAACCAGGTTGGTGGCCCCGGGGCCCGAGGTAGCCATGCACACCCCTACTTTTCCGGTAGACCGGGCATATCCATCGGCCGCATGGGCAGCACATTGCTCATGGCGGACCAGGATATGCCGAATCTGCTTGGAATCAAAAAGCACATCATAGATGGGCAGCGTAGCGCCACCGGGATATCCGAATATAAATTCCACTCCTTCTATTTCCAGGGCTCTGATCAGAGCCTGGGCACCTGTCATTTTGGCCAAAACTATTTCACCTCGCTTTATTTATAAACACCCTTCTCCATAATCACCGTTATTAGAATCAACTCCAGATGACCCTCTCTATCCTTTATGTCCTTCTGGCAATTGAAGCACAGCTCCCCGGTCCGCTGAGGAGACCATGGAGGCATAGCGGGCCAGATAGCCAGACGTAACCTTGGGCTCCCGAGGACGCCACTGTTGCAGGCGGCGAATCCTCTCCTCCTCACCTACCAGAAGGTTAATCTGCCGGCCTGGAATATCAATCTCGATAAGATCTCCCTCCTGGACTATGGCGATAGGGCCGCAGACTGCTGCCTCTGGGCACACATGGCCAATGGACGCTCCGGTAGTGGCTCCCGAAAAGCGGCCATCGGTGATGAGAGCTACATCTCTATCCAGACCTATCCCCTTAATAGAAGATGTAGGTGCCAGCATCTCTCTCATCCCAGGTCCACCCCGGGGACCCTCATATCGGATCACGATCACATCTCCCTTGTTGATCTTCTTGCCCAGAATATCTGAGACAGCTTCTTCTTCTGCCTCGTAAACTCGGGCCGGACCCCGATGGTTAAGCATTTCCTTCGCCACTGCCGACTCTTTGACTACTGCTCCATCCGGAGCCAGGTTTCCCCTCAAAATAGCCAGCCCTCCATATGGACTGTAGGGGTCGGAGACCGGCCGGATGATGAACTGATTCAGGATCCGGCTATTGGCCGTGTTTTCTGCCTGACTCTTTACGGTAACAGTTAGAGCTTCTCCCTGGAAGAGGCCCGCTGATATGAGCTCTCTGATCACCGCCTGAACTCCTCCGGCAAAATAGAGGTCCTCCACAAAAGTGTCTCCGACCGGACTGAGACGACACAGATTGGGTGTTTTATTACTGATCTCATCTACAGTCTCCAGAGTAAAGTCCTGACCTGCCTCATGGGCTATGGCTGCCATATGAAGGACGGTATTGGTGGAGCAGCCCAGGGCCATATCCAGGGCCAGTCCATTTCTTATGGCTTCGGAAGTAACAATATCTCGGGGCTTAATATCCTTGTCCATAAGCTCCACGATCTTCTTACCCGCCTCTCTGGCCAGGCGAATCCTCTCCCCATAAACGGCGGGGATAGTGCCATTTCCCGGCAGAGCCAGCCCGATGGCTTCAGCCAGGCAGTTCATGGAATTGGCCGTAAACATACCAGCACAGGACCCACAGCCGGGACAGGCAACTTTCTCTATTTCAGCCATTTCCTCCAGGCTTAGCTCTCCCACCTCCACCTTTCCGATGGCTTCATAAACATCGGAGAAATCGATCCTCTGGCCCTGGAAGTGGCCAGCCAGCATAGGTCCGCCGCTGATAACTATAGAAGGAATGTTCAGCCTGAGGGCAGCCATGATCATCCCTGGCACTATTTTGTCACAATTGGGGATCAGCACCAGTCCATCGAAGGGGTAAGCCATAGCCATGGCTTCCACCGAGTCGGCAATAAGTTCTCGGCTGGGCAGAGAATACTTCATACCCGGATGATTCATGGCAATCCCATCACAAACTCCAATGGTGGAGAAC
>CAYYBB010000053.1:10044-11251 GCA_964469465.1 uncultured Actinomycetota bacterium
CCAAAGGCTCTTCATGTTCCTGCATGTTCCTTTATGCTCCTTGGCCTACCTTTAGTTTCTCCACAATGGCTTCAGCCATCTCCCAGGTAGTAGCACTGCCACCCAGGTCACGGGTCACATGCTCCCCCTCCGATATCACATTCTCTACCGCCGCCAAGAGCCTCTGGGCTGCCTCTCTTTCCCCCAGGTGCTTCAACATCAGGTACCCGGAGAGGATGATGGCTGTGGGATTAGCTATGCTCTGCCCGGCATATTTGGGAGCACTTCCATGAACCGCCTCAAAGACAGCAATTTCATCCCCCAGGTTGGCTCCAGCAGCCACACCCAGCCCTCCGATCAGGCCGGCACAGAGATCAGATACAATGTCTCCGTACAGATTGGGCAGAACCAAAACATCGTACTGTTCTGGCTTGAGTACCAACTGCATACACATGTTATCCACGATTCGGTCCTCAAACTCGATCTCTGGATAGTCAGTTGCCACCTCTTTGGCACTCTCCAAGAAGAGGCCGTCGCTATACTTCAAAATGTTGGCCTTGTGCACCGCGGTGACCTTTTTTCTTCTCTCCCTTACGGCGTACTCAAAGGCAAACCGAACAATCCTCCGAGAAGCTCCCCGGGTGATCAGCTTAATGCTCTCCGCCGTGTCCTGATCCACCATCCTCTCTATGCCCGCATAAAGATCCTCCGTATTCTCCCGCACTATAACCAGATCCACATTCTCATACCTGCTCCTGATCCCCCGGATGGAGAAGACCGGTCGCAGGCAGGCGTAGAGGTCCAGCTCCTTCCGTAGAAAGACATTCACGCTCCTGAATCCGCTGCCCACCGGTGTGGTGATAGGACCTTTAATGGCCACCCGGTTACGCCGGATAGAGGCAAGGACCTGGTCCGGTAGAGGAGCCCCCTGAGCCGCCACGGCTCTCTCTCCGGCTTCTACCACCTCCCACTGCACATCTACCCCAGTAGCTTCAATGGCCCACTGCATAGCTTTGGTTATTTCAGGTCCGATCCCATCACCTGGAATTAAGGTCACGGAATATGCCAATTTCTTCCTGGCTCCTTTATCATCCCATAACTATTATGTTTCGAGCCTGGGCTACCCGCCCTGGATCCTTAAGAGTATCCTTCCTAGGTGTACCTATTTGGTCCAACCACGTGGTTTACTTATCCCATCTATGCAAATATACATCCTAAAAATCTAATC
>CAYYBB010000054.1:0-11247 GCA_964469465.1 uncultured Actinomycetota bacterium
GATGGTGCAGAAGGCTGCCTATGGGGATGGGCCAGTGGATGCCTCCTTCCGGGCCGTGGACAAAATTACCGGGATCAGGGCCAAGCTGAAGAGCTATTCCATTGACGCCGTCACAGCCGGGAAGGATGCTCTGGGAGAAGTAACCGTAGTGGTGGAGGTGGAAGATCTGACCACCGTAGGCCGGGGAGTCAGCACGGACATTATCGAGGCCAGCATCCTGGCCTATCTCAACGCCCTGAATCGGGCTGTGGAGAAAAAGCCGGAGCTGGGGGAGCTAAGCCAACATGAGTAGGGGCTATCTATGGGTATGACCATAACGGAAAAAATTCTGGCCCGGCACAGCGGCAAAGAGAAAGTAGTTCCTGGTGAATTTATCTATGCCAGAGTGGATCTCGTTCTGGGCAATGACATCACGGCGCCTCTGGCCATAGCCGAATTCAGAAAAATTGGTGCGGAGCGAGTATTTGACAAGGATAGGATTGTGCTGGTTCCTGACCATTTTACGCCTAATAAAGACATTAAATCGGCCACACAGTGCAAGATAATGCGGGAATTTGCCCAGGAACAACAGATCTCCAACTACTTTGAAGTAGGAGAGATGGGCATTGAACATGTCCTTCTTCCTGAAAAGGGTCTGGTTCTGCCGGGCGATCTGGTAGTAGGAGCCGATTCTCATACCTGCACCTACGGTGCTCTGGGGGCCTTCTCTACCGGAGTGGGAAGTACGGACATGGCCGTAGCCATGGCTACCGGGGAGCTCTGGTTTAAAGTACCCCCATCCATGAAGTTTGTGCTGGAAGGAAAGCTACAGAAGTGGGTCTCGGGAAAGGATCTTATTTTGTACATAATCGGCCTGATTGGGGTGGACGGTGCCCTCTATCGGGCCATGGAGTTCACTGGCTCCGTGATCAGGAAGTTGTCTATGGATAGCCGCATGACTATGGCCAACATGGCTGTGGAGGCAGGAGCCAAATCAGGCATCATCGAACCGGATCAGATTACCCTGGACTACATTGCGGAGAGGGCCAAAAGAGATTACCAGATCTATAAGAGCGACCCTGATGCTCAGTACTGGAAGGTCATAGAGATAGACGTGACGGAGATCGAGCCTCAGGTAGCTTTTCCCCATCTTCCTTCCAACACCCGGCCTATCAGCCAGGTAGGGCGGATCCAGATCCAGCAGGCTGTCATCGGTTCCTGCACCAATGGCCGCCTGGAGGACCTGAGGATAGCCGCTCAGATACTAAAGGGCCATAAAGTGGCTAAAGGAGTCAGGCTGATCGTAATACCAGCCACTCAGGACATATACCGCCAGGCTCTGAAGGAGGGGTTATTGGAGATATTTGTGGATAGTGGGGCTGTCATTAGCACACCTACCTGTGGCCCCTGTCTGGGTGGTCATATGGGTGTTCTGGCCGAAGGCGAGAGAGCGGTATCCACCACTAACCGCAATTTTGTGGGCCGGATGGGCCATCCCGAAAGCGAGGTCTATCTGGCCAATCCGGCTGTAGCAGCAGCTTCGGCTGTAGCTGGATACATTATCAGCCCTGAGGAAGTAGAGGGAATAGGGTGATTCTCTTGGTTCTGAGGGGTAAGGTCTTTAAATACGGAAAGAATGTAGATACCGATGTGATTATCCCGGCTCGCTACCTGAATACCACCGATCCTCAGGAGCTGGCCAGACACTGTCTGGAGGATCTGGATGGGGATTTTGCCCGGAGGGTGCAGCCAGGAGACATAATAGTAGCTGAGGAGAATTTCGGCTGCGGTTCCTCCCGGGAGCATGCTCCTCTGGCCATCAAGGCCTGTGGGGTATCCTGCGTGATTGCCAAATCTTTTGCCCGGATTTTCTTTCGCAATGCCATCAATACCGGACTGCCCATATTGGAGTCGCCGGAGGCAGTGGACAGCATCCAGGCTGGTGATGAAGTGGAGGTCGATCTGGAGAGGGGAAGCATCACTGATCTTACCACCGGCATTTCCTTTGCGGTCATACCCTATCCCGAGTTCATGAGGCGGATAGTGGAAGTAGGGGGTTATGTAAACTTCGTCAAAGAAAATCTATCCAGGAGAAGATGAGCCACCATGCCCAAGATAGCAGTTATTCCCGGAGATGGCGTAGGTCCGGAAGTTACTGACTGTGCTGTAGCTGTCCTCACCAGGATTTCCCAGGAGAGGGATCTGGATTTTACTTTTCAGTACGACCTGGTAGGCGGAGCGGCTATCGACAAATATGGAGTTCCCCTCCGGGAGGAGACTTTAGATCTCTGCCGTTGTAGCGACGCTGTCCTTCTGGGAGCAGTGGGAGGTCCCCAATGGGACTCTACAGATTCCACTACCCCTCGTCCAGAAGAAGCCCTTCTGGGACTGAGGAAGGGTCTGGGTTTATTTGCCAACTTGAGGCCGGTCCGCCTATTCCCGGATCTGATCGGAGCCTCCCCTCTGAAGAAGGAAGTCGTGGAGGGAACAGATATAATTATCGTGCGGGAGCTGACCGGAGACGTATACTTTGGAGAGAAGGGAAGAGAAAAGAGAAACTCTTCCGAAGTGGCCTTTGATACCATGACCTACAGTCGGGAAGAAGTGGAGCGCATCGTCCGCGTAGCTTTTGATATCGCCCGAAAGAGAAATAAGAAGGTAACTTCGGTAGATAAGGCCAACGTTCTGGAAAGTTCCCGGCTATGGCGAGAGGTCACCAATGCCATAGCCCAGGAGTATCCCCAGGTCAAACTGGTGCATCTCTATGTGGACAATGCAGCCATGCAGTTAGTTCTCAATCCCCGGCAATTTGACGTAGTGGTGACCTCCAATCTCTTTGGAGATATTCTGAGCGATGAAGCGGCTATTCTTACCGGATCTATCGGCATGTTGCCATCAGCCTCATTAGGGGGTAAAATGTTTGGTCTATACGAGCCGGTTCATGGTTCGGCCCCCGACCTGACTGGAAAGGATGTGGCTAATCCCGTGGCGGCTATCCTCTCCGCAGCCCTGATGCTGAGGTTCAGCTTCAACCTGGATGGGGAGGCCAGAGCAATAGAGCAAGCTGTGGAGAAGATCATTAAAAAGGGATACCGGACTCAGGACATTTACACTCCAGGGACCACATTGGTGGGCACCAGGGAGGCCTGTTCATTGGTCATAGAAAATATGAAAATTTCTTCGAATCTCCCATGAAAGGATGGTTCCTTTGGACGTAGTGTTGTTCGACACAACTTTAAGAGATGGAGCTCAAAGAGAAAATCTTTCCTTCTCCGTGGAAGACAAGATCAGGATTGCGGCCAAACTGGCTGAATTCGGAATCCACTACATCGAACTGGGATTTCCCTACTCCAATCCCAAAGATACCGAGTTGTTCCGGAGAATCAGAAAGTTGGATCTAAAGCCAACCAGGCTGGTGGCCTTCGGAAGCACCAGATATAAGGCTAACAAAGTGGAGGAAGATCCCAATATCCGAGCCCTGATCGAAGCCGGGATGGACAGTGTTTGCATCTTCGGTAAAAGCTGGGATTTCCACGTGGAGAAGGTTCTAGAAACCACCCTGGAAGAGAATCTGAAGATGATCTATGACTCTGTTTTCTATCTTAAGAAAAACTCTCCGGAAGTAATCTATGACGCCGAGCATTTTTTTGATGCTTACAAAAGTGATCGGGAATATGCTTTAAAAACCATTCTGGCGGCTCAGGAAGGCGGAGCCGACTATATTGTACTGTGTGATACCAATGGAGGTGCCCTTCCTTCTGAGGTCTCTCGTATAACCAGAGAGGTGGTTGACCTCCTGAAAGTGCCGGTAGGCATTCATGCTCATAACGATATCGAATGTGCGGTGGCCAACACTCTTGTAGCGGTGGAGAATGGAGCCACTATGGTCCAGGGGACCATAAATGGCTACGGAGAGAGATGCGGTAATGCTAATCTCTGCTCCATTATCCCTAATCTGGTTCTGAAAAAAGGAATATCCTGTCTCCCCAAAGAGAATCTGAGAAGGCTAACTGACCTATCCCATTTTGTGAGTGAGGTGGCCAACATAGTTCCCGATTCCCACCAGCCCTACGTAGGTCAGAGTGCCTTTGCCCATAAGGGAGGTATGCATGTCAGTGCCGTACAAAAGGACTCCAGAGCCTTCGAGCACGTCAATCCCTTGGAGGTGGGTAACCATCAGAAGATCGTGGTCTCCGAACTTTCGGGCAAGGGCACTATTGTCAGCAAAGCCCGAGAGTTGGGGCTGGATCTGAGCAAGGATCCCCTTTTGGCAGCCAAGATTCTCCAGGAGATTCAAAACTTAGAACATATTGGTTATCACTTTGAGGCGGCTGACGGTTCCTTTGAGCTTTTGGTCAGGGAGCTCAGCGGTACGGCCAGGCACTATTTCACCCTGGAGAGTTTTCGGGTGATCATGGAGAAGAGAGAAGATGGGGATGTAGTCACCGAGGCTACCATCAAGATCCATGTCGGGGGACAACGGATCATAGCCACTGCGGAAGGCAACGGCCCGGTCAATGCTCTGGACAATGCCCTGAGAAATGCCATTGGGCAGGCCTATCCCCAGCTCTCCAAGATCAGACTCAGTGACTTTAAGGTGCGGGTCATCGATGAGAAGAAGGGAACCGCCGCCGTAGTCCGTGTCCTTATTGATACCACCGATGGCAAAGACTCCTGGGGAACCATCGGAGTCCACGAAAACATCATCGAGGCCAGTTGGGAAGCTCTGGTGGACAGCATTATCTATGGTCTGATGAAGATGGAAGGAGAAGAGGGAAGTGAGCCGGAGGACAATCCAGGTAAAGTCAGAGAAAATTCTAAATGAACTAAAGTCAGGACTGAGCAATATTTACGGAGAGAGGTTAAAGGGAGTCTACCTTTACGGCTCTATGGCGCGGGGCGAGACGGTCTTTGGTTCGGATATCGATGTCGCCATTATTCTAGACGACTTCCGGGACCACTGGGAGGAAATCCAGCGAACCAGCGTTCTATGTTCCGATCTTTCTCTTAAGTACGGCGTGACCCTGTCTCTATTTCACATTCGCGAGCGAGACTGGCTCGAACGCGAGACTCCATTTTTGGTAAACGTACGGAGGGAGGGGGTACCCGTATGAAGGAGCACACAGGCAGACTTCTCGAAATTGCCAGGGAAAACATTCGAGCTGCCTGCCTTCTTCAGAGGCAAAGCTATTTGCGAATCGCTGCGGCTCGCGCCTACTATGCCATGTTCTATGTAGCAGAGGCTTTACTATTCGAGGAGGGCCTCCAGTTCTCCAAGCACGGGGGTGTCCACGCTGCCTTCGGCGAGCGCTTTGCCAAGACCGGACGGATGGATACCAAGTTCCACCGCTATCTCTTGGATGCTTTTGAGGAACGGCAACTGAGCGACTACGAGCCTGCCGAGGAGGTGAGCGACAATGCGGTTAGCCAGTTGATTAAGCGGGCAGAAGAATTCGTGGAGGCAGGGGAACGATTCTTGCGAGAGGCTTCTGGATAATCGAACTGGTTGCGAGTGAAGGCTTTGTGGGGTGGTGCGACAAGGTCATCTGTGGGGCAAAGCAAAATGGACGTCATTTCTGTCAGCAGAAGAACAGACATTCCTGCCTTTTATTCCCAATGGTTTATAAATCGCATCAGAAAAGGGTGGATCAGTTTTGTTCATCCTTTTAGCCAGAAGGAGCAATTTGTATCTCTTAGTCCTCGTGATGTCATAGCCCTGGTTTTCTGGTCCAAAAACTATGGTCCTCTATTATCATTCCTGGCGGAGCTGGAAGACAGAGGATACTATTTCTATTTTCATTTTACCATCACTGGTCTTCCGAGAGCTCTGGAGCCGGGAGCTCCTTCTACAGAGGAAGCCATCTCCCAATTCAGGACCATTGCCAGCCGTCTGAGCTCTCTTCACATCCAATGGAGATTTGACCCCCTAGTAATAACTGAGGAGACCGACCTATCTTTTGAAATCAGAGCCTTCGAGAGAATAGCAGCAGCGCTAGAAGGGTACACCTACCGTTGCTATATCAGCTTTGTCCACCTATACCAAAGAGTGATTCGAAATTTCCGGAAAATGAGCATAACCTTCCGAGACCCCGAAGATAATGAGAAGATAGAACTAGCTTGTCGGATGGCAGAAGTGGGCAAAAACTACGGTATTGCCCTCTATGCCTGCTGCAACGATCTTTTGGTAAATGGGCAGGTTCACAAGGCTCACTGTATCGATCCGGAGATACTCTTGCAGATAACTCCCCACTCTATCGCTCATCTAAAAATATCACCGACCAGACCCCAATGCGGTTGTCTCAAGAGCATAGATATAGGGAAATATGATAGCTGTCCTCATGGATGTCTGTACTGCTATGCTAATGCCGATAAGTCAATCGCGCTCAAGAATTATTATAAGTTCCTTGGATCTGGTAGCAGCTTCTCCGAAGGACGGAATTTGTAACATGATTTTCACTATCAGGCCAAGGGACTGAGGAGAGAAGTTAGTGAACTACCTCGCCCTTATGGACGAGGCTTGGTGGTTAAAATGCTCCTTTTCCATCAAAGTATTTCCAAAATTGCAGGTCGTGAATAAAGGCTCCTCTATCCTATCCGTTAATAGATAACTCTTGTCCTGGGTCAGGACAAGGGCTGCAGTTCCTAACTCTGAGGATATATTGACCAGACTGGATCTGCCACCGGTTAACCAACTGAAGTTGTCCTGTCTTGCCAGGTAGATGGCATCGAGCTCTCGTGAAGCCATAAATTCTTTGACTTTCTCGACTTTGGCTGAAAATTCATGCATTGCTAACCTCCTTTAGGTATCAGATAGATGGTCATGAAAAGTAGAGCTTGGGCTATTGACAAGAATACCTCTTTAGTATATAAGTAAGTAAGGAATTTTGCAAAACTTTCTTTTTTCACGTTTGTCTGAATTTCTGCAGAGAAAACTAAGTTTAGATACGAGATCGGGTCGAAGAGGCAAACGGGCAACAGATGGATACTTCTTAAGGTCATCCCAAATATTCTTTAGGTATAGATTTCGGTACAGAATTAGCAATATCTGTCTTGCAGGTCCTGTACGTAATTGACAAAGGTCGCGGATTGCTATAAGTTACTGACAAACGATAGCGCAAGCGCTTTTCTCACTATATGTGATTTAGCCCTTTGAGAACATTCTTGATAAGAACCTTACATAGCACAACATCGATAACTGCTATTTGACTCAAGGCTTCTGACCGAAGGGCCGGGGGACTGAGTTTTCACAGGGTACCCGAAAGCCAAGCTTCGCCTGAGCAGCAGGTACGAGCTCATTCTGGGAGGTGAGTCAGCGCTTAGGAAAGGTATTCGTCAAGAAGGAGAGTCCTTTGAAGAAAGACAGCACATCAGGAGGTGATAGAAAGGGGGCACAAACGATTAGTAGTGATTTAAGAGTGTTCAATCACAAACACCGAATTTAAGAGAATGGAGGTTAGGGCAATGGAAAGACGAATAAGTACAGTTATTACGGTATCACTTGCAATATTGCTTATGGCAATGCTTGCGCTGTTGGTTGGATGCGCCCCGGCGCCAGCACCACCTGCCGAAGCCCCCGCTGCAGAGGAGGTGACGCCTGCAGAAGCTGAAGTAAAACCGGGCAAGCATTTTGCGGGAATAACGATATGGTTCTTCCCTGGAGGACCGCCGGGTTGCCCATTTGCGTCTGTTGTGTATAAGGGCGCAAAGGCAGCAGAAGAGGATTTGGGACCTACGGTAACCTACGTGTGGTCAGATTGGGACCCGGAAAAAATGATCGCACAGTTTAAGGAGGCTATTGCAGCCAAGCCGGATGGCATTGCCATCATGGGACACCCGGGAGAGGACGCCTTTGAGCCACTTGTTGACGAGGCCGTGGCAGCAGGGATCATAGTTACGAGCCAGAACACAGACCTACCGCGAATTGAAGCCAAGTATCGCGCAGGGGGATTTGGATACGTAGGACAGGATTTGTATGGATCTGGCTATGCCCTGGCCAAGAAGGCTGCGGAGGACTACGGCCTGAAAGAAGGAGATAGGGCGATGGTCTATGGGCTTTTGGCGCAGCCGACGCGGGGCCTGCGGACCAAAGGTTGCATAGATGCTCTAGAGGAAAAAGGGATAATCGTTGACTACATAGAAATCTCGGCAGAAGTGAATGCGGACCCACCGTTGGGCACCCCAATTGTAGCTGGTTACATAGGGGCCAATCCAGACGTCAAACTGATTATCACTGACCATGGTGGACTTACTGCAACACTGGGGACCTATTTGAAGGCAGCAGGGAAGGAGCCAGGGGAAATAATAGGTGCTGGATTTGATCTAACGGCAGCAACGGTGGACGCAATTAGAGAAGGATCTGTTCACGTTGTCCACGATCAGCAGCCATATCTTCAGGGATATTTGCCCATCCTTCAAATTGGCTTAACTAAGCTGTACGGCTTTGCTGGCCTTCACATCGATACTGGAACAGGCTTCGTTGATAAGAACAACGTGGAATTTCTCGCAGAATTGGCTGAGCAAGGGATCAGGTAGTATAATGTACCAGGCTACCGCCTCTCCTGTAGTAGAGGATTAGAGAGGGTGCAGGAAACCGAAGCATTTTAACTCACGGGGCCTGTGCCCTCCTTGGCCAGCGCCACTTTTCAGAGGTTTGAGCGGGCTTAAGAGGCCTGTCTTTAGAAAGGAATTTTAGTTCTATACCGAGAGAATTCACGTGAACTGCTCGTTGGCTTAGTCCTGCCCAGCGTAGGACTAAATGTCTGGAAGGATTCCAGTAAGCTGCTTGATAACATGAAAAAGTGTCTTGACAAACGGGGATGGTTACGGTGGAATACCTGGTACGAATGGTAAACATCCATAAGTCGTTTGGGGAAGTTACTGCTCTAGACAGTGTTGATTTTGAAGTTGGGTATGGTGAGATAGTTGGCTTGGTAGGCGACAATGGCGCCGGCAAGTCAACTCTCATCAAAATCCTGATGGGAGTCCATGCGCCGGACAAGGGCGAAATATATTTCAAAGACAAGAAGGTAGAGCACTGGTCGGTAGAAAAGGCGCGCGAACTCGGAATAGAAACTGTTTACCAGGAAAGAGCATTGGGAGAGCAACAGAGCCTGTGGAGAAATGTCTTCATGGGCCGAGAACTAACTAACCGCCTTGGATTTCTCGATGTGCAAAGAGCCGAAGAAGAAACCGAAAGGCTGCTGAAAGAGCTTATTGGATTCACGTCCGCGGCCGTTACGCCTGATGCGGTTGTCAAGACGCTGTCAGGTGGAGAAAAACAAGGTCTGGCAATAGCTCGGGCGCTATACTTTCAAGCAGAGCTGATTATTCTGGATGAGCCTACCGTGGCGCTATCTCTTTCGGAGACGAGAAAAGTCTTAGATTTCATAAAAGACGTAAGGGCCCAGGGCAAATCTGCCGTCATGATAAGCCATAACATCTATCACGTTTACCCAGTTGCAGACAGATTTGTAATTCTGGATCGTGGAAAAGTCGTGGGTGAATTCAGGAAGGAAGAAATATCTCTAGACGATCTTGTTGATAAGTTGTACCTTGTGGCAAGGACAGGGCATTTGAGCTAGCATGGCTGGCCGGCTCAAGCCGGCCAGCTCATTTTGTTGGCTACTCCAGGAGGGAATAGTGTCACAAAATTCCGGAGGAAACGAGACATTGGTGCGAGCCAGGCCTTGGAGACTGAGAATCAGACATCCTCGGCATTACAGGCTACAACTGAGCATCTTCGTAGTATTGGTGCTGCTGTTTGCTCTGTTTATTATCGTGCGTCCCAAAGTTTTCCTGAGCTACGACATTTATTATGCGTTCATGTCCACAATCCCCTTTACAGCTATCCTGGCATTGGCCCTGACCCTTGTGGTCATCTCTGGACAGATTGACCTTTCCTTCCCTTCCATAATGGGGTTTGCGGGGTGGGTATTTACAAGCGTGTTTGCTGCCACAGGAGATATTTACCTTGCAATGCTTCTGTGTCTTATCTCAGGAGCATTTGGAGGGATTGTAAACGGGCTTATAGTAACGAAAATCGGTATTCCTTCCCTTATAGCCACCATAGGAACCATGTTTTTCTGGCGTGGGGTCATTATGGTCTTAAGTGGTGGTATAGGGAAAACGCTTGTTCCTGCCAAGGGCACGCTCCTATTTGATGCCCTGGTAGGAAGGCTTCCAGGACGTGTCCCAGCGCAGGCCATATGGACTGTTGTGATTGCTGTGGCCTTATGGCTCTTGTTGAATCGCCACAGATTTGGCTCTCATGTCTACTTTGTGGGAGACAATGCGCAAAGCGCAAGAATGATGGGCATTAACGTCGACAGAGTGAAGATGCTCACGTTCATGCAAATGGGAATTTTTGCAGCATTTGCTGGAGTTCTTGCCAGCCTGGAGGTGCTGTACTTCTGGCCCACCCTGGGAGAGGGCTATCTCCTTAAGACGATAGCCTCAGTTTTTGTGGGAGGCACTTCGGTCTTCGGAGGGGCAGGTACCATTTTTGGTACATTTATTGGCGTCATTATCATAGGATGCCTGGAAGCTGGAATTATTGTTATGGGTATGACCGGCTTCTGGACCCAGCTGCTCTATGGCTTCATCATTGTGCTTTCCCTTTCAATTTACTCCTACTTTGGGAGAAGGAGCTAACTACCTTTCTCCTCTTTTTGCTTGATCGGAACCTAGGTGTAGGGGATAAAACCGTAAGGAGAAACAAGTGGTAACCATAAAAGATGTAGCTGCCAGAGCCGGTGTCTCAACTTCTAGCGTTTCCCATGTCATCAACAATACCCGATTTGTCAGTGAAGAGACCAGAGCCAAGGTATTGGAGGCCATCCAGGAGCTTAACTACTATCAAAATGCTCAGGCCAAGGGCCTGGTAACCGGCAGGAGCCACATCATTGGCCTCATTGTCTCTGATATCACCAACCCCTTCTTTCCCGAACTGGTCCGGGGAGCTGAGAGAAACGCCACCCAGCAGGGCTACGATGTCTTTCTCTGTAACACTGACTACGATCCGGAGAGGACCTCTTCTCTGGTAAGGAGACTCATTGAACAGAAGGTGGATGGAGCCATCATCATGACTACGGAGATGGAGTATAGCCTGATAACCAGCCTTACGGCCAAGAGTATTCCGGTAGTCCTTCTGGACTGGGGAATCACCGACCTTCTGGTCAGCAACATCAAGGAGAATTTCGAGAGTGGCATAGAGGAAGCCATTAACCATTTGGTTGAGCTGGGCCACCGCAACATTGCCTTCATCAGTGG
>CAYYBB010000055.1:0-11103 GCA_964469465.1 uncultured Actinomycetota bacterium
GGAACATAGCTCCTTGTGCCCAGCCGGGCCACCTGCCCAGGTGCTAATTCCTTTCCCTATTAGAGAAGGAGACGGTTGTTCTATGAGTGTGGAGAAGACTTTGGTTATCGGCCCGACTTTTGAGGAGATGCTCCATCCGCAGAACATTAACCCGCAAGTTCGCCAGAGGGCTCTGCGGATGAAAGAGGAAGATCCCCTGGATCCCATCAATCTTTACAACATCACCTGGCGTGGACCAGATAACCAGATCTACTATGAGCTCATCCCCCAGGAGCTGACCAATGTGGAGGCCAATATTGTGGTAATCTATGCCAGGGATTTCCCTACCGGCAGCCATAAGGTGGGCGCCAGCTACTCCATTCTGGTGGAGAAAGAGCTGACCGGCGAGGTGGATCCCCGCATCCACGTCCTGGTCTGGCCCTCCACTGGCAATTACGGCATTGGCGGCGCCTGGGTGGGCTGCCGCATGAAGTTTGATAGCGTGGTCATCTTGCCGGAGGAGATGAGCAGAGAACGCTTCGAGCAGATCGAGCGTTACGGCGGTCGGGTGATTAAGACTCCCGGCGGGGAGGCTAACGTCAAGGAAATTTATGACAAGAGCAAGGAACTCAGAGCCAGCGACCCGCAGCGGGTTCGCATCCTTAACCAGTTTGAGGAGTTCGGTAACTATCGCTTTCACTATTATGTCACCGGCAACACTATCGTGGAGTTAGCAGCAAAGCTGGCCGAGCAGGGCATAGGCAACGGTAAGGTGGCCGCTTTTGTCTCCGCCATGGGCTCGGCGGGTACCATCGCCGCTGGTGATCGCCTAAAGCAAAAGTGGCCCGACCACAAGATCGTTGGTTTGGAGCCTGTCCAGTGCCCCACCCTGTACTGGAACGGCTATGGTTCTCACGACATTCAGGGTATCGGGGATAAGCATGCCACCTGGATTCACAACGTGTGGAACATGGATGCGCTTATGTGTATCGATGATATCGAGTGTAAGAAGGGCCTGCAACTCTTGGTGGAAGAACCTGGCTGGAAGATTCTGGTTGACCGCTACAGCCTGCCAGAAGGCAAGGTGGAGAAGATCTCTCAGATCTTTGGGATCAGTGGGGTGTGTAACCTTTTGGGAGCCATCAAGACGGCCAAATTCTATGGCTATGGCAAGGACGACGTTATTGTCACCGTCTGTACTGATGCTATCGATCGCTACTGGTCGGTGATGAAGCAGATGACCGAAACCTACGGCAAGATGGATGAGAGGGAGGCGGCTGTGCGTCTGGTGAGCATCTTCCATCATCGGAAGCTGGACTGGATTAAGGAAGGCACTCGCCAGGCGCGCCACCAGTGGCATAACCTCAAGTACTTCACCTGGGTCGAGCAGCAGGGGAAAGGCGTGGAGGAGCTGGACGCCCAGCGCGACCCTCAGTGGTGGCTGGCCCAGCAGGCCAAGATAGCCGAGATCGATCGGCTAATGAAAGAAAGCCGAAACTGAGCCCAATCACCAAGATTGTGGAGAGGTCCTTTACTGCCCAGGGACGAGGCGCGGGTGGAGAAGGCTGCGGCCTGGGTTCAGAGTCTCTACAAAGCCTTCCCCTTTATCCGGAAGCAATCCCCTCAACTCTGTCGGGCAATTGCCTAGGGGGGACTGCTGTAGTCCGATCACGGTGTTGGTAAACCTCAGCAGGAAGTTGAACTCCCTCTCACTAATCTGTACAATATCCAGGGATGTTGGTTAAAAGTGATTCTGGCCTTTGGCTTCCGCATAAGGAGGATGAGTAAGTGAAGTTTCCATCAATAGCCAGGAGAAGTTTCACTCTGGCGCTGTTGTTTTCGTTAGTTCTTCTGCTATTCCTGGCCAGTTGTGCCCGGACGGAGGAGGCAGAAGAGGGTGGGCAGGCCATTCAGGTGAAGGGATCTGATACCATGGTCAATCTAAGTACTCACTGGGCAGAGGTGTTCCTAGAAGAGCATCCCGGTGCACAGATCTCGGTGACTGGTGGTGGTTCCGGGACGGGCATTGCTGCGCTTCTTAACGGGACGGCCGATTTAGTTAATGCCTCTCGGGAGATGACAGAGCGAGAGAAAGAGAAGGCCCGAGAGAAGGGAATCGAGCCGTTGCATAACATCGTGGGATACGATGGACTGGCTGTGGCCGTTCATCCAGATAATCCTGTGAGTGATCTGACTCTCCAACAACTTTCTGATATTTTCTCTGGAGCGGTGAGTAATTGGAAGGATGTGGGTGGCCCGGATATGGAAATAGTGGTCCTCTCCAGAGAGAGTAATTCAGGCACCTACGTGTACTTCAAGGAGCATGTGGTTCAGATGGGAGGAAAGTACAAGGACCGGGAGTACAGCCCACGGGCTCTTCTTCTGCCTTCATCTCAGGCCATCGTGGATGAAATAGCCCAGAATAGAGTAGCTGTCGGTTACTTCGGTATGGGCTATCTGAGCGAATCGGTAAAGCCCCTTGGTCTCAGAAAGGACGAAACCTCGCCACCGGTAGGGCCGGATGTGGAATCGGTCAAGAGCGGAGAATATCCCATCTCTCGGCCCCTTTTTATCATCTCTCCGGGGGAGCCCCAAGGCACGGTGAAGGAGTTTGTCGATTTCATCCTGAGCCAGGAGGGACAGCAGATCGTTCTGGAAGAAGATTTTGTCCCTGTGAAGTGAAGTTATATAAATTAGCAGGTCAGGGCGCTGTTGGGAGAGGAGTTTGAGGCTGAAAGAGCATCTCAGAAAATATGGTGAATTTCTCATTGAGAAGTTCATTGCCTTCAATGGTCTGGTAGCCATCATTGTGATTTTTTTGATATTTCTCTTTCTTCTCCTTAATTCCTTTGCTCTCTTCAGGGGCTATAGTTTTCTGGAATTTCTGGGGGGAAAGAACTGGTACCCTATCTCAGAGCCTCCCTCATTTGGTATTTTGCCTCTAATAGTAGGCTCTCTCCTGGTCACCATCGGAGCAGTGATTATCTGTGTACCTGCCGGGGTAATTAGTGCTGTATACATCTCAGAGATGTCCCCTCGACTTCTCAAAGAAGTACTCAAGCCCATTGTGGAAATTCTGGCCACCATTCCATCGGTGGTTTATGGTTTCATTGGCCTCCTTATTGTATCTGGATGGATCAGAAATCTGTTTAAGCTGCCCACAGGACTGACTGCGCTGGCTGGCTCCATAATGTTGGCCATTATGGCCATGCCCACTATCGTTTCCATCTCCGAGGATGCCCTGACTGCTGTGCCCAGAAGCTACCGGGAGGCTTCCATGGCTCTGGGAGCTACTCGTTGGCAGACTATCTATCGGGTAGTTGTGCCGGCAGCCAGATCCGGAATCGTAGCTGCAGTCATGTTGGGGCTGGGTCGTGTGGTGGGAGAGACCATGGCGGTAATGATGGTAACTGGCAATTCGGCCCGCATCGTTTTCTCTTTGCTGCAGCCGGTCAGGACTATGACGGCTACCATTGCCGCAGAGATGGGGGAGGTAGAGATAGGGAGCCTTCATTACTCGGCCCTTTTTGCCATCGGCCTGGTTCTCTTTGTTATTACTTTTGTCATCAACTACATAGCCGATAGGGCTATGCGCAGGATCCGAGGTGGCTGATGTCTTCGCGGACAGCAGAGCGAACCGCCCACTGGGTTTTTTTGTTGGTAACCATCCTGATTATGTCGCCAGCGTTTCTCATCGTTATATTTATCTTTGCCCGTGGCCTTAGCGCCATCAACTGGGAATTCTTGACCGATTTGCCGCGCCAGGGTGGACGGGAAGGTGGTATCTTTCCGGCCATTGTGGGAACCCTTCTTCTCATGGGTGGTACCATACTTTTTTCGCTTCCGGTAGGTGTTCTCTCGGCCATATATTTGACCGAATATGCCAGGAGGAGCAGACTGACCCACCTTATCAGGCTCTCCATTGTAAACATGGCCGGGGTGCCATCCATCGTGTATGGGTTGTTCGGATTGGGCCTTTTCGTTATCTTTTTGAACTTCCAGACCTCTGTGCTATCGGGATCCCTTACTCTGGCCCTGCTGGTTCTTCCTATTATCATCACTGCTACTGAGGAAGCTCTGCTTTCTGTGCCCCAGTCCTTCCGAGAGGCCTCTATTGCCCTGGGTGCCACCAGGTGGCAGACTGTCTATCGGGTGGTCCTTCCCAATGCTCTACCGGGGATCATAACGGGTTCGGTTTTGGGCCTGGGTAGGGCTGCCGGCGAGACCGCGCCCATCCTCTTTACTGCTGCTGCTTTTTATCTGCCTCGTCTGCCTGGTTCTATCTTCAGTCCGGTTATGGCTCTGCCATATCATCTTTATATTGTGGCTACTCAGGTGACCAACATGCCGGAGGAGAAAAAGTGGGGCACAGCTCTGGTCCTGATGGTATTAGTTCTTTCTCTCACCCTGCTGGCTACCATAGTACGCACCAGATTCAGGTTGCGAAAAAAGTGGTAAAATTGGTTAGAACAGGAAATCCATGGGGGGAGTAGTAGGTTGGATCCCAAGCGCAGACGCGAGAAGCGCCAGTCCAAAAGCGAGGAGCCTGGAGGTAAAAGCCGTGGGCCGTTATCTGGACAAAGCAGATCTTCCAACTTGTATGTTAGCTTTCTAGTGACTCTCGAGGAGGGAAGTGATCTTGTCCGCAAAGCCGGAGATCAAACTTTGCACCAAGAATGTCAACTTCTACTACGGCAATTTTAAAGCTCTTGAGAATATTGACTCAGAAATTTATAAGAACAGGATAACTGCCTTCATCGGCCCTTCTGGATGTGGGAAGTCAACCTACCTGCGGCTCTTCAACCGCATGAATGATCTGATCGATGGCACCCTTGTGGAAGGTCTGGTGGAGATAGATGGCCAAAATATCTACGATTCTAACATAGACGTTTCGGAACTGAGGCGAAGGGTAGGTATGGTCTTTCAAAAACCAAATCCCTTTCCCAAGTCCGTCTATGAGAACGTGGCCTATGGCCCCCGGGTTCATGGAGTCAGGAACAAGGGCGAGCTGGATCACATTGTGGAAGAGAGTTTGAAAAGGGCAGCCCTGTGGAAGGAGGTAAAACATAAGCTCCACACCTCTGCTCTGGATCTTTCAGGGGGGCAGCAGCAGAGACTCTGTATTGCCAGGGTGCTGGCTGTAGACTCAGAGGTGCTCCTGATGGACGAGCCCTGTTCAGCTCTGGATCCCTCTTCTACCATGAAGATCGAGGATCTGATGTTTGAGTTAAAATCAAGGTATACTATCGTTATTGTTACTCATAATATGCAGCAGGCCGCCCGGGTTTCCGATTATACTGCCCTTTTCCTGGTAGAAGAGGTAGGCCAGCCGGCAAGGTTGATCGAGTTTGGCCCTACGGATGAAATTTTCACTAAGCCCAGGGACAAGAGGACTGAGAATTACATTACCGGAAGATTTGGCTAGTCCGGGACGGACAAGCCATCGGGAGGCTTTTAGAATAGAGGTGAAAAAATATGAGAAAAAGTTTTCACGAAGAGTTAGAAGGTCTACACCAGGACGTGCTGGTTATGGGCAGAGCAGTGGAAGAGAATGTGGCCAGGGCTGTTGAGTCTCTTCTTGATCGGAACTCCAGTCTGGCGGATCAGGTGATCGAGAGTGATAAGAAAATAGATAGGATGGATATGAAAATCGAACAGGGCTGCATGGTCCTTCTGGCCAGACAACAGCCAGTAGCCGTGGATCTGCGGATGATCAATACTATCTTGAGAATGATAATTCACCTGGAAAGAATGGGTGATCTGGCTGCCAACATTGCCCAGATAGCCAAGGAGCTCACCTTTGACCACTACCCCAGTCGCATAATTGACCTCTTTCAGGAGATGGCCGAGCTGGTCCAGGATTTGGTAGCACGATGTCTGAGAGCTTTCGCGGATAAGGATCGGAGACTTGCTCTCAGTTTGAACGATCTGGACAAGCCCATTGATGAGCTCTACCACCAGTTGATCCGGGAGTTTGGCCGACTTCATGGCGATGAGCAACTGATGAACTGGGCCACCACCATGGTGCTGGCCAGCCGCTATCTGGAAAGGATTGCCGATCATGCAGTGAGTATCGGAGAGAGGGTCGCCTATCTGGTTACTGGAAACTACGCTGATCTGCATATTATTGACTAGTGCGGCTCCCCGAAGAACTTGTGCCTTTACTTTTCTGAACGCACTATATACTATAATAAGAAAAAATTGGGGAGGATGAAATGAAGATCGGTATGTTCACCGACACCTACTCCCCTCAAATAAATGGTGTCGTAACTTCCATCATAAGTTTTAAAGACGAACTGATGAGGCAGGGCCATGAAGTCCATATTTTCGCTCCCCGATTTCCGGGCTACAAGGATGATGGGAACCATATCCACCGGTTCCCGTCTGTAGACATCTTCTTCATCGAGGGATATAGACTGGCCATTCCCGCCCTTTGGGAGATCATGGCCACCATAAGAAAGCTAAAATTGGACATCGTCCACTCTCACGACCCTTTCCCCCTGGGCCTGGTAGCCCTGCGAGTGTCAAGAGCGGAAAGTATTCCTCTAGTTCACACTTATCACACTCTGTATGAAGAGTACCTGCATTACCTTCCCAGAATAATCCGAATAAGCAAAAAGAGAGTGGAGAGGATTTCCAGAATATACTGTGACCGATGTGACCTGGTCCTGAGTCCTTCTGAGAGGATACGGGAGCTTCTGATAAAATATGGAGTAAGTTCCAGGATCGAGGTTTTGCCCACTGGTGTGGATCTTCATGAGTTTCAGAGTTTGCTCCCCGGGGGAGACGAAGAAGCGCTGCAGAAGAAGAATGAAGATACTAGACTGATCTATGTGGGCAGAGTGGCTAAAGAGAAGAACATAGAGTTTCTTTTTGATGTGATGGACAAAGTTCGCAGCAGAGTGCCTCGTGTAGTCCTCCGAGTGGTGGGCGGTGGTCCCGAGCTGTCTCATTTGAAGAGGGTTTGCCAGGAGAGAGGACTGGCAGATATAGTCAGCTTTAGTGGCTTTGTCGACCGGAAAGGGGTAGTTAAAGAACTCAGGCAAAGTGATATCTTTGTCTTTTCTTCCTTAACCGAGACCCAGGGCCTGGCCATCCTGGAAGCCATGGCCACAGGCTTACTGGTAGTGGCTGTGGATGCCATGGGAGCTTCTCAACTTATTGAGCATGGCCGGGAGGGGTTCTTGGCCGGGCTGGATGTAGACCAGTTTGTAGACCACGTTCTCAGGTTGATCCGAAATTCTTCTCTGAGACAAGAGATGGGCAGACTGGCCAGAGATAAGGCTATGGCCAATTCCCTGACCCAGGTTACCGGGAGGTTGTTGGATCTATACGGGGAGTGCATTGATGCTGCTGGAGACAGGCGCAAAAATGTTCCCAGAAGGATGGTCAGAGCCAGATCGTTGGCCCAAACCGGCAAAGGATTTTCTAAAATGATCTGGGGTTGATGAAGGATTGCCATGAGCGATGCTTTGAAGAAGAAAATAGAGAAAGTGAGAGAGCGGATTACCAGAGCCGCTCTCCATTCTGGCAGAGATCCTTCTGAGATCATCCTGGTGGCAGTGGCCAAATATGCCGATGTGGAACTTTTGGAAAGAGCCGTAGAATTTGGTTTGACGGATGTGGGAGAGAACCGGGCCGACCAGTTAGTGGAAAAATACGGTGTGCTCGGAGACCGGGTCAGGTGGCACTTTGTGGGCCACCTTCAGAGCAACAAGGTCAAAAAAGTCATGGGGATCGTGGAATATATCCATTCTCTGGATAGAATGTCCACGGCCTGGGAGATCAGTAAGAGAGCAGGAAGATTGGGCAGGGCACAAAAAGTCCTCATCGAGGTAAACGTGGCTCAAGAGGAAACCAAAATGGGAATCGCGCCAGAGGAACTCTATTCTTTTTGCCAAGAGGTGGCTCAGGTTCCCTATCTGGACGTATGTGGACTCATGACCCTCGCTCCTATGGTGGAAGATCCAGAGGAAGTTAGAGGAGTGTTTAGGGACTTGCGCCAGATGAGAGATGATCTAGCTGCAAAAAGAATCTTTCCTAATTTCTCTCACCTCTCCATGGGGATGACTAACGATTTCGAAGTGGCCATAGAAGAGGGAGCAACAATGGTTAGAGTGGGCTCGGCTATTTTCTGTTAGAATTAGTTTGGCTAAGGAGAGAAAGGTTGGCCAGTTTTTTTAGAAGAGTTCTTATCTATCTCGGATTGGCCGAAGAGGGGATGGAAGAAGGGCAGGAACAGGAAGAGCTATCCCCTCGCTCCAGTGACCGTCCCCGAGTGAGAAGAATATTCTCAGAGGAGGGACTGCCTCCGCCCAGATCTTCCATCCAAACATTGAGATCTCCCCAGACCAAAGTCCATGTGGTGGAGCCCAGCAGCTTCAATGATGCTCAGATCATAGGGGACAAGTTCAAGGTCAGCATCCCGGTTATCCTGAACCTTCAGAATGTGGAGCCTGAGACGGCTAAGAGGATTCTGGATTTTGCCAGTGGCCTTACCTATGGTTTAAACGGAGGAATCCAGAGAGTGGCAGAGAAGGTATTCCTGCTCACCCCCAGCAATGTAGAGGTCTCAGCCGAGGAGAAGATAAGGCTGCAGCAAAAAGGCTTGTTTAACCAGTTCTAAAGAAATTGGGCCCTGGAAGGCCGGGGCAGGCAGGGAATCCTTTTGGAGATGCGGACAGAGGGAACGAGGTGATTGACCAGAGGAGGATATGCTTCATAGGATCGGGGAAGATGGGAGAGGCGCTTCTAAAGGGGGCTCTGACTTCTCATTTCTTGCATCCGAAACAGGTGGTCATGTGTGACATTTTGCCCCAGAGGCTGGCAGAGATAGCTGATAGATATGGAGTATCTACTTCCCAAGATGCCAGGACATCGGCCAGAGATTCTCAGGTTGTTATATTGTCCGTCAAGCCTCAAGATGTGAAAGTTGTCTTGAAGACTATCAGGGAAGTTGTGGAGGAAGATCACCTCCTGATATCTATAGCGGCTGGAGTCAACACGGCACTTGTAGAAGAAGGGCTGGGCAAGAAAGCCAGGGTAGTCAGGGCCATGCCTAATACCCCGGCCATGTCTCTGGCCGGCATGTCGGTAGTCAGCCCTGGCCGTTATGCTCATCCTGAAGATGCGGAGTATGTACTTGCTTTTATGTCCAGTATGGGAGAGGCTATGCTTTTGCCGGAGAAAAATCAGGATGCAGCCATGGCCATCCATGGGTGCGGTCCGGCTTACTTTGCTTTATTCATCGAATCTCTGGTTGATGCCGGCATAAGCATGGGGCTGAGTAAGGAGGTCTCGACCAAACTTGCTGTGGAGACCATGTTTGGATCAGCCAGGATGCTGAGGGAGACGGGGATGGAAGCCGCAGAGCTCCGCAGGATGGTGACTTCTCCGGCCGGTACTACGGTAGAAGCTCTCAAGGTTCTGGAGGAAAACAGGTTTCGATACGCGGTCATCAAAGCGGTAGAAAGGGCTGCCTGGCGGGCCAGAGAGATAGAAGAACTGGAGAGGGAGTGATGAGCTTCAGCGTAAGAGGGGTCTTGGAGTTTCTTATCTTCTTGATCAATATTTACAGCTTTGTGATTGTGGCCAGGGCTATCTTATCCTGGTTCAGCCCCGGTCATCGCAGTCTTTTGGGGAGTATTTACAGTTTTCTCTATGACCTTACGGAGCCTTTCTTGAGAATCTTCAGAAATCTGCTCTCTTCAGTGGCATACTTAGGTGGTTTGGACTTATCTCCTCTCCTGGCTCTGATCTTTCTCATGATAATATCAAGATTACTCAACTACATAGCCTACAACTATTTCCCCTAGAGGGAAAGAAAAGGAGGAAGGAAAAGTGGCAGTATCCCGAATTGAAATACAGCAGAAGGAGTTCCATACCTCCCTGCGCGGTTACAATATGGAGGAGGTGGACCGGTTTCTGGATGAGGTGGCCAGAGAGTTGGACCGGCTCACCAAGGAGAACAAAGAGCTTCTGGTCAAAATCGAGCTTTTGGAGAGCAAGGTAGCTGAGAGCGAAGAAATGAAATCAGTCATTCAGTCTGCTCTACTCTCCGCCCAGAAAGCCGCTGAGGACATCAGAAAGAGCGCCCAGTCCGAGGCCGAGAGCATTCTCCAGGCAGCCAGAGAAATGGCTGATACAGAGATAAAAGATCTCAACAGAGAAAAAAAGGCAGTGCAGAAGGAGATGGAAAAGCTCAGAGATGTTCAGGGGCAAATTAAGGAAAGGACCAGAAGCTTCCTGGGATCTCTTTTGAGCTCCCTGGATGCGGTGGATATCATGGAGGGCATTATCCTTCCGGAAGGGCTGGAGGAGATTCCTGTTAGCTCGGTTGCCGAGAAGGGCTCTGAATTTGCTGACCAGCAGCGCTCTGTCTCCGCAGAGGAGCCCTCTTTGGAAACCGGGGAGGTCTCAGAAGATGTCCAGCATAAAAAGGAGGGGATGTCTGCAGAAGCCAGCAGGGTGGCGGAAGAGGCAGTGGCACAGGAGGAACTGGCGGGTCTTGAGGAAGTAAGCTCAGATTTGCCCCCGGATGCGGAAGCTCCTTCCCCACGAAAAGGCGGCAGAAAAAAAACGTATCCCAAGATAGCCGATGAGGAGTTGGTAGAGAAATTCTTCGCTGTCGAGCCCCCTTCGGAGAAAAAAGCCTAGCAGCGGAGGTCAATGATTATTCGAGGATGTTTTCAAGGAGGAGGTAGTATCAATGTTATCAAGCAAAGAAAAGATGATTTCGATTATCAATACCCTGCCAGATGATAGGAGTGAAGATGAACTTGTGGAAGAACTTCTGACAAGATTGATGTTGGAACGGAGCAGGGAACAATTTGAAAGGGGGGAATACGTCGACCACGAAAGAGTGAAAAGAGAATTATTTAATGGCTAAAATCCGATGGTCTCCTGAATTCTAGATCAATGATGCAAGCCCGCAAGAGATAAAGGCAACATCTCCTTCCTCAACTAAGTTTTCCAAATGTAATCCAGCGATTCCGCAACTTTCACAAAAATACAAAAATATGCCTGCAAAAAGCAAATCCTGGACTATTGACACGGAAACGAAATGATGGTATGTTATTAACACGCGTTACTAACACGTGTTAATAGCGCCAACCAACGAAAGCA
>CAYYBB010000056.1:0-11017 GCA_964469465.1 uncultured Actinomycetota bacterium
TATGTTATTAACACGCGTTACTAACACGTGTTAATAGCGCCAACCAACGAAAGCAATGGATAAAAGTAACCGATAGAAACGACAAACAAGAGTTACTTACGGAGTATACTTTGGCTAAATCTAAGGAAAAAGGACCTACAGCCGCAGATGTAGCCAGACTGGCCGGAGTCTCCAGAACTACGGTTTCTTTTGTCTTGAATGAAGTCCCCGGAAAAGCCATTCCTCGGGAGACCCGAGAAAGAATCCTGGCTGCAGCTCGGACTCTCGACTATCACCCCCACGCGGCAGCCAGAAGCTTAGCTGGTAGCCAGACCAGAACTATAGGTCTGGTTCTCTGTCAGAGCCCCGACCGCATCTTCGCTGACGCTTTTCTACCTGAGGTGTTGCGCGGTGTTGGAGAGGTAGCTCAAGAGCGCGATTTCCGCATCCTCCTGCAATCCGTTGCAGACGTTGCCGAACCAAACGCCTACATCGGCCTGGTAAGGGAGAAGCGTATCGACGGCATCATCCTGTCGGGCCCCCGCTCCGATGATCAGCAGCTCTCCAGGTTGAAGGAAGAGGACTTCCCCGTAGTGCTCTTGGGTCAGCTTAAGAGCTCAGGAATCAGCTTCGTGGACGTGGACAACCTGGGCGCGGCCAAGATGGCCACCCAGCACCTCATTGAGCTGGGGCACCGACGCATTGGAATGATCACTAACGCTCCTCCTGCCTATACTGCCAGCCAGGACCGGCTCCAAGGCTACCAAATGGCCCTGGAAGACAATGGCATAGGCTATGATGAGCAACTGGTTCGCTATGGAGATTTCCGCGAGGAGAGCGGGCACCAGGCCATGAAGCAGCTTTTGGAGCTGGCTGAGCCACTTACTGCGGTCTTCGTGGCCAGTGACCTGGTGGCCTTTGGGGCTATGGAGGCCATCAAGGAGCGAGGGCTAAGGATTCCCCAAGAGATTGCGGTAGTGGGCTTCGATGATGTGCGCCTGGCTCACTACGTCGACCCACCCCTTACCACCGTGCGCCTGCCTGCCTACGAGTTGGGGGCGAGAGCTATGAAGATGGTGATCCAGATGATCGAGGAGGAAGAGCTGAGGGAAGGGGAAGTACTCCTGAAGACAGAGCTGGTGATCAGGGAGTCGTGTGGCTCCAGCAAATCTCATGGGGAATTCCAGACTTCAAGCTCCAGATTTTGGTCGAGGAGGTGATGCTCATCGAGTCTGCGTTGGTTTGGCCCTTCTAACAAATAGCAAGGGTTAGTGAAGGTTTGTTAGAGCAGAAATCTTAAGGAGGGAAAGCAATGAAAAGACCTGTATTACTGTTGACAATCGTTTTGACCCTGGGCCTGGTCCTGGGTGCTTGCGCTCCGGCCCCACCTGAGGTTATTGAGAAAGAAGTGCCGGTCGAAGTGACGAAAGAGGTGCCTGTCTCCCGAGGGGCAGTGACTGTGCTCGGTGTGTGGGGCGGTGATGAGCTAACTGCTTTCCAGGAGGCGGTGTTCCCCTTCACTGAAGAAACTGGGATCGGCATGGCCTTTGAGGGCACCCGCGACCTGGCCGCGGTACTTACCACCCGGGTCGAGGCTGGCAATCCCCCTGACCTGGCCATCCTGCCCAATCCAGGCCAGATGCACGAGTTGGCCACCCAGGGGGTTCTGGTGGACACCAGCACCTTCATAGATATGGATCAGCTCAAGAGCGACTACGCCCAGTCCTGGCTGGATCTGGCCAGCCATGAGGGCACTCTCTACGGTATCTTCTATAAGGTGGCCAACAAGAGCCTGATCTGGTACAACCCCAAAGCCTTCCAGGCAGCGGGCTATGAGGTGCCTACTTCCTGGGATGAGCTGATCGCTCTCTCCGACCAGATAGTCGCCGACGGCAAGGCCCCTTGGGCCATCGGCCTGGAGAGTGGTGCTGCCAGCGGCTGGCCGGCGACAGACTGGATTGAGGACATCATGCTCCGCACCGCCGCACCTGAGGTCTACGACAAGTGGGTGGCCCACGAGATCCCCTGGACTGACCCGGCCACCAAGAAGGCCTGGGAGACTTTTGGCCAGATCGTCGGCAACGAGGACTACCAGTACGGTGGGTCCACAGGCACCCTGGCCACCAGCTTCGGGGATGCCCCAGCTCCACTGTTCGACGATCCGCCCGGTGCCTACCTGCACCGCCAGGCTAGCTTCATCACCGGCTTCTTCCCAGAAGGCCTGGTAGCTGGTGAAGACTATGACTTCTTCCCCTTCCCGCCCATCGATCCGCAGTACGGTACTCCGGTCTTGGGTGGAGCTGATCTGATCGTCATGTTCAACGACACGCCGCAAGCTCGAGCGCTCATAGAGTACCTGGCTGGACCGGAGCCCCAGGAGATCTGGGCTGCTAAGGGTGGGTTCATCTCGCCCAACAAGCGGGTCAGTCTGGATGCCTACCCGGATGAGCTCACCAGAAAGATGGCCAAGATGGTGGTCGAAGCCGAGATCTTCCGCTTTGACGCCTCTGACCTGATGCCCGCCGCTGTGGGCGCTGGATCCTTCTGGACAGGCACTCTGGATTACGTTGGCGGCAAAGACCTGGACGCCGTTCTCGAAGAGATCGAGGCCAGCGCCGTTGATGCCTACGGGCAGTAGGTGCTGGTGGTCTGATGTGATCCGAGGCAACCCGTCCCGTTTTCGCCCCGCTTCTGCCACGGGTTGCCTCAATCCTGCTGTTGCAGATACAATTCTCTGCAGTGGCGGTGGCCCGGACTGCCCTGGTAAACAGCCACAGCGATTCGGGCTGCCGCCACTACGAATTGGGATCTGTTAAACTATAGTTTAAGGAGAGAAGGATATGAAGCGAGGGAGTCTGTTGCCCTGGTTGTACATAGGGCCAGCGTTGTTGATCCTGGTATTCTTCCTGGTCTATCCGACTCTCCACACCTTCTACCTCAGCCTTTTTGACGAGAGGTCCGGGGAGTTCGTCGGCCTGGAAAACTATGCTTTTGCCTTCACCGCAAAGGCCATGCTCACCGCATTCAGGAATAACCTCCTCTGGCTGGTCCTATTTACCGTGCTGACGGTTGGTCTCGGGCTGGCCATTGCCACGCTTACTGATCGTGTGCGCTACGAGGCGGTGGTCAAGTCGGTCATCTTCCTGCCCATGGCCATCTCCTTTGTCGGTGCCGGGGTGATCTGGAAATTCATGTACGCATATAGGCCGGCGGGCGCGGCCCAGATCGGTTTGCTGAACGCCACCCTAAGCAACTTTCCCAACTTCGAGCCCATCGGGTGGCTGATTAACAAAATGATAAATAACTTTGCCCTTATAGCGGTTGGCGTGTGGATATGGACCGGCTTCTGCATGGTCATCCTATCGGCCGCGCTCAAAGGCATCCCAAAAGAAATCCTGGAGGCAGCGCGAGCCGACGGGGCCAACGAGTGGCAGACGTTCCGACACGTCATCCTGCCTATGATGAGGCCGACCATTGCTATCGTGGCCACCACCATGGTGATTAACGTACTGAAGGTCTTTGATATCGTATACGTCATGACCAATGGCGCTTTTGATACTGAGGTGATCGCCAACCGGATGTACAAGGAGATGTTCCACTTTCGTAACTTTGGGCGCGCCAGTGCCATTGCTGTGATCCTGCTCCTGGCTATCATCCCGGTCATGGTGGCCAACATCCGCCGCTTCCGGGAACAGGAGGCCATGCGATGAGCGGGAAGGTGATCAGGGCACTTTCCAGCGGGCCGCTACATTTGATCGTCATCAGCATCAGCTTGATCTGGCTGATGCCCTCCGTCGGCTTGTTGACCAGCTCGGTCCGACCGCCACGAGAGGTACTTACCTCCGGCTGGTGGACAGTCTTTCAGCACCCCTTCGACTTCACCCAGTACACCTTGCAAAACTATGTAGAAATTCTCGGCAAAAGCGGCATGGGGCAGGCTTTCCTCAACAGTCTGGCCATAGCCATCCCCTCCACCATTATTCCCATCCTGGTGGCCGCATTCGCGGCCTACGCTTTTGCCTGGATGGAGTTTCCAGGGCGACAGGTCCTCTTTGTGGTCGTGGTGGGCCTGTTAGTGGTTCCTCTGCAGATGACTCTGATCCCGATTCTGCGGGTCTACAACCAACTGGGACTGGCTGGCACTTTCGTTGGCATCTGGCTGGCTCACACCGGATATGGTCTGCCCTTTGCCATCTACCTGCTGCGTAACTTTTTCGGTGGGCTGCCCAGGGACATTTTTGAGTCGACCTTCCTGGACGGGGGGTCCCAGTTTACTGCTTTTTTCCGCATCGCGTTACCGCTGTCCCTCCCAGCCCTTGCTTCGCTAGCCATCTTTCAGTTTTTGTGGGTCTGGAATGATCTGCTAGTGGCGCTGATCTACCTGGGGGGAAACGAAAGGGTGGCGCCGCTAACTCTCAAACTAAGTAGCTTGGTGAACTCCCTGGGCCAGAATTGGCACTTACTCACTGCGGCAGCGTTCATCTCCATGGCTCTGCCCCTCATCATCTTTTTCTCCTTGCAGCGCTACTTCGTGCGTGGCATCCTGACGGGGGCGGTGAAGGGCTAGGTTCAAACAATCACTAAGAGATACCGTTCTTGCCGCTTAAGAGCAAGAAAGGCTGCTGATATGCCTCAACAGCCTTTCTTTCCACATATAGAAAGAGGTCTTGGTCATCTTGCAAAAAGTTGAGCTCAGGGAGAAATCCCTGGACGATTACCGTCCCATCGTTGGCCATGAAAAGATCGATGAGATCAGAGGCCTGGCCGACAAACTCAAGGGGGCGCGGGTGCTACACGTTAACGCTACCGCCTTCGGCGGTGGTGTATCGGAAATCCTCTACAGCCTGGTGCCCCTGATGCGCGACGTGGGCCTCGACGCGGAGTGGCGGGTGATAAAGGGAGAGACTGAGTTCTTCAACGTGACCAAGGCCTTCCACAATGCCTTGCAAGGGATGGACCTTGCCCTGACGGAGGAGATGAGGGAGATCTACAACCGCTACAACCAACAAAATGCGGAGGCCTTCAGGGGCGAGTACGACTTCGTGGTTATCCACGACCCCCAACCTGCCGCCCTCAAGCACTATCTAGCGCGTCCTTTTGGTAAGTGGATCTGGCGCTGCCACATTGATACCTCCACCCCTCATCGAGCGGTATGGGACTTTTTGCAGCCTTATTTGGAGGAATACGATGCCGGTATCTTCACCATGGCGCAGTACGTGGGCGACCTGCATTTCCCGCACCTGGTCCTCATCACCCCCACCATAGACCCACTGACGCCTAAGAACAGACTGATGACCCTGGACGAAGCGCAGTCCATTGTGGCCCGCTTCGGCGTGGACGTGGAGCGACCGCTAATCACCCAGGTCTCCCGCTTTGATCCCTGGAAGGATCCCCTGGGAGTGATCGATGCCTATCTCCTGGTCCGAAAGCTGGTGCCAGGGCTCCAGTTGGCTCTGGTAGGTTCCATGGCCGCCGACGATCCGGAGGGGTGGTTGTACCGTGACCGCACCCTGCGCCACGCAGGGGAGAACTTTGATATCCATATCCTGTCCAATCTTGATGGCGTGGGAGAGGTGGAGGTAGGGGCCTTTCAAAAGGCCTCCAACGTAGTGGTGCAGAAGTCTACTCGGGAGGGCTTTGGGCTGGTAGTGGCCGAGGCGCTATGGAAAGGCAGGCCGGTAGTTGGAAGCAGGGTAGGGGGTATCCCGCTACAGGTCATTGATGGCCAGACCGGGTATCTGGTGAGCAGCGTGGAGGAGTGCGCGGAGAAAATACTCCACCTTCTACAGCATCCTGAAGAGTCGAAGTGGATGGGAGAGAGAGGGCGGGAGCACATGCGTCAAAACTTTCTGATCACCAGATATCTAAGGGATTACCTTCAACTGTTCAACAGCCTGTGCTGAGATCACACGGACCCCGGACCAAGGAATTGACTTCTCCTGTGTCTTATGCTAGTTTTAAGTACCAAAATCGATCCTGGTGTAGAGGCCAGGGTCTGAAGTAAAGATAGAGAAAGGCTTTGACGAGGACGAGTAGGGCTGCGAGAGAATTCAGCGAATCGAGGATGGTGGAAGCTCGAGATTTATCGCTGTCCGAAAATCACCTCTGAGCCACAGTCTGAAATGGAAGTAATCATATATCCAGAGTAGGATCTGTCGGTATCGACCGTTATATCGATAAGAGTGTACACCACTGGTTCCTTAAGAAGGGTGGTACCACGACAAATGCTTTTTGATCGTCCCTTGGGGATGATCTTTTTGTTTTAGGGATAGCTCTTTCCAGACAGGGTTGGAGAATAGTGATGGAATATAAAGATACCCTTAACTTACCCCAAACCAGCTTTTCCATGAAGGCCAACCTGGCTACCAAAGAGCCACAGATCCTTGACTTCTGGGATAAGATAGGGCTTTACCAAAAGACTTTGGCTCGAAATAAGGGACGAAAGAGTTTCATCTTGCATGATGGCCCACCTTACTCCAATGGGGATATCCACATGGGTCACGCCTTAAACAAAGTTCTCAAGGATATGATAGTCAAATACAAAAGCCTACGGGGATATTACGCCCCCTATGTGCCCGGCTGGGACAATCATGGTCTCCCGATTGAAAACAAAGTGATGGAAATGATCAAAGAAGAGAACCTGGAGCCGGATCGCATGGAGCTAAGGAAGAGATGCCGGCAGTACGCTCTCCATTTTGTGGATGTCCAGCGCCAGCAGTTCAAGAGATTAGGAGTGCGGGGCGACTGGGATAATCCCTATCTTACTCTGAGCAATGACTATGAGGCTATCATCGTTAAGGTCTTCTCCGAACTGGTGGCCGGGGGCTATGTCTACCGGGGACTGAGACCTATTCATTGGTGTACCTCCTGTCAGACGGCCCTGGCTGAGGCAGAAATAGAGTATGAAATGAAGGTATCCCCCTCTATTTATGTCAAATTTCCGGTTAAAGAGGACCCCAAAGGGACATTTGGAGGCAAAAAGGGATTTGTCCTGATCTGGACCACCACTCCCTGGACTATTCCCGCCAATCTGGCTATCGTCGTTCATCCACAATATGACTATGTGATATTGAAGACCCGGGAGGGCGAGCTTTATCTCCTGGCTCAGGAGCTGGTAGAGCTGGTGGCTGCCGAGACTCATCTGGAGGACTACCAGATAGTGGCCCGATATAAGGGTAGGGAGCTTAAGGATCTGATCTGCACCCATCCCTTCCTGGCCCGTCCATCGCCAGTGTTGCTGGGCGACTATGTGACTTTGGATCAGGGAACCGGATGTGTTCATACAGCTCCTGGTCATGGCCGGGAAGATTTCCTTACCGGGCAACAGTACGGTCTGGAGATTCTATGTCCAGTGGATGAAAGGGGTATTTTTGATGACCGGGCTGGCCAATTCAGGGGGATGCATGTGGAGGATGCCAATCCCCTGGTAGTGGAAGCTATTGCCCAAAATGGACTGCTATTGAAGGTAGGCCAGGTGGAACACCAATATCCCCACTGTTGGCGCTGCCATAATCCGGTCATCTTCAGGACTACTGTTCAGTGGTTCATGTCTGTGGACCACCAGGGCCTGCGTCAGAAAGCCCTCAAGGAGATAGACCAGGTAGAGTGGATCCCCCAGTGGGGAAGAAACAGAATCTACGCCATGGTGGCCGAGAGGCCGGACTGGTGTCTTTCCCGGCAACGATTTTGGGGGGTAGGAATACCTATTTTTTACTGTCAGAAGTGCGGAGAGCCTATCCTGGATAAGAGAGCTATAGAGTGTGTTTACGAGCTGGTCAAGAAAGAGGGCTCCGATGCCTGGTTTACTAAAAACCCCGAAGAGATATTGCCATCTGATTTCAACTGCCCCTCCTGTGGAGGTAATAGTTTTCGACAGGAGTACGATATCCTGGACGTGTGGTTTGACTCTGGTTCCAGCCATCGGGCGGTTCTGGAAACCAGGCCAGAACTTTCCTGGCCAGCCGATATGTATCTGGAAGGCTCTGATCAGCACCGAGGGTGGTTTAACTCTTCCCTGATGGTCTCTATGGCCACCCGGGCCCAGGCACCTTACCGAAGTGTTCTTACCCATGGGTTTATGGTGGACGATAAGGGACGAAAAATGGCCAAATCACTGGGCAACGTCATCAGCCCTCTGGATGTGATGAGGGATTCAGGGGCCGACATTCTCAGGCTATGGGTATCCTCTACTGATTACCGCGGGGATGTAGGTATTTCTCCCAGTATCCTCAAACAGGTTACCGACACCTATCGCCGCATCCGAAATACGGCTCGTTTTCTTCTGGGAAATCTCTATGACTTTGATCCCGATGCTCACGCTCTTCCCTACCAGGATTTATGGAAGGTTGATAGATGGGCCCTGCAAAGGCTAAGGAGGCGGACCGAAGAGGTTACCAGGGCTTACCAGGACTATCAGTTTCATCTGGTCTACCATTACATCTCCAATTTTTGTGCTGTGGAGATGAGTGCCCTGTATCTAGACATTCTGAAAGACAGGCTGTATACTTCGGCTCCTGATTCCCCGGGAAGAAGGAGCGCCCAAACGGTCCTCTTCAAGGTTCTTACCTACCTGACTTCCTTGTTGTGTCCCATTCTCTCCTTTACCTGTGAGGAGATTTGGCAGAATACACCCTGCTTCCAGGGCAAAGAGGAAAGCATTCAGCTCAGACCCTGGCCGGATCCTTCGGAGATTCCTATTGAAGAAGAGGTAGAGAGAAAATTCGACGAGTTTATGACCGTAAGGGATGAAGTTTTTAAAAGACTTGAGATTTTGAGGGGACAAAAAACTATCGGAGACTCTCTACAGGCCAGAGTTAGGCTCTTTGCAGATGGTGAATACCTCTACTCTCATCTGATGCAGAACCGAAAAGCTCTGGAGGAACTATTTATGGTCTCCGAGATAGAGATGGAGAGAGAACTTGGCGGTCGTGAGGCCACCACCTCTCTCAGTACGGGGAGGATAGCTCTGGAGGTAGAGCCTGCTGCTGGCAACAAGTGTGAGAGATGCTGGAAGTACTTGCAGTCCGTTGGCTCGAATACCAAGCACCCTCAGATCTGTGCAGGATGTCTGGAGATTCTTGAGTCACTGGGAATTGAGGTGTGACGACTCCCCGCAATGAATTGCAGGGCTTCTCGGTTCATTCTGTCCACTACTGTGGCGCAGTCCCCGAAGGCCCCGTCCGGGCCCTTAAATGCACGCTTTATGCCGGTTGCCGTTAGGCATACTTGTCCGGCGTTTTGCCTGGAATATTTTACGCTGGCGAGGACTTCCGCCAGCAACCAGCTATATTCCGTTCTCAAGGTGCTGGATCAATTATAGCGCCTATCATCCCCGGAATCAATTGCGCGTTTTCCCGGCGGAGATTATAATATTGATTGGGAAGGACTCTCCATATTTCCCTATACTGATCCAGGCATAGACTGTCAGGAGAGCGAGATTTCACTCCCAGGGTTTGATCAAAATTGATCATGTTTGTAGTAGCCTTATTGGTTGTACTTCTGGACCAACTGACCAAATATCTGGTCAAAGGCAACCTGCTATTAGGTGATTCTTTGACCCTTATACCTGGTATACTCCATATTACTCATGTAAACAACCCTGGGGCTGCTTTTGGCCTGTTTCAGGATCGAAGACCTCTTTTTATAATCATGTCTCTGGTAGCCATAGCCTTCATCCTTCTTTTCCATCGACGTAGCAGAAGCGAGTCCATCTGGGTTCCTTTTGGGCTGGGCCTGGCTCTGGGTGGAGCCGTTGGCAATCTGATAGATAGAATTATGTATGGGGAAGTCACCGATTTCATTGACTTCAGAATCTGGCCTGTTTTCAATCTTGCAGATGCCTCGGTGGTCATTGGGCTGACTCTTTTGGCCTATTGCTTACTTATGGGCAAAGGAAAAGGATGGGGAACCAGAAGAAGCAGGGCCGCAAAGTAGTAGAGCTGGAAGTGGAGGAAAAACTGGAAGGTCAAAGATTGGACACAGTTCTGGCCCAATCGGTCCCGGATCTGAGTAGGAGCCAGGTTCAGAGGTTAATCTCAGAGGGCAAAGTTACGGTGGATGGGGAGTCCCAGAGTAAAAGCTACCGGGTAAAAGGAAAAGAGATAATCCGGCTCACTATCCCTCCTCCTGAAGAGTACGCCCTGCAGGCCGAGGAACTACCTATAAAGATAGTATATGAGGATGAAGACGTGGTCGTGGTCAGCAAAGATGCGGGAATGGTCGTCCACCCTTCTTTGGGGCACTCCTCTGGCACTCTGGTAAACGCTCTTGTGTTCTGGATCAGGGATTTGGCTGGGATCGGAGGGGTGAGCAGGCCAGGGATTATCCACCGTCTGGACAAAAACACCTCCGGTTTGATTCTTGTGGCCAAAAATGACCTGGCCTACCAGGCTCTGGCCAGACAACTGAAAGGGAGGACTATAAAGAGGAAGTACCTGGCTCTGGTGAAAGGAGTGATACAGGAAGAAACAGGAGTCATCAAGAGCTTGATGGCCAGAAGTATTCGTAACCGGAAAAAGATGGCCGTGAGTTTCGATAAAGGAAAGGAGGCGGTTACCCACTTTCGGGTATTGGAACGCTTTAAAAACTGTACTCTGGTAGAAGTGGCTTTGGAAACGGGGCGAACCCACCAGATCAGGGTTCATTTTGGCCACATCAAACATCCGGTTCTGGGAGACAAAATCTACGGAGGGGCAGACAAATTTTCCCAGGAGATAGGCCTGGAAAGACAGTTCCTCCATGCCTACGAGCTTAGCTTCTTTCACCCCAGAAGAGAGGAGATGATAACCGTCACTGACCAACTGCCTCCTGAACTGGAGGAGGTTTTGGCCCAGATCCGCAGACGGGAGAGAGAATCTTTGGCTTGAAAGTTCCTGGAGCTACCCTAAAAGGACCTGCTCTCTCTGCTGCTGGGATATGGTAAGGTAACTATCATTCGGGCGCCGCACCCTCGAAGGATGAAAATGGGGAATCTATTTTCTAAGTATTTGGTATATAATGTAATTGCAATAAGTGATGAGTGGTCATAGTTTTAAGAGAG
>CAYYBB010000057.1:0-10986 GCA_964469465.1 uncultured Actinomycetota bacterium
CCTTTTCCCTATCCGAAACTGTAAGGGTTCCCGGCTGGGCAAGAGCACTGGCGCTCCTTGTCTGAACTTCCATCTGGAGAGATGCCTGGCTCCCTGCGTAGGAGAAGTGGGGGAGGAGGAGTACCGTAGAATGATAGACCAGGTTATTCTCTTTCTCAAGGGAAGGCACCAAGATTTGATTCAACACTTCGAGAGGCGGATGTGGGACTATTCCCGGCAGGAGGAATTCGAGAAGGCGGCCCGGGTGAGAGATCAGATTACAGCCCTGAAACATATGATAGAGGAACAGAAGATCAGTCTAGATGAGGAAATGGACATGGACATAATTGCCTCCGCTCAGAAAGAAGATATTGCCTGCATTGAACTTTTCTCCACCCGAGGAGGCAAAATGGTGGCCCGGGACCATTTCCTTTTGGAAGGAGTAAAGGAGATTGATGAGCGGGTCTATCTTTCCTCCTTCTTAAAACTCTATTATCAGGAGACTCCCTTTGTACCTCATGAAATTCTGGTGTCCACCGACATAGAGGATAGAGAACTCATCGAACAGTGGCTGACCCAGGAAAGAGACTCCCGGGTTAGGGTATCCGTTCCCCTTAAGGGAGAGAAAAAGAGACTTATGGAGATGGCTGCCGAAAATGCCCACTATGATCTGGATTTCCTGGCTGAGAAAAGGAGGACCGAGACGGAGTCCGAGAGCAGTGTGCTGGCGGAACTGAAGGAAATTCTAGATCTTCCCCGTCTCCCCCGACGTATCGAAGGCTATGATATCTCCACTATTATGGGTCAGAGCTCGGTGGGTTCCATGGTAGTTTTTGAGGAGGGCAGATCTAAGAAGAGCGATTACAAGAGGTTCAGGATCAAAACAGTAGATGGCCAGGACGACTACGCCATGCTGGCAGAGGTAATCGGACGTCGGTTTGGCCGCTGGTTAGACCAGACTTTCTCGTGGGACAGCTCTTTCAAAAAGATCCCCGATCTGATAGTAGTGGATGGCGGCAAGGGCCAACTCTCGGTTTCCAGAAAAAGACTTATGGAGATGAGCCTGGAAAATCTCCCCATTGTCGGCCTGGCCAAGAGAATGGAGGAAATCTATAAGGTCAATGAAGATCGCTCTCTGTCCCTCCCCCCGAATTCGGAAGCTCTTAAGCTGCTGCAGAGGGTCAGGGATGAGGCTCACCGCTTCGCTCTCAGTTATCATCGTAAGTTAAGAGATGCTGACACTATTCGATCTATACTGGATGAGATTCCCGGGCTGGGCGAGAAGCGCAAACAGCTTCTTGTGGACCATTTTGGCTCTTTTCAGGAAGTCGCAGAGGCTACCCTGGAAGAGCTCTATGCGGTCAAGGGAATACCCCGCGCCGTGGCCGAAAGCATTTTCAGACACTTTCACCGATTCTAGATAGGTTAAAGTGGAAGCAGGGACTTTTTCAGAGATCTCACAGAAAGTCTGGGATGAGGCAAGGAGACTGCTATGGAGGTTATGGTCTACGATGTTTACGAAACTCAGCACGGTACCGGTCTTATCCTCTTCCAAAACGATAAAGTGAGAGAACTGCATCTTCCCCTGGGAGATCAATACCTTTTCTCCCAGCTTAGCCAGTTGGCTAAGGAGAAAGTCTCTCCAATTAACAGCCGTTCAGTGCTGGCACAAAGGGTGGAAGAATATTTCAGAGGCCACAGAGTGGAGTTTGACGACGTGAAGGTATATGATGAAGACTATCCAGAGCTCAGAAAATTGGTCTTTGAGGCTCTCAGAAAGGTGAAGTATGGAGAGAGCTGCAGCTATGGATACCTGGCTCACGCCATCTCCAAGAAGACCACCCCTCGGGCCATTGGCAGTGTTATGAGTTCCAATCGGGTACCCCTCATAATTCCCTGTCATCGGGTGATTATGTCCGATGGGAAATTAGGGGGATACGGTCCTCACCCGGAATGGAAGAAAAGGCTGCTGGAGATAGAAGGGGTAAGAGTGAAGGACTGATGGGATAGGGAATCCAGGGGATGGAGCAGATATAGAACACAAGAGGGGGTTCCAAGGGTTCTTAAGAGTTAGAAGGAGAGGAGGACAGAGGTGTTTGCCAGATGGATAGCTTTGACTCTGGCCATTCTGCTCACTACCTATCTCTTACCCCCGGCTCTGGTGGAGCTGAGGGGTGATAGATTTATTGTGGCTGTGGTGGCTGCTCTGGTCCTGGGCCTGGTCAACACCTTTGTTCGGCCCATCGTAGCCCTGATAGCCCTTCCCATTACCGTTCTTACTTTGGGCCTTTTTGCTCTGGTCATCAATGCTCTGATGATCTACCTGGTAGATCTGATCGTCCCGGGGTTTATAGTGCATGGTCTCTGGGGAGCTTTCCTGGCCTCTCTCATTATCAGCCTTATCAGCGTGGTTCTGACCAGGATGCTCTCCCGGGAATGAGCAAATAGAGATGGACAATAAGTAGAGATGATAGATATGTCGGGAAATGAGAAGGATCTGAGAATTGTAATCATCACCGGACTTTCTGGTGCTGGAAGATCTGAGACCATGCGATGTCTGGAAGATGCTGGCTATTTCTGCATAGATAATCTTCCCTCCTCCCTAATCCAGAATCTGGCCCACATATTCTCTTTGCCAGGAAGCAAGATCAAAAGGGTGGCTCTGGTCATAGACGTGAGGAGCGGAGACTACTTCGATCATCTCTTCGATGCCTTGATGGCCCTGAAAAGAGAAGAGATAGGTTATCAGATTCTCTTTCTGGAAGCTTCAGATCAGACTCTGGTTAAGAGGTTCAAGGAAACCAGGCGGCGCCATCCTTTAGCTACAACCGGAAGGATCGTCGATGCCATTAAAGAAGAGAGAGAAAGATTGAGTGCCGTTCGGGACATAGCGGATATAGTAATCGATACCTCCAATCTGACTGCTCGAGAGCTTCATGAGAAAATAGCTGAAACCATCCTCTTTGGGGTAGAGGAGAAAAAGCTGCAGATATCGGTGATCTCTTTTGGCTACAAGTTCGGCATTCCTACCGATGCTGATCTGGTTCTGGATGTCCGATTTCTGCCCAATCCCTACTATCTGGACCGGCTTCGTCCCAAAAGTGGTAAAGACCAGGAAGTCTACGAGTTTGTGGTTCAGAGGCCAGAAACCGCCAGGTTCTTTGAGCTCTTTCGACAGTTGATAGAATATCTCATTCCCCAATATGAGATTGAGGGAAAGAGCTATCTGACCATCGCTATCGGGTGTACCGGGGGAAGACATCGTTCTGTAGTAGTAGCTGAAGAGCTGGTTAAAATCATGAGAGAGATGGGCTACGGGATCAACCTGGTGCATCGCGACATGAACAAGAAATAAGAAAATGGTTGCCCGACAGAGCTCCTCCAAGAAAAGAAGAAAAAGCCATCCCAAGGTAGTGGCCATAGGAGGAGGGACAGGTCTCTCCACGCTGTTGAGAGGAGTTAAGACTTACACTCCAGATATTACAGCAGTGGTCACAGTGGCCGATGATGGTGGTAGCTCTGGGCGGCTAAGAAAAGAAATGGGCATCCTTCCGCCCGGAGACATTCGTAACTGCATAGTGGCTCTGGCCGAGGAGGAGTCTTTGATGAGCTCTCTCTTCCAGTATAGATTTCAACAGGGAGAGGGCCTGAAGGGACACAGCATCGGTAATCTTCTTATCGCGGCTTTGACGGACATAAGCGGAGACTTTTTGACTGCCATAAGGCAGGCCAGCAAGATCCTGAAGATCAAAGGCAAGGTCTACCCTTCTACTACCGAGAAAGTGGTCCTGCTGGCCGAGTTGGATAACAAGACTATTATAGAAGGCCAATCCAGGATTATGAGATCCGAATACCCCATAAAGAGGGTCTTTCTCTGGCCTGGAGAAGTTTCTCCTATCCCGGAGGCCGTTCAAGCGCTGATGGAGGCTGATCAGATTATCATCGGGCCCGGCAGCCTGTTTACTAGCATCATACCCAATCTTCTGATTCCGGACCTTGCTGAAGCCATAGAAGCCTCCAGAGCCCAAAAGATATATATCTGCAATATCATGACTCAACCGGGAGAGACGGATGGGTATAGAGCAGAGGATCATCTGGGTAAACTATTGGAACATTGCCCAGGTCTCGCCCTGGACATAGTCATAGTTAACAATTCTCCCATTCCCAGGAGGCTGAGGGAGGCCTATGCCCTGGAGGGAGCTGTTGCTGTGGGTTTTGACCTCTGCAGGCTGGAGGAAATGGGGGTGGAGGTGATCGTCAAGGATGTAGTCAACTTTTCTAATTTTGTCCGCCATGACTCCCTTAAGCTGGCCAGAGTGCTCAAAAAACTGACCGAACCGGAAAGGAGTATCCCATGTCCTTCTCCCGGGAAGTAAAGAAAGAACTGGCCCGCTATATTCCTGGGAAACTATGCTGCAGGATGGCTGAACTCTCAGCTCTGGTCAGGTTCAGGGGTAGCCTACATCTTTGTGGTGAAGGGTCCATCTCTCTCAGCCTTGACTGCGATAACGCTGCCATCTCCCGGAAGATAATCAAATTGCTGAAGGGAACATTTAGCCTGACTTCTCAGCTTATGGTAGAAAAGGAACAAAAACTCCGGAAGAGGAATCGCTACCTCGTCCTCATCCAAAACCAACAGAGGCTTCCCCAGGTCCTGAACGAGCTGGGCATCCTGGATGACAGGTTCTTTCTTACGAGAGGGATTTTGCCCCGGCAGATCAGGCAGAGCTGCTGTGCCGTCTCCTATCTTCGGGGAGCCTTCCTGGGTGGCGGATATTTGAGCAGCCCAGAGAAAGAACATCATTTGGAGATTTTTTCTCCCAGTGAGGAGTTAATAGCAGATTTGATCAAACTTCTGGCCAGGTTCTCTCTGCCTGCCTCGAGTTACAGGAAGAAGGACAAAGAGGTTCTCTATCTCAAAGACATGGACAAAATCCTGTCCTTTCTGGCTCTAATAGGAGCTCACCGCACTATCCTGGGCTTTGAAGATGTGAGAATCATCAAAGAGATAAGAAATGAAGTCAATCGTCTGGTCAATTGTGACACTGCTAATGTCAAGAGGACGGTCTTGGCGGCCCAGAGACAGATTGAGGAAATAAGGAAGATCGACAGGACTCTGGGGCTGGACAAAATCCCTCCTGGCCTGCGGGAGGTAGCCCTTACCCGCTTAAAAAATCCGCAGGCTTCTACAGTAGAGATAGGCCGAATGCTAAATCGTCCTGCCAGTAAATCCGCGGTCAATCACCGGTTCAGGCGGATCCGCCAGATAGCCAGTGGATTGCGGGGGCGGTAGGCTTAGAGATATAGATACCTCGCAACACCAAGAGAGCAGAGAAGCACCATCGGAATCCCCTAGCAAGTTGGAGCCATTTTACGGAATTGTGGATGCTTAGGGCAGACAAATCTGTCTTGCCTAAATTTCCCTGGGCAGGTATGATAAGCAAGAATGTCTTTGGCCCAGGTCGGAATTCCTGGCTCAACTTAACCCAAATCTATAAGGAGGTTAGGAAATGGCGGTAAAGGTAGGCATCAACGGATTTGGTCGTGTGGGAAGAAGCGTGTTCCGAGCGGGGATGAACTGCGAAGATGTAGACTTCGTGGTGGTCAATGATGTGACCGACTCCGAAACTTTGGCTCATCTTCTCAAGTACGACTCCGTGCATGGGATTTTGAAAGCCAAGGTATATGCTGATGGAGACAATATCGTGGTAGATGATACCAGGGTAAAGGTCATCTCGGAAAGAAACCCGGCTAATCTGCCCTGGGCCGAACTAGGCATCGAGATCGTGGTGGAGTCTACGGGGCTCTTTACAGATCGAGCTAACGCCGAAAAACATATCAGCGCTGGAGCCGAGAAGGTTATCGTGACCGCTCCGGCTAAAGAGCCTGACATAACCATCGTTATGGGCGTCAATGAGGACAAATATGATCTCAAGAAACATAACATAATCTCCAATGCCTCCTGTACCACTAACTGTCTGGCCCCCATAGCCAAGGTATTGCTTGATAATTTTGGCATGGTCAAGGGGTTCATGACTACTATTCATGCTTATACCAATGACCAGAAAATTCTGGATCTTCCTCACAAAGACCTCCGGAGAGCAAGGGCAGCCGGGCTCTCTATCATACCTACTTCTACCGGAGCAGCCAAAGCTATCGGTCAGGTCATTCCCGAACTGTCCGGTAAAATGCATGGCATTGCCATGCGGGTCCCTGTGGCCGACGGGTCTATCGTGGACCTGGTGGCCGTGCTGGAGAAAGATTTCACCGTAGAGGATGTGAACCGGGCTATGAAGGAGGCCTCCCAGAGCGAGAAATATCGAGGAATTCTGGACTACACTGAGGATCCTCTGGTGTCCGTCGATGTTATTGGCAACTCCCACTCTGCCGTCTTTGATGCTCAGTCTACTTTGAAAATCGGAGACATGGTCAAGGTCCTCTCCTGGTATGATAACGAGTGGGGCTTTTCCTGCAGAGTGGTGGATCTCATTAAATACATCGCCGGGCGTATGGGATAAAAAGAAGTAGCTCCACTGGGATCGCAAACGTTGGCAAAACGCAAAGAGATAGAGAGTTAACGCGAACCCTCAGCCTCTTAAATACAAAATAAGAAGGTGAAGATATGAATAAAAGGACCATCCGCGATGTAGACCTGGAGGGCAAGTGGGTTCTGGTGCGGGTAGACTACAATGTTCCTCTCAATGATCGAGGAGAGGTTACTGACAACACCAGGATTAAGCGATCTCTACCTACCCTAAAATATCTATGGGAGAAAGATGCCAGGATCATCCTTATGTCTCATCTGGGGCGCCCCAAGGGCCAGGTGGTGGACAAGTATCGACTGGATCCGGTAGCTCGGGAGCTGGAATCCCTTTTAGGGATAAAGGTCAAGAAGATGGACGCTATATATTCTCCCCAAGTAGCCGCGGAGGTCAGAAATATGAAGGATAAGGAGATCATCCTTCTAGAAAATCTCCGTTTTGATCCCGGGGAGGAGAAGAACGATGACACCCTGGCCCACAATCTGGCCAGTCTGGCCGATATCTATGTGGATGATGCCTTTGGCGCTGCCCATCGGGCCCATGCTTCTGTAGTAGGAGTCACCCGTTACTTACCCTCGGTGGCCGGATTTCTGATGGAGTCGGAGCTAAAAGCCCTCTATTCTCTTCTGGAGTCTCCCCAAAAACCTTTTGTGGTGATCCTGGGAGGAAGTAAGATCTCCGATAAGCTCAAAATTATGGATCGCTTCCTGGAAGTAGCCGACGTTCTTCTCATCGGAGGAGGAATGTGCTTTACCTTCCTGAAGGCTCAGGGCTACGACATCGGACGATCTATTTGCGAGCAGGAGCTGGTGAGCTATTGCCGGGACGTACTGGCTAAAGGAGAGCGGAATGGGGTGAAAATCCTTCTGCCCGAAGACCTGGTGGTGGCCGATGGGTTTAAAGAGGATGCGGGTTATGCCACCGTTGATGTAGGTTCTATTCCACCAGATTGGATGGGTCTGGATATCGGGCCCAGAACGGCGGATAAATTCTGTCAGGAGATTACAGAAGCCAGGACGGTCTTCTGGAACGGTCCCATGGGCGTTTTTGAATGGAGAAATTTCGAGAACGGTACCAGGAGAGTGGCAGAGGCGGTTGCCCAAACCAAAGCCTATACTGTGGCGGGCGGTGGAGACACCCTGGCCGCTATCGGAAAGTACGGGGTAGAGGACCGGATAGATCACATCTCCACTGGCGGAGGAGCCTCCCTGGAGTTGCTGGGAGGGGAGATCTTACCCGGGGTGGAGGCCCTGGAAAATAATCAATAATAAGAGCTAATCATTCCGTTAGAAGATGTTCCCGTATACTTGAGAAAAAATTCTACCGGGAGGAATTCCCTAAGGATTTAACCACGAGAAGATGTGAGACTTGATGACATCCAATGCAATCAGCAAGACGGTGACTTCCTCGGAGTAGCACTAAGAACCTTATTCAGCATCCATCGACTGAATGATTACCAATAGAAGGAATAGAGAGAGGCCAGGTAACGTCATGAGAATACCTATCATCGCTGGCAACTGGAAGATGTATAAGACCCACCTGGAGGCCGTCAAGCTGGTTCAGAGTTTGTGGTATGAGGTGAGCGACGTTTCCGGAGTGGAAGTGGTGGTCTGTCCACCTTTTACTGCCCTACGGAGTATTCAGACTGTCATTGGAATGGACAAAATGAACTTCAAATTGGGGGCCCAGGATGTTTACTTCGAGGAAGAAGGAGCTTTCACTGGAGAAATATCACCCCTCATGCTTAAAGCGTTACATGTAGACTACGTGATCGTCGGCCATTCCGAGAGGAGGCAATACTTCAAAGAGTCGGATCGGGATGTGAATAAAAAAGTCGTGGCTGTCCTGACCCAGGGTATAAGGCCGATAATGTGTGTGGGTGAGCCTCTGGAGATCCGGGAGAAAGGCGAGGCAGCCAGGTATGTGGAGGATCAGGTGGTCAACTGTCTGCAGAGCGTACCGGAGGACAGGCTGGGGAATATGGTGATTGCCTATGAGCCCATCTGGGCCATCGGAACAGGGAGGACAGCCTCTCCTGAGGATGCCAATGAGATGGCCGGCCATATCCGAAGGATAGTGGCCCGTATTTTTTCTGAACCAGGGTCCCAGAAGATCCGCATTCAGTACGGGGGAAGTGTCAAAGCCAGCAACATAAAAGAGCTCATGGCCGGGCCCGAGGTGGACGGAGTACTGGTGGGTGGAGCCAGTCTTTCCGCCGACGAGTTCGCCAGGATTGTGAGATACAAAGCCTGAAGGATGACAACCTTCCTCTACCCGAGGGTCCTGGTACGGTCGAGGTCAGCCAAGTAGAAGTGGTTGTATGACCGAGCCCATGTCTTTGCAGAAATTGGGAGCTTTGGGACTCTGTCCTACCTCCTTAGTGATTGAAAATAGACAAACCGGCAAGAACATTAAGAGTGGAGTTATGAGGTGATCAAGATGGCACGCAAGCGCAAATTAGAGCTGCCAGTTCCTGAGCCACCACCGCATCTATCGGCGCGGGCGGCGGCGCTGTGGAAAGAGATCGTGCCGCGGCGAGGTTAGTCTCGGGAGACTTACCCTGTTGCATACGGCCATGGAGGCACTCGACCGGGGTGAGGAAGCTAGGAGGCTTATTGCCGAGGAGGGGGTGGTGTTTGAGAGTAAGAGCACCGGCGCAAAACACCTGCACGCGGCGCTGAAGCTGGAGCGGGAGTCGCGGCAGCCTTTCGTGCGCTGGTGGAGCGAGCTGGGTTTGGGTTGGGAGATGGAGCTGGACGGGAAAGATGCCTGGTTTGAGCTGATTGGGAAGGAGGAGACAGAAGGGTGATTCAGGCGACCTTCGAACGTCTGAACGACCTAATCGTTTGAGAGCTTCGGGTTCTGACGGCGGTAATGCAGGGACTTCGCGAGAGGCACGCCGCCCAGGGAAGCTCAGCGATGACGGGCTTTTTTAGTACGTGCCTGATCGCACTGGATAACGAGAAACGCCAGCGAGGGAACGCCTGGGCGGGTCTTCAGCTCCCTGGAGCAAAGGAGATAGTAAAGAATGAAGAGAGTGTTTCTTGTAGGAGTGATTTTCATTTTAATGTCGACAAGCGGAGGGACGGTCGGCTATCAGGAAAGACCACCCACCATTGCCGATGAGGCGAGGATCCTTTTCCTGAAGATAGAGGAGATGGCCAAGGACGAGTATGGAAAGGCACTCTGGCAGGAAGTCAAAAAAATGCCCACTGAGGAGGTGGCAATGTTTTTTTCCTTACTCCCTATTCTTTCCAAACTAGAGATAACCGGTCCCCTAACTGGAATTTCGATGATAAAAGCTGTGGAGAAGGGCGAGCATAGAAAGGCAGGTTGGCAGGGAGGCAAATGGCTCCTTGGCTGGGGGCTTACCAGAGCTGGTCACCCAAAGGTGGCTCTGGCTCTTAGCTTCGTCGAGGTTCATTTGTGGTCTCTCCGTGAGCGGGAAGAGTTAGCTCCTAAGCTGGATGATGACCCTGCTATGAGGAGGTTATATGTACACTCACCTGAGCTTTTCTTTGGAGTAAAGTTCTTTAAGTGGGCGGGCGAGAGACTTGTGGCATACGAGACAAAACAAGTACACCAGCAAAAGTCGGCACAAGACTGTGAGCAGGCTTTAAAAGCAGCTGAGCAGGAAGCAAAGCAGGCAGAGCAAAAATACAATGAGGGCTCTGCTCAGCTTAGTGCCCAGTTTCGCCAAGAATTCGACCGCTTAAATGAGCAATTCCACCAAGCCCAGAATGAGGCAGAACTGGACGCCTTTTCCAAAGAGCTAGTGTGTACATCAGTGGAGGAATGTAATAAACTCTCGGAGCAGGCCTTCGAAGCATATAGGCAAAAGACAGAGCGCATGCACGATTGGTACAATGAGCGCCTTGCTCAGCTCGATGCCCAGCATAACCAAGGATTGGACCGCCTACAGGAAGAACTCGACCAAACCGTTCTCGAGATTAGCCCACGCCTAGAAAAACTAGATCAAGACTGTCGGGAGCGCTTAAAGAAAAAATATCGAGACATCCTCGGCCTTGACGAGCTGAGTGAAGAGGATCGCGCGGCCATCGAGAGAGCCTTAAAGGAGAGATACGGTCTCGACCTTAGCCCGCTAAAGTAATGCAGTGTAAGGCTTATCTTTTGTGCCTGGCCCTGTGGAGGCTACTTGTCCCGAGGATTGCAGCGCTCAATAACCTTGAAGACGCAAACAATTTTACAGCTTACTTTGAGGTGAAATGCAGGTTCGCACAGATAAGCGGTGACTTCCCAGCAGGAGAACAAAATACGGGTTATACTTTGACAACAAACTGGGTAGGCTGCAGGATTTGGCTGGGTCAGTTCTGCCAGGAGCAGCGAAAGCGAATTGAGGAAGAGAGGTGCGATGGTCAAAAATATAATTGAGGTATGCACTTGACACCCCCTAATACAATATATTGCGGCCAAGGATATCAAATTCTTACTATATCTTGTGGTT
>CAYYBB010000058.1:0-5958 GCA_964469465.1 uncultured Actinomycetota bacterium
CAGTTTATTGTAAAAAAGAGAGGAAAAATAGTGGCAGTAATTTCCAATCCAGAAGAATACGAGGAGTTTCTGGAGGTTATGGCTGAAGAAGCCGATCCCGAGTTTTGCAAGAAACTTGAGGAGGGACGAAAGGAGTTTGAACTCGGCAGACTAGGTACAATGGAAGACTTGTACGCAACTCTAAAAGAAGAGTCTTCTTATGAGTAAGACCAAGTACAAGCTGAGACCCTCCAGTGGCTTTGCTAAAGATTTCAAAAAGTTAACTCCTGATGTCCAGAAAAGGATTATTAAAGCTCTTAAGGAGATAGAACAAGATCCTTACTCAAGTAGAAACATTAAAAAACTAAGCCGGTTAAAGATCGGAGTGTGGCGAAGACGAGTCGGGGATTATCGAATTAGATACGACATCGAAGGCAACATCATTGTTCTATACTCCGTTGAGCATCGTCGAAAAGTTTATGAACATTAAAATCCAAAAAGGAGTTTTCTCTGTTGAGAAGAATCACCCTTCTTGGCTCGGTTTCTGGCAGAAATGCAGGAGATGTGGCTCTTATCGCTTCCATCATGTCCGAAATCAGGAATCTTTATCCTGAGGTGACCTTCGAAATTCCCACCATTAACCCCGCTTTCATAAAGGAGCACTATTCTCACCTGGTGGCCAGACCTGTTTCCATGCTACCCTGGCATCTGAGCGTGAAGATGTTCGGGGTGCCTACCTTTTTGTCGGTGCGCCGGGCCGACATGATCCTGGTTTTTGATGCCGTACTCTTTGACCGGAAGCTCCTTAACCCCTTTTTTAACCACATGTCCGCACTGGCCCTTTTGGTTCCCTATGCCAAGAAACATGGCAAACTGGTGGGCTACTACAATGTGGGAGTTGGGCCTGTCCATACCCCACTGGGGAAAAAGATTCTGGCCAATATATCCAACCAGGCCGACCTGATCACAGTGCGGGATGAGGATTCCCTGAATCTCCTGAGGGAAGTGGGGGTGACCCGGTCGTCGATATATGTGACGGCCGACGCGGCCCTCAACAATCAGCCAGCTCCGCCAGAGAGGGTGAAGGAGATCAGGAAGGAACAAGGGATTTTTCTTGATCGTCGGTGGATCGGCATAAATGTAAATACCTATCTAGATACTTGGGTAAGGTCCGGTGAGAAGGGCATCTCTAGAAAGGATTTCCAGAATACCATAGCTCAGGTGGCTGACTTTGTGATGGACGATCTGGATGTAAATATTGTCTTTTTCGCCACTCAAGTTATGGACATTCCTCTATTTCAAGCCATAATCCAGGAAGTGAAGAAGAAGGAAAGAGTGAGGTTGGTTACCAACCGGGACTATACCAATCATGAGATTATGGGCCTTTTGGGCCAAATGGAGCTTTTTGTGGGCATGAGACTTCATTCCCTTATCCTGGCTTCGGCTATGTACACCCCCATAGTCGGCCTGGTCTATCTGCCCAAAGTCAGAAGTTACCTCAAGGAGATCGGTCAGCCGGACCAGGGCCTGGAATTTGCCGACTTTAATGCCCAGAGGCTCGTTTCTCTGATCGAGTCTACCTGGGAAAGACGGGAACAAGTCAGGCAAGAACTGAGAGAGAGAGTAGGTCAGATGAAACAGGAGTCCCGCAAGGCAGCTCAACTGGTAGTAGAGTTGTTGAGACAAAGAGATAATGGCTGAAGGTCAGATTTACCTTGTTCTGGGCGAAAAGCTCTTCAGGGTAGTTGGCCAGAAGTCAATCTCCCGGTAAGTGTTCTCGAGGTATACAAACAAGGTACCACCCACTAACCAGGAAGGAAGACAAGTAGTCGACTATTTTGCAATTACGGTGTTCCAGCCTGGTCTCCTGGTCCTCGCCGTTGATTCACACTGGTGCCAATTTGTAGTATATTTCATTGTACCACCGAAGAAAAAAGTGAGTGATGAATAGTATTTGGTAGGTTCAAAAGTTCTAGATTCCCACTCCTCCAGGAAGAAAGCAATAATCTGAGGCTGAGGTAAAGTGACCAAGATTCTGATGCTGGGCATGGCCCCCCTGCCCTTTGAAAAGCAAAGAAAGATATACGGACCGGGCCTGCGCACCTGGCAGTTGACTAAAGCTTTGCTGGAAGAGGGGCATGAGGTCCTGCTTATCTGCTATGGTATACCATCTGCCTACGAGAAAGGTGCTCTGCCCAGAGAAGTGGAGAGCCCGGCCAAAGAATTGCGCTATCTGGTTCTAAACAATGAGCAGTACGAAGACGGCCGATACCTGGCCGGGCTGGCCCGCCAGTTTGGCCCGGACTGTATCGTGGCGGTGACTCTATACCCCTGCTATGTGGCTGCCAGACTGGAGCTGGATGAACCTCTCTGGGCCGACCTCTTCGGCCATGTCCTGGGAGAAGCTCAGGCCCGGGCCTCTGTCTATAAGGACGATAGTCTGCTCTTTCATTACTGGAATCAGGAAATGAGGATAATAGATAGGGCTGATGTCTTCTCCTGTGTCTCTCAACGCCAGGTCTATGCTACTATAGGTGAGCTGGGTCTGGTGGGCCGGCTGAATCGGCACACGGCTGGATATCGCTTTGCTCACTGCATACCCATATCCATTCCCACCGAGAAGAAAGAACATGATCTGCAGGTATTGGGGGGACGTGATGTTTCAAAAGATCATTTTGTGATTCTATGGAGTGGAGGATATAACACCTGGACCGATGTGGATACCCTGTTCGTAGCTCTGGAAGGGGCCATGAAGGTAGACGGGCGGATAAGGTTCGTTTCCACGGGCGGAGAGATTCCGGAACTGGATGACCGGACCTATGGTCATTTTCAGGAGCTCATCAAGAATTCTCCCTTTGCCGACCGTTTTATTCTCAAAGGGTGGGTTAAGACCGAGGAGGTTCACAACTACTATTACGAGAGCGATCTGGGTATTAACATTGACCGGGATATATATGAGGTAGAGCTGGGGAGTAAGAACCGTATTGTGGAGTGGATGAATTATGGACTGCCGGTACTGAGTTCCCGGGTTTGTGAGTTAACCGAGATACTGGAAGAGCATGGAGCTGGTTTCACTTATCCTCCTGGGGATGCGGGAGCTTTGAAGGACAAAATTCTACAGTTGGCCCAGGATAGAGAAGGACTCCGAGAAGCAGGGGCTAGAGGAACCAGGTTAGCGGCCCAGCTTTTCTCGGTGAAAGCTACCACCACAGCTCTCAGGGAGTGGGCGGCTGACCCCTGTCCGGCCCCAGATCGAGGTAAAGAAAGAGCTCTGGACCAGAGCCGGGAGGAGGCCTTTCGCAACCTGGAAAAGATTGTTCAGGGACAGAAGGAAATGATTGCCGAGAGGGACGCCCGAATCCAGGACCTGGAGATGGTGTTTCATCGAAATCTCCTGTACAGGATCTATGGCCTTTTGAGTCTGGCCAGAAAGAGAATATCGAGGGGGATCGGGAGGCGAAGCGATGAAGACTAAACAGCTTTGCCCCGTATGTGGAGGAGAACTGAAAGACACTATCATTACAGTCGATCGACGACGGGGAGAAAAACTGATCGTCTTTACAAACGTTCCTGCCAGAGTATGCGAGGCTTGCAGCGAGAAATTTATTGATGTAAGAGCTGTAAGGGCTATGGAAAAGGTTTTACAGGAAAAGCCGGAGCCCCGAGAGATGCTGCAAGTGCCCGTATATAGGCTGACGGCATAGTGGCTCGATAGAATAACCGATAGAATAATCTTGAGAGGCAAGTTGGCTGAGAGAAATAAAGTTCTTCTTATAAGTTATGATGTAATAGGCCCGAACATGGCCGGGCCTGGGGTTCGCTATTTCGAGCTGGCCCAGGTGCTGAGGGAGTCTTGTCTTCTTACTTTGGCCATTCCTAACTCACCCCAAATAGAGGGGGAAGGCTTTCGAATAGCTCAGTACTCTATGGAACAGGAATCCTCTCTTAAAGAGCTGGTGGAGGAGTCCCAGGTAGTAGTCATCCAGGGCCACATTCTTCATTTCTTTCCTTTCCTAAAATATCTCCGAAAGCCTGTGGTGGTGGATCTTTATAACCCCTTTCTTCTGGAGAGCCTGGAGATGTACGGAGATGGCTCTTGCGGGGAGAGAATGAGGATCAATCAGGGAAACCTGGCCATTTTAAAGGATCAACTGGCGTTGGGTGACTTCTTTATCTGCGCCAGCGAGAAACAGAGGGACCTGTGGATAGGGATGTTGGCAGCAGAAGGGAGAATAAATCCTCTGACCAGGGATCAGGACAGGACCTTCCGCCATTTGATAGATGTAGTTACCTTTGGTCTTCCCCAGGACAAGCCCCAACATACCCGGAGGGTCCTGAAAGGCATCCTCCCGGGCATCGGAGAGAAGGACAAGGTCATCCTCTGGGGCGGTGGAATCTGGAACTGGCTGGACCCTATTACTCCCATAAAAGCTGTATCGCAACTAGCCAGGAAAAGGAAGGATGTCAAGTTGGTCTTTCTGGGGATCAAACATCCCGACCCCCGACTTCCGGAGATGGAAAGATGCCGCCAGGCTATTCAATTGAGCCGGGAGCTGGGCCTTTTAGACCGACAGGTCTTCTTACTGGAGTGGGTTCCCTACCAGGACAGGCAGAACTATCTGCTGGAATCCGACCTGGGCATCAGTTGCCATCCTGAGCATCTGGAGACCAGGTTTTCTTTCAGGACCAGGATTCTGGACTACATATGGGCTGGACTGCCGGTAGTAGCCACAGAAGGAGATGCTATGGAGGAGGTCATTAGGGGGAATGAGATCGGAAAGACAGTACAGCCTGGCGACCCTCGGAGGCTGGCCGAAACCATAGAGTCCCTTCTGGAAGATGACTCCCTGAGGGCAAGATGCAGGGAGAATGAGGAGAGGCTGGCCGAGAAGTATCGCTGGGAGGTAGTGGCCCAACCCCTGGTACAGTTCTGTCAGCAGCCGACCCTGGCTGCGGACAGGAAAGTTATCATGGACTTTTTGAAGGAAGCGGAAGAAGAGCGGGAAGAGAGAATTCTTCACTATCTGAAGGGCTGCGGGAAAGTATTACTGGTCGGGGAGGAGCTTAAGGGGATGGCGGCCTCTCTGGCTAGAGAGGGAGCTCAGGTACAGCGCCTGGATATCGAGGATGTTCTGGGGGGTGGACCTGCGCAAAGAGTTCCAGCACGAGAGGGGGGTATAGCTCCAATGCGAGAGGGGGGTATAGTTCCAGCACCAGCGGGGGATGTTTATGATGCCGTCTGCCTTTCGGCAAGAAAAAGCTCTGGTGTGGGGGAGCTCCATGATCTGGTGGGTGGAGCTAAGAAGAGGTTGAAAAAGGAAGGAGTTCTCTGTCTATTGCTTGCTGGTGTTCTGGAGTCTTTGGTGGGGACGGAGTCAGCAGGAAAGGAAGGGGAGACCCCAGTCAGAGACCGTCGTCAGGAGGCCTTTCTGGGCGAGCTCGTTCTGAGGGATCAGGGGTTTGAGATCCTGGCCCGGGAAGAAATTGTGGCAGAGGGTCCGCTCGAGCGGACTATGGCTACAAGCAGCAGCAATGGCAAACTGGACAATATCCTGGACCGGATCTCCATCATCCCCCTGGATACCTCCTCTTTTGAGAAGATCAGGCTGCTGAGCCGATTCGATATTCTGCGTATCCGAAAGAGCTACAACGAGACCATGAGAGCCATTAGCAATAACCTTCACCTGCAGCTTAATCATGAACTTAATCAGATAAACCAGCAGTTGAGAGACAGGCTTCTCTTTTTGAATTACCATCTTTATGAGAACATGTACAGAGAACTGGCAGCCATCAGGAGATCGCTGGCCTCTCTGTCCCAGGAGCTGGGTCGTCAGAAGGAGCCAGAAGGTGAGGGTCAGGGATTCAGGGACAGAGAGGCGATGGAACGAAGGGTGGCCAGCGCCATTGGTAGTACCGAGCTGGTGGACAGGTTTCTCTCTAATCTAAGTCCAGCCCTTTTACTGGTAGCGCGTAAGTTGA
>CAYYBB010000058.1:6058-8418 GCA_964469465.1 uncultured Actinomycetota bacterium
AGAAATAGATAGGATAGACAGGAGAAAAATTGAAAGTAAAAGACGAAGGAGGTAGTTCCATTAACGCTTTATTACTTATCATTATCAGTGTGTCCATAGCTGTAGTAGGGCAACTGGTCCTCAAGCTGGGAGCGGACGGGATAGGACAGGTAAATCTGGGCAACTGGGAGTCCGTCCGCCATTTTCTGCTCGCTCTGGTCTCCTCTCCTCAAGTTCTTCTTGGCCTCGCTCTCTACGGGCTATCGGCGGTGATCTGGTTGGTGGTTCTCTCCCGGGTGGATCTTAGCTATGCCTATCCCATGATAGCCATCAGCTATGTGCTCATGCTCATTCTGTCCAAACTTCTTCTCAAGGAAGATGTTTCCCTGACCAGGTGGATCGGAGTAGCCATTATTTGTCTGGGAGTGCTGATAACATCGAGGAGTTAGGGTACCTTGAAGGTAGGTATATACGATCGCTATCTGGCTACTATGGGCGGAGGAGAGAGGTATGCCTGCAAGATGGCCGAAGTCTTGAGCCATAGCCATGAGGTGGATCTGATCTCCGAGCGCCCGGTGGATCTGGAGAAGGTAGGAGAGCAGCTTCACATCGACCTCTCCCGGGTTAGCCTCAAGATCTTTCCCTATCTCTCCCAGGAGTATGCATCTGGCATTACCAAAGATTATGATCTCTTCGTCAACGCTACCTATCTCAGCAGCCTGAGCAATCATGCTCGCCGGGGCATATATCTGGTTTATTTTCCTACTCCCTTTGATGTGGATTTTAAACTTAAGCACCGTCTGGCCTACCTGATCTTAAGAGGGTGGGCCGAAAGGATCAACCGGGAGGACACTCTTCAGAAGATTCTTCCTGCCGTAGGAGTGGAACCTGTGGCTGGGGTGCATGATCCATCCCGATTTCTGTTAGGAGGATATGCCTGGACCTCCGGACGGGCCGTGGTGAGAATCAAAGAGGGGCAGGGAGACCGTCCCCTGAAGTTAAGAATTCAGGCAGGGAGGAGAAGAGGGGTACTCCCAGCCCAGATCACCGTCAGAGCTGACGGGAAGGTCGTTCTCAGCGATAAAATTCTGACTGGCAAACAGAGGTTAGATCTTGTTGTACCCCCAGCTCTGCTGGCGGAAGGAGGGGAGGTAGAGGTAGCCAGCTCTACTTTCGTCCCTGCCCAATATGGCTACTCTCAGGACAGCCGGGAGCTGGGAGTGGTTATCTCTTACAAGGCTCCCCTGCCCTTTCCAAGGCGTCTGCTCCTGCGCTGTCTCAGTTTCATTCCTCTCTTCGTCATCAACTATCCTCGAGATCTGGCTTTTCTTGACAGCTATGATCAGATCATTTCCATTTCCCAGTATACCCAGAGCTGGGTCAAAAAGCTGTGGGGCAGAGATAGCCAGACCCTCTATCCGCCCGTAGAGATAGACTCTTTGCGAGATGGGCCTAAGAGGGAAATGGTCATCAGTGTGGGGAGGTTCTTCACCGGCAACCACAACAAGAAACAACTGGAGATGGTGAGAGCTTTCAAGGAGATCTATCGAAAAGGGAAACGGGGTTGGGAGTACCACCTGGTAGGAGGCGTTGAGGATATCAAAGAGCATAAAAGATATCTCCAGCAGGTGCGCCGGGAGAGTGAAGGATATCCCATCTACATTCACGAGAATGCTTCCTGGGAAGAGCTGGTAAGGTTGCTGTCCCAAAGTAAGATTTTTTGGCATGCCAGCGGCCTGGGAGAGGATGAGGATAAACATCCAGATAAGTTCGAGCATTTTGGCATCACCACAGTGGAGGCTATGGCTTCAGGATGTGTCCCCGTGGTGATTGCCAGGGGGGGACAGAGGGAGATTGTCCAGGATGGGGTGGATGGTTTTCTCTTTGAGGATTGGCTGGGCCTGGTGGAGACCACTGTGCGTCTCATGGAAGACCAGGAGCTCTTGTATAAGGTGGGTCAGAAGGCCAAGGAGAGGGCCAAAAGGTTTAGCGTTCAGAGCTTTGCCAGGCATCTGGAAGGTATGGTGCAGGAGCTTCAGGGTTGGCCTCCGCCATAAGCTCTGGACCGGTATTCAATTTTGGCGTCCCCGCAAAAAGGGCCGAATTTCAGTATTTGGCCCCATCCTGCGAATCTAAATCGGACGGCAAATTGACCCAAAATCTGGTTTTTGCAGTTCCACTAATTTTTCATTTATTAAAAAGCTTGTAAGAGAGCGCATCTATGAAACCCTTATGCCACAAGTGGCACAAAGGAGCATGAAAATTAATGCATTTTCAGAGGAAAAGCTTGTAAAAGAGCACAGGTTGAACCAGGTATGTCAGTGGAAGGCAAAGGCAAGCGAAATCCTTTTGAGAGGGGAAAATCCTCTCAACCATCTTCG
>CAYYBB010000058.1:8428-10807 GCA_964469465.1 uncultured Actinomycetota bacterium
GTATGGTGCAGGAACTTCAGGGTTGGCCTCCGCCATAAGCTCTGGACCTGGCTGGTCATAAACATCCCCAGTCGAAGTCGAGGTGCAGGGTGAGATACCACATGATCTTCGCGGCTCTGGGAGCTCGCCTTGATGAAATTTTTCTACAAGAAAAAGCCTTCTGTTAAAGCAGAGGTTGAGCACGGGTGTCTGAGGAAAGAAGTGGCCAGCAGAATTCTTTTGAGAGGGGAAAATCCTCTCAACCATCTTCGATGGAGAGGAATATTCTGGACGTAATCATAGTCAGCTACAATGTAGCTCATCTTCTGGAGGATTGCCTGGGCTCCCTTCTATCTGAAAAGGGAGTAGACATGGTCATCACTGTGGTAGACAATAACTCTTCTGACGGGACTGTGGCCATGGTCCGGAAAAAGTTTCCCCAGGTAAATCTGGTGGCCAGCAGGGAGAATCTGGGCTTCAGTGCGGCTAATAACCTGGCTTTAAAGGGTAGCCGGAGCAAATACGTCCTTCTCCTTAACCCCGATACTAAGGTTCTTCCTGGAGCTGTCAAAAAGATGGTGGACTACATGGAGGCCAATAGGGAGGTGGGGGCTCTTGGCCCCAAACTCCTCAACCCAGATGGTAGCTTACAGTATTCAGCGCGCACTTTTCCCTCTCTGACCACTCAATTTTTGGAGAGCACCTATCTCTTCCGGATTTTTCCCCAAAGCAGGTTTTTTGGGCAGTATTTCATGAGCTATTGGGACCATGGGCAGGAGAGGAAAGTAGATTGGGTCTCGGGAGCTGCTCTTATGGTTCGTGGGGAAGCCATAGAGAAAATAGGTCTTCTCGATGAAGGATTCTTCATGTACAGTGAAGAGGTAGACTGGTGTTATAGGATAAAGAGAGCGGGCTATGAGGTGGTTTACTTCCCTAGGGCAGAGATCATTCACTACGATGCCAGGAGCTCGGAGGACCAAGCCAGGAGGCTGGAGATGGTTCTCTCTGGCCGCTACCGCTTCTTTGCCAAGCATTACCCCTCTTGGCAAGGGCTTTTTCTCCAGTTGTTGGTCCTGGGGGGTCTGGTGATGAGAATCTTTTTTTGTGCTGTGGCCAGTCTGCTCCCTCTGAAAGAAAGGGAAAGATTCAGAAAGAAGCTCCACTGTTTTGTCCAGGTCTTTCTCTGGCATTTGGGGGCCAAAGGTGAGAAGTATGGGGAAAAATAAAGTATCTCTGGTGACTACCGTACTCAACGAGGAGAAAACCTTACCTGAATTTATAGATTCCCTGCTGGCCCAGACTCGTAGGCCAGACGAGGTGATTGTGGTGGATGGGGGATCCAAAGACAGGACCTTTGAGATCCTGAAATCCTACGCCGACCGGGTGGGCAATCTGACTGTGATCCAGAGCCGGGGTACCAATATCTCCCGGGGAAGAAATCTGGCCATAGCTGAGGCCACCTCAGACCTGATTGTAGTTACCGATGCGGGATGTCAACTGCACCCCAGGTGGCTGGAGGCTATTAGCCGGCCCCTGCGGGAGGGAAGTGCTCAGGTGGTGGCAGGGCTCAGCCAACCAGATGCCCGAAGTTTTCTGGAAAAATGTCTGGCTGCGGTCAATGTTCCTTTGGCCGAAGAAATTAAAGAAGAAACGTTTATGCCCTCCTCTCGTTGTATTGCTTTTCGAAAAAGGGTATGGGAGGAGGTGGGAGGATACCCGGAGTGGCTGGATACCGGAGAAGACATGAACTTCAATTTCAAGCTGAAGAGGATGGGCTACAACATTCAGTTAGTCCGAGAGGCAGTGGTCTACTGGCGGATGAGAGAGACCTTGAGGGAAATATTCAGACAGTTCTTTGGCTATGCTCGGGGAGACGCCATGGCTGGAATGTATCCTCAGCGGCATCTCATCAGATTTACCACCTATGTAGGTCTCCTGGTGATTCTCTCTCTATCTCCCCGCTTCCCTTATCTACCTTTGCTCCCGGTTCCTTTGGCGCTAGTTTACCTGTCAAAGCCCCTACGCCGGTCAGTACGGGTTTTCCAGCAGGATAGACTTGGGATGATATTTTCCTGGTTGGCCATGCCCTTTTTGATGTTCTACCTTGATCTGGCCAAGATGGCCGGATATGTAAATGGTCTGCTCAAGAGATCACGGATCCGCAGTCTGAAAAGGAAAATGAGGAGCAGAATTTAGCTTGGACCATGAAGAGCATGAGCTGGATCCCCAGGCTCAAATGAACATTTATAGCCCAACTAACCTAATTGATTGACACTCCCCAGCACTAAAGTGCGGGGATTCTCAGTAAACTGAGCAACACAGGTGCCAGTTGAATCTGACGCCTGAGGCGGGTGCCATAACCGCTACTACAGGGATTTCTCCCTGATACTTTTGAGTCTA
>CAYYBB010000059.1:0-2489 GCA_964469465.1 uncultured Actinomycetota bacterium
CTGAAGACGACCCCTTCCAGAGGTAGTTCGAACTTATCACCACTTTCCCTTATTTTGACCTCTACCAGACCTTCTCTCTCCAGTTTATTGCCAATTAGGCACATAAAAGGTATCCCCAGAAGCTCCGCATCGGTAAACTTGACCCCGGCCCTCTCATCTCTATCATCCAGAAGAACTTCCAGGCCATGCTTTTGAAATACCCCGTAGAGATGCTCCGCTGCTTCCCTTTGTCTGTTATTGGTCGGATTAAGCAGCAGGATGATGACCTGGAATGGGGCAACAGAAACAGGCCATATGATACCCCGCTCATCATGTTTCTGCTCAATAATGGATGCCAGAAGCCTGGTCACTCCGATGCCAAAGCAGCCCATAAGGAAATTTTGGCTCTGACCATCCTCATCAATAAAGGTAGCCCCCAGACTCTTGCTGTACTTTGTCCCCAACTGAAAAATATGGCCTACTTCGATTCCCCGCTTGAGCTCCAGTTCGTTGGCGCACTTGCTGCATTTGTCTCCCCAAACCGGACAGGTAAAATCTCCCCACTCATCTACCTGAAAATCCCGTCCCACATTGGCATTAACCATATGAAAATTGTCTCTGTTGGCGCCAATGACCACGTTTCGGGATCCTTTTAGTTCCAGATCAGCCAGGATGGGTATGGCATCCAGGCCAAAAGGACCCACATAGCCCATCCTGATCTCCGGGTGAGCGTTCAGAGTATCCTGTTCTACAAACTCAATGCTCCTTCTCAGATGTTGGGCGGCCTTGGCCAGACTCAGTTCCCGATCTCCACGTATCAGGATAGCGAAGACATTCTTGCCCTCTTGAACCAGCATGGTTTTGATGGTTTTCTTGGGCTCGACGGAGAGGTAGTGAGCCAGGGCCTCGATGGTCTTTATTCCTGCTGTCTCCACCAAAGCAGCCTCTTTTATGTCCTCCCGGTCGGCGATGGTGGTCCGAGCGAAGTGAGCCGGCTCGGCATTGGAAGCATATCCACAGCCCGGACAGAGAACCAGCTCGCTCTCACCGGCATCCGCCAGGACCACAAATTCATGGGAAACCTCGCCTCCAATAATGCCGCTTTCAGCCTCCACCACCGCATAGTCTAGTCCACATCTTTCCAGAACCCGCCCGTAAGCCTCATACATCTGTTGGTAGATAACTTCCAGTTCCTTCTGGTTCCTGCAGAAACAGTATCCATCCTTCATGATGAACTCTCTCCCCCGCAGAAGGCCGAAGCGGGGGCGGATCTCATCTCTGAACTTGACCTGAATCTGGTAGAGATGAAGAGGTAGCTTTTTATAGGAAGAGATCTCAGCATCCACTGTAGAAGTTATCAGTTCCTCGTGGGTGGGACCGAGACAGAAATCCCGCTCGTGTCTGTCCTGGACCCTCATCATCTCCGGTCCGTACTCTGTCCAGCGGCCACTCTTCTCCCATAGCTCCTTCGGCTGAAGGACAGGCATGAGCACTTCCTGGGCCCCTTTAGCATTCATCTCCTGGCGGATGATGGTTTCGATCTTCTGGAGCACCCTCATTCCCAGAGGCAGAAATATATAGACTCCCGAGGCCACCTTACGAATCAGGCCGGCTCTCAGGCAATAAATGTGGCTGGCCAGCTCGGCATCAGAAGGAACTTCTCTGGTGGTGGGTAAAAAATACTCAGAATATCTCATGATTTTCTCTCATCAATTTTCAGAACATCTTCAGGCCTACACTCTTTTGCTAACAACTATCCTGAAAATACCCCTTTTTCACCTTTCGTGGTGCCGCTGTAGGCGGCGTGAGTGACTTGTCTCTTACCTTGTAGACCTCACAACCTACACAGGTCACTGAAAAGCTCTCCCACCTCATTTATGCGTCCCTGCCAGCTGTTTTTCTCGATCTACTTTCCTTACTTCCTCTACTAAAAGATCCAGGAGGTCCGCCAGAGGTATCCTCCCCTTCTCTTCTCCTTTCTGGAAGAAAAGGCCATTGGTGCGACCCAGAGCAACGCCCATCTCGGCCTCCCGGGCCTCTCCGGGCCCATTTACCACACATCCCATAATAGCCACATCCAGGGAGCTCTTCACATCTCTGGTTCTCTGGGAGAATTCCCTGACTATGGATATCAGGTCCGCCTGACAGCGAGCGCAGGTGGGACAGGAGATGATATTTATGCCCTCCTTCAACAGACCCAAGGATTTCAGTATCTCTCTGGCCACCGCCACTTCTTCTACGGGATCTCCAGTCAAGGAGACCCGAATAGTGTCCCCAATCCCCTCCATTAGTAGAGTGCCTATCCCCACTACGGATTTGATAATACCTGCCAGACCGGGTCCAGCTTCAGTGATACCGAGATGGAGAGGATACTCTGTCCGGGCGGCCAGAAGACGATTGGCCTCTACTGTCTCCAGGACGGAGGAGGCTTTAACCGATATCTTAATATCATAAAAACCCAGATCCTCCAAAGTCCTTACCTGTTTCAGAGCGCTCTCCACCAGAGCCTC
>CAYYBB010000059.1:2589-10767 GCA_964469465.1 uncultured Actinomycetota bacterium
CGATCTGACAACCAGACTGGTAGAGGTCGTTGATCTGGCTGATGGTCGCATCAGCATCGGAGGTTCTAGTTTTGGTCATGGACTGGACAGTAATGGGAGCATTTCCTCCGATGGGAACATTACCGATATGGATTTTTTTGGTCTTTCTTCTCTGAATTTCCATCCTTTTTCCCGAGAATCAAACTTCCAGGCCCTTCAATCAGCGCATCTGGGTCAGATTGATGGGGTTAAAGACGTCCAGATAAAGGGCGATCGAAAAAATGGTTATAATAAGGATAATGCCAATGGTATTCATAATTCCCACCACATTGTCACTTAACCTTCTACCCCGGATCTTTTCGATTATAAGAAGGAGGATGTGACCACCGTCCAAAGGGAGCAAGGGAATAAGATTACCAATAGCCAGAATGATATTCAGGATAGCCAAAAAAGAGAGTAAGTTCTGCCATCCGCTGGCAGCTACCTGCTGGGTTATATTAACTATGCCTACCGGACTGACCGGCCTGGCCTCCTCCACGGAGAGCTCCCCTTTAACTAACATGATCACACCGTGAAAATAAAGTCTGGTTATATTATAGGAGGCCCGGAGAGAACTTAGGGCTGCTTGAAGAAGATCCAGTTTTTTCCTAACCAGGCGGGGGCCTATCCCCAGAAAGCCAACCTCTCCCCTCTTTCCCACCGTTGCTTCTATAACCAGTTGCTGTCCATCCCTCTCCACTACATAGCTGAGCCTGTCCCCGGGATGCTCCTGGGTAATTCGCACCAGATCCTCCCAGTCTTTAATTTCCTGGCCTTCTACCGCCACTACCTTATCTCCTATCTGAAACCCTGCTACCTCAGCAGCCGAATCAGGCATTATATATTCAATCTCCAGAGTGAGAAAATAGGTCCCCATCATGAAGAAGATGGTGAGCAGAAAAACAGCAAAGACATAGTTCATGGAAGGGCCAAAGAGAATGGTAAAGGCCCGATGAAGAACTGGCTTGTTATAGAAAGAGAGGCTCTCCTTTTCTGTAGGCAACCGCTCTGTGGGATCCATACCCACCAGCTTATTGTAGCCACCTAGGGGGAAGATACCCAGACCATAGACAGTCTCACCCCTTCTGAAAGAGAAAAGCTTGGGGCCGAAGCCGATAGAAAACTCCTCCACCCCGATACCACTGATCTTGGCTGCCAGGAAATGTCCAAATTCGTGGGCCACAATCATGGCTCCAAAGGCTATGATTGATACTGCCATGGTGAATAAAAAGCTCATCGTGAATCACCAGTATGTTTAAAAGCGATGGGAACTTTCAGCACTTTCGATCTGACTCAAACTCAGAGAACAAAGTAGTTCTTTATTAGATCATAGCAAAACTGTCAAATGAGACAGAAATTACAGGAGAAGAGCGGACAGAGTCAGAACAGTTGCAAGAGATAGAAGAACCAATAAGAGAATACGGCGTTGAAAACCACACTGTCGCAGCGGTCCAAGAGACCGCCGTGTCCAGGAAAAGTATTCCCCGAGTCTTTCAGTTCGAATTTTCTCTTCATAAAAGATTCGGCCAGATCACCTAGCTGAGCCAGGACCGAGATAACCAGGCCAAAAATTGCCCGTAAGCCCAGCGAACCCAGTCCCACAAAGGGACCCAGAACAAGGGAAAATAGAGTGGTAATAGCCAACGCTCCTGCTGCTCCCTCTACAGTCTTATTGGGACTTATGTAGGGAGCTAACTTTCTCTGGCCCCAGGTGGAGCCTATCAAATAGGCCGCACCATCATTTATCCAGGAGAGAGCCAGGACCAGGGTCACCAGGTAGCTACCTCTCTCGAAACGATGCAACAGAATCAGGAAAGAGATGAGAGGGAAATATAGTACTCCCATCACCGTCAGAGCTGCATCGGTGAAATCTCCCCTCCCTAAATTTAGTAGAAAGGAGTAGATTAACACCACAATCACAACCACAGGTATGGCCAGACTTATGCCTAAAAGCCCAAAATAGTAAACACTCAGAACCAGGAATACTGTAAGTCCACATCCCAGAATGAAAAAGGGCCTCCTTCCAGCGAATCTGGTCATATTATAGAACTCCATACATCCCCAGATGGAGGCAGTCAGAATGAGAAGGGCAAAGGGCAGGCTTCCCCAAAAGATGAGGACCAGAGCAATGGGAATGGCCACCAGGGAAGTCAAGAGACGCAATCTGATCATTTACGCCCTTCTCTATTCATGTCTCTTATACCAAATCAACTCCGCCGTATCTCCTCTTCCGTCTCTGGAAAGAGACAATAGCTTTTAGGAAGTCGACTCTATCGAAGTTAGGCCACAGAGTCTCAGTAAAATAAAACTCCGAGTAGGCGGCCTGCCAGAGAAGAAAGTTGCTGATCCTGAGCTCCCCACTGGTTCTAATCAGAAGATCTGGATCAGGACAGTCTTCTGCATAAAGGTAGCGCTGGAAAAGCTCCTTATCAATCTCCTCCTTGTGAATTTTGCCTGCCGCCGCATCGTCAACTATTCTCCTGGTAGCATCGACGATCTCATCTCGGCCCCCGTAACCTACAGCCAGATAGAGGAATAGACGGTTGTTGTCTTTAGTGATCCTCTCAGCCTCCAGAATGGAACGGTGGACATCAGGTGGGAACTTCTGACAGTACCCAATAGCTTTCAGCCTTACCCCATTCCTGTTCAGTTCGTCTAGCTCTCGTTTGAAGGCCTCTCGAAAAAGTTCCATCAGTCCATCTATCTCGACTTCAGGTCTATTCCAGTTTTCCGTGGAGAAGGAAAAAAGGGTAAGGTATCTAACTCCTATCTCGACAGCAATCTTAAGGATCCGCCGAATAGCCTCTATTCCCTCTCTATGCCCAGCTATCCTGGGAAGACCTCTCTTCTGGGCCCATCTTCCGTTTCCATCCATGATGATGGCCACGTGCTGAGGGATTCTGGATCTGTCCAGCCTTCTAAACAAACTCTCTTCCTTATCTCCTAAAAGGCGGCGTGCCAAATTGGTAAAGCGGATAAGGCTATTCATCCTTCCTTAAGAATTCCCAGGTAATTTTCACTCGAGGGCCAAACCCCCGAGTGATGAAAATGAGGAACCTGTTTTCTAGCTAATTGGCCATGACACGAGCATCTCCCACGAACCATGATAACATGAAAATATTGGCTATTTTCTACGTAAGCTAGAAAGAGGGCCTAAACTTCCAGAACCTCGTTCTCTTTCTTTGCCAATAGATCGTTGATCTGGCTGACATATTTGTCCGTCAGATCCTGAACTTCCTCGGTCAAACACCTCAGATCATCCTCCGTGATCTCTTTGTTCTTCTCCATCTTGCGGTAAGTTTCGATAGCCTCCCGGCGAATGTTGCGAATGGCTACTCTGGCATCCTCGGCCATGCCTCTCACTAGTTTCACCAGATCTCTCCTTCTTTCTTCCGTGAGAGGGGGGATGGCCAGCTTGATTACCGTACCATCACTGGATGGAGTGAGACCCAGATCAGACTGCAGGATGGCTTTCTCAATGCCTTTCAAGGAATTGGGGTCATAAGGATGGATAGTTAGAAGCCTCGGCTCGGGGACAGAGATATTGGCAAGCTGTCGGAGGGGAGTCGGGTTTCCATAGTAGTCCACTTGAACCCGGTCTAGAAGACTGGCAGAGGCCCGGCCCGTGCGGATAGTAGCAAATTCATGGCCGGTTTTCTCTACTGTTGCTTTCATTTTCTCTTCCACACCTTTCAAAATTTTGTCTTTCATGGTCCATCATTCCCCTTGAGTTATTATGGTTCCTATCTTCTGGCCCAAAATGGCCTTTCTGATATTATCCGGATCGCTCAGGTTGAAGACGATGATGGGGATATGATTATCCATGCACAAAGACACCGCAGTAGCATCCATAGCCTTCAGTTCTTTTTGCAATACTTCCAGATAGGTGAGGGAGTCAAATTTTTTGGCATAGGGGTTCACTGTGGGGTCAGAGTCGTAAACTCCATCTACTTTGGTCGCTTTCAGAATGGCTTGCGCTTTTACTTCTAAAGCCCGTAAGGCAGCAGTAGTATCTGTGGTGAAATAGGGATTGCCTATTCCTGCCGCCAAGATAACCACTCTGCCCTTTTCCAGGTGTCTTATAGCCCGTCTCCGGATATAGGGCTCAGCAATCTCCTGCATAGAGATTGCCGTCAAGACCCGAGTGAAGACACCCAATCGTTCCAAAGCATCCTGAAGGGAAAGAGCGTTCATAACTGTAGCCAACATGCCAATACTATCGGCTGTAGCCCGGTCCATCCCCTTGGCGCTGGCTGAGATGCCTCTGAATATGTTGCCCCCGCCTACCACCACGGCCACCTCCACGCCCATATCCACTACCTCCTTGATCTTTTGGGCAATGGCCTCAACCACAGTAGAGTCAATACCGTATGGATGGGAGCCGAGAAGCACCTCACCGCTCAGCTTGACCAGCACTCTTTTATATTTGGGCAACGGAGATGGAATTTTGTCAGACAACCGCAATTCCCGCCTCAAACACTCTCGCCCAACTGATATCTAGTAAATCTTCGGATTTCAATATTCTCCCCCATCCTGGCAATCATCTCGATAAGAAGTTGTTCAACTGTCTTCTCGGGATCCCTGATGAAGGGCTGATCCAGAAGGCAGACCTCCTGATAGAACTTGTCAGTTTTGCCCTCTACTATCTTTTCAACAACATTTTCCTTCTTACCTTCGGAAAGAGCCTGTTTGCGGTAGATCTCCTTTTCCTGGCTTAGAAGAGAATCAGGAACATCCTGGCGAGATACAAACAGGGGGTTAGATGCCGCTATGTGGAGAGCAATATCATGGACAAAGGCTCTGAACTCCTCGTTTCTGGCCACAAAGTCAGTCTCACAATTTACTTCCACCAGTACACCAATCCGACCTCCCTGGTGAACGTAGGCATCGATAACGCCCTCATTGGTGAGGTGTGATGATTTCTTCTGGGCTATGGAAATTCCCCTTTCTCTCAAAACCAAAACGGCTTTGTCTATATCTCCCTGGGTTTCCTCCAGAGCTCTTTTGCAATCCATAACCCCAGCTCCACTTATTTCTCGTAACTTCTTGACCAAGGATGATTCCATGCTCATATCTCCTCTCCTGCCACGGCTTTCTCCAGGCGCTGCTCGGCTTCCTTCTCTACGGGAGCCTCTGCAACTTCCTCTTCCATTTCCTCCAGGGAGGAAATCAGCTCCTCCTTACCCTTTTTAACAGCATCAGCAATAATACTGGCAAATAGATTACATGCTCTGATAGCATCATCATTGCCAGATATGACATAATCTACCTCATCAGGATCGCAGTTAGTATCAACTATGGCTACAATGGGAATGTTCAGCTTTCTGGCCTCAGAAACGGCTATCTGCTCCTTCTTAGGATCGATTATGAAAATGAGATCTGGAAGGTCCTCCATTCCCCGGAACCCTTCTAGATTCCTGAGCAGCTTTTCCCGCTCCTTTCTCAGCTTCATGACCTCCTTTTTGGGTAAGATCTCGAACGTTCCGTCTGCTTCCATCCTCTCCAGCTCGTTCAGCCTGTTTATCCTATCCTTAATGGTCTTAAAATTGGTGAGCATACCTCCCAGCCATCGGTTATTAACGTAGGGCATCCCACAATCTGTGGCGTACTGACGAATAGCATCCTGAGCCTGCTTTTTGGTCCCCACAAAGAGGACCCTGCCTCCCCGATTTACTACTTCTCTAATGTGATTAAAGGCCTCTTCGATGAGGCCCATGGTTTGCTGAAGATCGATGATGTAGATGCCGTTTCTTTCCGTGAAGATATACTTCTTCATTTTGGGGTTCCATCTCTTGGTCTGATGCCCAAAATGAACCCCTGCCTCCAAAAGCTGTTTCATAGTTACAATACTCAAGAAAACCTCCTTTTTGGTTAGACCTCCGCTATCCTCATCTCCTATCTTCGACCTGAGCACCAGAAGTAAGGATCCGACAGCGTGCGTATTCTCAAAAGCTGGTTTAGTTTAGCTTGACCTCCTCCCACGCCTAAAGGCGGGGGATTCCTGCTGCCTCTACGAGACTTCGGTGGGTTCCTGCTTCACCGGCAACCTGCGGTGCCTCCACAGGCCTGAATTGGGGCCGGCCCGGCCCTCCTGGGTCTGCTCGACACTCCCCGCTGACTTTACAGAATACAGGGCTACCGAGCACTGTTTATATATTCCGACCAGTTGTCTACAGGTGGACACTTATGATGATATAGCACAAAGGGAGGAGAAAAGCAACCGCCTTTCATCCCCTCCCCTCGCGAAGCCGTCTTCTCGGCGGCAAGAGATAAACTTTTTAGAGAGGCAATTACACCAATTGCATCACGCCAAATCTAGCCCAAATGGATTCGTTGCATCGTCAAAACTATCCCTGGCACTGCTTAAGTTGCCAGACTCAATCCCCCTCTCCCATCAGGCTTCTCAGATATCCTTTCAGGCGTAGCATAATCTTGGTGTGTATCTGAGAGATCCTCGATTCGGTGACACCTAGAATCTCGCCAATTTCGCCGAAGGTAAAGCCATGGAAGTAGTAGAGAGTAATTATTTCCTTTTCCCGGTTGGTCAGATAGGTAATGGCCTTCCGCAGCACATCTCTGGTCTCTTTGACCTCCAGAGAGCTATAGGGATCCTCGCTTTGGTAGTCAACGATAGTCTCGCAGATCCTTAACTCATTCTCATCCTGCTCCGAGGTCCATAGTTCATCCAAAGCCAGAACGCAACTATAGTTTAATCTAGCCAGGGTATTGTTCAACTCGGACAGAGAAATGTTTAGCTCATCGGCCAGTTCCACGTCTGTAGGCACTCTCTGTAATTTGCTTTCCAGCGAAACAAAGGCTCTTTCGATCTCTCTGGTCTTGCTCCGCAGGGAGCGAGGCACCCAGTCCATGGAGCGGAGCTCATCCAGAATAGCTCCACGAATTCTGGAGATAGCATAGGTTTCGAACTTGATTCTTCGACGATGGTCGAACTTCTCGACAGCGTCTATGAGACCAAAAATGCCATAGCTTATAAGATCGGCCAGTTCTATGCTCTGGGGCAGGCCAGCCGCAATTTTTCCAGCCACGTATTTGGCCAGTGGAGAATAGTAGAGAATGAGACTGTCTCGAGACTTCTGGTCTCCCTCTTCCTTGAATTTCTTCCATAATTCTTCAATCTCATCTTTTCGTAACATTCTAAGACCTTGGGTGAGCCATCTGATATATCTTTCTCAGCCTTTTGATGCCCACATGGGTATATATCTGGGTGGTGGATAAGTCTACATGTCCCAGCAGTTCCTGAACCGCCCTGATATCGGCTCCAGCCTCCAAAAGGTGGGTGGCGAAGGAGTGTCTTATAGAATGAGGACTGACCTTTTTAATGAGGTGGATCCTCCGCACGTATTTAGCTACCACATACCTTACCCCGCGCGAGGAAAGCCTGCTTCCGTTCCGGTTCAAAAAAAGAGCCTCCGTAGTCCGGGCTTTCGTTCCCTCTCTCCTCATGAGCTCTACCCGGGAAGTGGACAGATAATCCTTCAGGGCCTGAACCGCTCTCTGGTTTATAAATACGATTCGCTCCCTTCTCCCCTTGGCCATGACCCTGATCTCCTTTCTCTCCAGATCTAAATGGGAGAGGTCAAGAGCCACCAGCTCACCCACTCTCATTCCGGTAGCATAAAGAACTTCCAATAGGGCTCTGTCCCGGCATCCCAGAAGGGTCTCATAAAAAGGGCTATCCAGAAGTTTCAACATCTCTTCCAATTTCAAGAAGATAGGAAGCCTCTTTTCCTTACGGGGAGAACTCAAAGAGGAAAGGAGATTGGTAGAAACGACTCCTTCCATCTCCAGGTAGTTAAAAAATCTCCTCAGGGAAGTAAGCTTTCTGGACAACGTGGAACGGGAATAGTTCAAACCTTGTAAATGAGATAAATACCGGCGGGAAAAGCGATGATCGGCGACAGTCAGATCCCTGGCGCCCCTTTTCTGCCAGTACTCCAAAAATTGATCTAGATCAGATCCATAGGCACGTAAGGTATGAGGGGAAACATTTTTAACTGCTCTGAGATAAGTTAGGAAATTGTCCTTGAGATTTTGCATAGAAATTTGCGCCAGGGAACTGCCTGCTTCAACTGGCAGGGGAATTACGTATTCTCCTTTCTTCATGTTTTGTCCTTGACTTTCACTCTGGATATGCTATAT
>CAYYBB010000060.1:0-10506 GCA_964469465.1 uncultured Actinomycetota bacterium
TCTACAGATTGGGGTAATTCCTTTTCATCCACTCCCTTTTTTATAAGATACTCGTCTATGGACTTTAGCACTGCAAGGTAGGCAGTTCCACATGCCTTCTGGACATACTTCACATCCGTATAAGTATCATCCTCTACAGGAGCAGATTTCAATATCTCCTTTGCGTTATTTAAATATCTCAAAGGCTCTCTCACGTTTGTGCCTCTCCTCTAATTAAATCCGTCACTTGTCTTCGTAATTCTTTAATTTCTTCCTAATTTATCAACCCAAAGGGCCTCGCAATGAGCTCATGAGCATCTTGGTTGAGAATGATAGTTGTGAAGCTGATATCTCCACAGGTATTGCCTGTGCCATACACTAAACTTATCAAATACTATTAATGCTGTCAACAAAAGTGGCCCGCGAGCTAACATGACACGGAGGTATGGTGCTTTCTTGAAAGGAGGATGCCTGTAAAGTTACATTTGTATTTGTAAAAATTTGTGTTTGACAAAACAGAGTTTTTGCTTTATAATTTTTGTATAAGTAAAACCTAAGGCAGGTAATATAAGATGATAAAGGTCAAGATTTCAGGGCGGGGTCAACTGGTCATCCCGGGTAAATTGCGGCGCAAATACAGGATTTATCCCTGTGCTGAGGCAGAGTGGATCGACACGGGTGCAGGTCTTTTTCTAATCCCCAGGGTCGAAGACCCTGTCGAATCGTCGAGGGGGATGCTGAGGGGGACGAAGGTCTCTACCGAAGCTTTGCGGAAGGCAAGAGCCGAGGATAGAGCTCTTGAGGAAGGAAAGGTCAGAAGATCCCATTGATACGGATTAAGGAACAAGAGGCTAATCCTAAGGGTGAGATGTTGATAAGTGACATCGAGCCGGGTACGGTTCAGCACTCGAGATACCAGACTGGAACCCCAAAGGGTGAGATATCGGCAAATGACGTCGAGCCCCTAGATCTAATAGAACCTACGGTGAAAGCTCCTCGTCGTTTCGTGCTGGATTCTTTTGCTGTTTTTGCCTATCTGAATGATGAGGAGGGCGCTGATCAGGTTGGGGAAATACTCAAGGGAGCGAGAAGTGGCGAGATGGAAGTCTACATGCATGTTGTTAATCTGGGAGAGATCTTTTATCTTACTATGCGACAAGGAGACGAGGCATTAGCCTATAAGGTCTACGGGACGGTGCGGAGATACCCTGTGACCTTCATTGAGGACCTTAGCGAAGATTTGCTTTTGACAGCGGGAAGGTTCAAAGCGAAAAACGCCATTGCTTATACCGATACCTTTGCAGCTGCCACGGCCAAATTGAAAGATGCTGTCCTGGTTACAGGAGATCCGGAATACAAACCCCTGGAAGGAGAGATTGATATTCGGTGGATTGGATCGGTGGAATAAGTTCTTCGACATCGTCTAATTTGGATCCTCTCCCTTCTGACTTCATCCTTGCTTTTCCCACCATCATCATTTGACAACGGCAGGAAGTGACGTATAATGTTAAGTATAGCGAATGTTCTCTAAGTGAACCAATGTTCATAATGAAATATTGTTCGCCTTTAATTCATTTTTTCAAACCCATGAAGTGTGCCCAAAAAGGAAATGGGCTGCGAAAGGAATCCGGCTCCAAAACAGGATAATCTGCGGAGGAAGTAAACTCCAAAGCGGAACAGTCTGCGAAGGAAATAAACTCCGAAGTGGAGCAAGCGGCGAACGAAATAGGCTCCAAAACGAAAGAGGTTATCCTGAAAAATACTCCTTTTTCATCCGTTGTGGTGCCGCTTATTGCGGCATGGGAGACTGCAAAGTAAATAGAGTTCAAAAGAAAAGAGCTATCTAGATAAGTATCAAAGTCATGACCAACATCGACCACAAATTTCTCACCAAAATTGCCCAGCAGTATTATCAAGAGGGTAAAACCCAGGAAGAGATAGCTAAAAAGTTCCATATCTCCCGGCCTACCGTGTCCAGACTGCTCAGCAAGGCTAAAGAAGAAGGTATCGTGACCATTGCCATCAAAAACCTGGCCGAAGACGCCTTAGTAATGGAGAGAGATCTGGAGGATAGAGGCAAACTGAGGGAGGCTATCCTGGTCTCCTCCAAGAGCGATCCAGTCCAGAATCTGAGAAGCGTGGCCGAGGCAGCAGCTCTTTTCTTGGATAGGATTCTAAAGGATGGAGATCTGGTGGGAGTATCCTGGGGTGTGGCTCTCCGGGAGATAGCAAACTGCCTGAAGCCGTCCCGAAAGGTCAAAATAAAGGTGGTGCCTCTCACCGGGGGAGTGGGGCAGACTATGGTAGGCATCCATGCCAACTCTATTGCCACTAAAATTGCTGAGGAGTACGGAGGTACAGCCTACCTTTTGCATGCCCCGGTCATCGTCGACAACCGGGAGATAAGAGATGTCATTATAAAAGAGAGCCGGACCAGAGAGATTCTGGAAATGGGCAAGCTGGTGGATGTGGCTCTAGTAGGTATAGGTTTTCCTAATTCCAAATCTACCATGGTCCGGACGGGATATTTTAGTCTGGAAGATATTCGCAGGGTGAAGGAAGCCGGAGCCGTGGGTGACATCTGTGCCCGATTCTTTGATCAGGAGGGGGGAAAAGTTATTACGGCTCTGGATGAGCGGATCATAGGCATGGATCTGGACGAGTTAAAGAGCATCGATTACGTAGTTGGGGTGATGTGTGGAGAGGATAGAGCCAGAGCTGCCGCGGCGGCCATGAGGGGCGGTTTGATCAATGTATTGGTTACCGATACCATCACAGCTAAGAGAATATTGAAGGTTTTAAAGGAGAGAGCTAATGCTTCGACTAAACAGTAGGCTTGAGGAACTGGAAGAGGCGGGCCAGAGCATCAAGGTAGCCCTGGCTGGGGCCGGGCAGATGGGAAAAGGGCTGGTCAGCCAGATCTCCCAGATGAAGGGCATGGAGATAGTTGCGGTGGCCGATCTTTATCCCGAGAGGGGGGTTCAGGCTTTCCAGGAGGCTGGCCTGTCTGAAGAAGAGATAATTGTTACCGACAGTCTGGATGAGGCCGATGAGGCTATTTTCGATGATAAAGTCGTAGTTACCCAGGACCTGCGAGTTTTGACCAGGTTGGTCAAGGCTGATGTAGTAGTAGAGGCCACTGGCAGTCCCAATGCTGGAGCCCTGGTGGGCTTTCTGGCTATAAACAACGGGAAGCACGTGGTTATGTTAAATGTGGAGGCGGATGTCACGGTGGGACCCCTCTTGAGTCATTTGGCCGAAAATGCTGGTCTGGTCTACACGCTCTCGGCAGGTGATGAGCCCGGTGCCCTCATCGAACTCTACAACTTCGCTGATGCTCTGGGATTCAGGATAGTGGCAGCGGGCAAAGGAAAGAATAATCCTCTGGACAGATATGCCACTCCTGATGATCTGATCCAGATGGCTGCGGAAAAGGGAGCCAGCCCCAAGATGCTCACCGCCTTTGTAGATGGAACCAAGACTATGGTGGAGATGAATGCCGTGTCCAACGCCACCGGTCTGGTTCCCGATGTGCCAGGCATGCACGGTCCAGTAACCTCGGTAGAAGAGCTGTGTCGGATCTTCAGCCTCAAAAGCCAGGGTGGCATCCTGGAAAAAGAAGGAGTTGTGGACTTCGCTATCGGGGACATCGCGCCTGGAGTGTTCCTGATCATCACTACTGATCAAGAAACCACAAAGAAGGATCTGGACTATCTGAAGATGGGAAGTGGCCCCAACTACCTCCTTTATCGACCCTACCATCTTTGCAACATCGAGACCCCTCTTTCGGTGGCCCTCGCTGCTCTCTATGGAGAACCCTGGATGATCCCTCTGGGTAAACCTGTCTCCGAAACCATCCCGGTGGCCAAAAGAGATTTGAAGGCAGGGGAGATCTTGGATGGGATCGGCGGCTTTACTACCTATAGCACTTTGGTCACAGCAGAAGTAGCCAGGGAGAAAGGGTATCTACCTCTGGGATTGGTGGAGGGGGCGAAGTTGAAGCGAGATATATCTCGAGATGAGTTGATCACCTACGACATGGTGGAGCTGGATGAGTCCTCCTTTGTGCTACAACTCAGGAGGCTACAGGATAGGATGTTTGATTGACACTCCCCACCGATAAATTGGAGGGATTCTCAGATGACTGAGCAACACAGGTGCCAGTTAAATCTGACACCTGAGGCAGGTGCCATAACTGCGACTACAGGGATTTCTCCCTGATACTTTTTGAGTCTAGAGAATCTTAAAGTTCGCTAGACCATACCCACAACCTTTTACATGGCACGGGCTTGTGGCCATAACCAGCTAGGTTGTCAACGTACTATAAGAATGATAGCAGATTAAGAGCAACCAAACAAGGAGGCCATTCATCCCCAGCAATAAATTGGGAGGCTTTCTGGTATGAGGTTTTGTAAAGGTCAGCTCCAACTCGGGATAAACCAAACCAAAGGACTTAAGAATAGAAAGAAAGAGAATGGGAGAGATACAGATGACAGTAACTAAACCAGCAGAAAAAACATTGACCAGAGAGAAAAAGCTGGAAATGCTCCGGACCATGCTCAAGATCAGACATTTCGAGAGCAGGGTTGACGAGTTCTTCCAACGAGGAATGGTCAGAGGTACCACTCACCTGTACATTGGGGAAGAGGCCACTGCTACCGGTGCCTGCGCGGCCATCGAGCCAACTGACTACATTACCAGCACTCACCGGGGTCATGGACACTGCATTGCCAAAGGTGGAGAGCTTCCCAGGATGATGGCCGAACTTTTTGGAAAGGAGACCGGCTATTGCCGGGGCAAGGGTGGGTCCATGCATATAGCCGATGTAGATGCGGGCAACCTGGGTGCTAACGGAGTGGTCGGTGGTGGGCTGGCCATCGCTACTGGAGCAGCTCTGGCCTGTGCCATAAGGAAAGATGGTCGGGTGGTTCTTTGCTTTTTTGGAGATGGGGCCACCAACCAGGGTGTTTTTCATGAGGCAGTCAATCTGGCCTCTATCTGGAAACTGCCCATCATCTATATTTGCGAGAACAACCAATACGCCATATCCACTTCGGTGAAGACGGCCTTTAACATCGAAAATATTGCCGATCGGTCCGTATCTTATGGTATTCCTGGGGTCATTGTGGATGGCAATGACGTTATAGGTGTCTACGATGCTGTCTCTGCGGCAGTTAAGGGGTGCCGACGGGAGGAAGGCCCAACCCTGATTGAGTGTAAGACCTACCGTTGGAGAGGACATTCCAAAAGTGATATTCAAATCTATAGGACTAAAGAAGAAGTGGAAGAGTGGAAGAAAAAATGTCCTATCCAGCGGTTCAAGAAGAGACTAATCGAGGAAAATCTGTTGACGGAGGAAGAATTCGAGGCCATGGACAAAGAGGTCGAGGAGGCCGTGGAGGAAGCGATTAAGTTCGCCCAGGAGAGTCCCTACCCCCAAGAAGAAGAACTCTTTGAGGATGTTTATGCCTAGACCAGGCCAGAGAGGAGAAATAACAATGAGAGAGATAACTTACTCGGAAGCCATTCGGGAAGCCCTTCGTCAGGAGATGAAGAGGGATGAAAGGGTATTTCTGATGGGGGAAGATATCGGCCTTTTCGGCGGATCTTTTGGTGTAACCCGAGGCTTGATAGAGGAGTTTGGCAAAGACAGGGTGCGGGACACACCCATATCCGAGGCAGCCATTGCCGGAGCGGCTACCGGAGCGGCAGTGGCGGGCATGAGGCCGGTGGCGGAGATAATGTTCTCCGATTTCACCACCATAGCCATGGACCAACTGGTAAACCAGACTGCTAAGATAAGGTATCAGTTTGGCGGTAAAGCCCGAGTGCCTATGGTCCTGCGTACCCCCACTGGCGCTGGTACGGGTGCAGCAGCTCAGCATTCCCAGACCGTCTATGACTGGTTCGTCCATGTTCCCGGCCTGATAGTGGTAGCTCCCTCTACCCCCCGAGATGCCAAGGGCCTTCTCATCAGCGCTATCAGAAATGATAATCCAGTGCTCTTCTTCGAACATAAACTTCTTTATTCCTTCAAGGGAGAGGTGCCCGAAGAAGAGTACACTATTCCCCTTGGGGTGGGGGAAGTTAAGAGAGAGGGGAAGGATGTGACTGTGTTTGCCACCTCTATCATGGTGCACAAAGCCCTGAAGGTAGCGGAAGAACTGGAGGAGGAAGGGATAAGTGTAGAAGTGGTGGACCCCCGCACTCTTAAGCCTCTGGATGAGGAAATTCTTATCCAATCAGTGAGGAAAACCAGCCGGCTGGTGGTGGTGGATGAAGGTCCCCGCTCAGGCGGTTTTGCTGCCGAGGCTGTGGCCGTGGCGGTAGAAGGCGCTTTTGACTATCTGGATGCCCCGGTTCAGAGAGTGACCGCCCCGGACACCCCCGTTCCCTACAGCCCGCCTTTGGAGAAGGCCTATATTCCCGATGAGGGGAAGATAAGAGCAGCCATACAAATGACCTTGAAATAATCACTCCAGGCTGTTACCTTAATAGAAGCTGAAAGTCAAGCCTGGATTTTAGTTAGTTCACACTGAAAAATAGGCTTGGCGCTGTAGGTCAGTGCAAAATTTACTCTCCGGTATTCTGCCTTTATCCTATCGGCAGGTCATTTTTCAGTGTGAACTAGTTAGAAAATGGATTCCCCCATTTTCATCATGCAAGGGTGTAGCCCACGAATGATAATTAGTTAAAAGATAATCGAGGTCTTCATCGTTCACGGATGGCCACATAATGACAATTAGGAGGAAGGGTTATGCTGAAAGAGGTAATCATGCCCCAGTTGGGTCTCACCATGACCACGGGAACTATTCAGAAGTGGCTTAAGAAGGAAGGAGATCAGATAGAGAAGGGTGAGCCCATCCTGGAAGTCATGACCGATAAAGTTACCATGGAGGTGGAATCCTTTGACTCGGGCATCCTGAAGAAGATAGTGGGCCAGGAAGGAGAGGAGATTCCGGTCACCCAGGTCATTGCCTATATTGGTGATGTAAAGGATGAGGTCCCTCCCGAGTTGATAGCCAGGGCCACAGAGGCTAAGGCTGTCCTTGCCTCCGAGGCTGCCGGGGCAGCGGAACCTCAGAAAGAGCCGGCTCTGGCCGAAGAGGAAGAAGAGGGCAGGATCAAGGCCTCACCTCTGGCTCGAAGACTGGCCCAGGAGAAGGGGCTTGATCTCAGACTCATCAAGGGCTCCGGTCCCGGAGGACGCATTACTAAAGAAGATGTCCTCAAGGCTGTCGAGGAGAAAGAGAAAAGGCCTGCTCCTGCTGAAGCGGCCAGGGTTGCTGCGCCTCAAATTCCTGGAGCTCCCCAGGTAGCCGAAGTCATCCCCCTGACCGGCCTCAGAAAGATCATTGCCGAGCGGCTATCAGAGAGCTTCCGAAACGCACCTCATATCGTCATTACCATGCAGGCGGACATGAGCCAGGCCCAGGCTCTGAGGCATAGCCTTCTCTCTTTGGTGGAAGAAAAGTGGGGAGTTAGACTCTCCTATACCGATATAATTCTTAAGGCCACCGCTCTGGCTCTTAAGGAATATCCCGGGCTCAACTCCAGCCTGGTGGGTGAGGAGATCAAGGTGTACCAGGATATTAACATTGGCCTGGCTGTAGCCATCCCCGATGGCCTGATCGTGCCCACTATCTTTGGGACGGATGGGCTATCCCTCTCCGAGATAGCCAGGAAGAGGGAAGAGCTGGTTAAGAAAGCCCGGGAGGGTTCCCTGAGTTTAGACGAGGTAAGCGGAGGCACCTTCACCGTCTCCAATCTGGGCATGTATGGAGTAGAGAGCTTTTCCGCCATCATCAACCCTCCCCAGGCAGCCATTCTGGCCGTGGGGGCCATAGAGGAAAAACCCGTGGTGAGAGAGGGCCAGATCGTTATTGGGCCTCAATTAACTCTTTCCCTTTCGGCAGATCATCGGGTGGTAGACGGAGCCCTGGCTGCTCAATTCCTGGCCAGAGTAAGGGAACTTCTGGAGAGTCCTTATCTGATGTTGGTCTGAGGAAATTTGCCATGATGTGGCCATCACCCAGCAACCATGAACCCCGTGGGAAAAGTGACACAAAGGAGCACAAAAATTAAGATACGTTTTGAGAGAGGAATATTAGCTATAGGGGGAAATAGTGACCTTTTACTAAGGGACAGCCTTCATGAGCTTAAGGGTCGTAACAATATTCTCATGGTTCGGGAGTAATGAAGTTATGCAGTGTTCGCAAAAATGGTTAACTGAAAGGATACATTCATGTCTCAGGGGAGCCAGGGAGTAGTCAAAGCTGATGTTGCTATCGTCGGTGCCGGCCCAGGTGGCTACGTAGCCGCCATCCGGGCTGCTCAACTGGGGTTAAGGGTGATTCTGATAGAAAAGGATGAACTGGGAGGAACCTGCCTTAATAAAGGGTGTATTCCCACCAAAGCCATGCTGGCTTCCACCCATCTCTTTTCCGCCTTGCGAAGAGGTGAGGAATTTGGCATCTCCGTAGGGGAAGTCAAAGCCGATGTAGCCAGAATGGTTCAGAGGAAGGACAGGGTAGTCTCCACTCTGGTCAAAGGGGTGGAATACCTGCTCAAGAGCAACCAGGTAGAAGTGATAAAGGGAACTGCCCATCTGGGAGCAGTGGGCCTGGTGGAGGTAAAAGATGAGGAAGGCAGTCTTCGGACAGTGGAGGCAGAAAAAGTCATCCTGGCTACCGGGTCCCTACCCGCTCTTATCCCAGGTGTTACAGTTGACGGTCAAAGGATCATGACCAGCGATGAGGCTCTAAACCTGCAGGAACTTCCCGAGGAAATTCTCATCGTAGGGGCTTCAGTAGTAGGGGTAGAGTTCGCCACTATCTTCAACCAGCTTGGCTCAAAGGTCACCTTAGTGGAGATGCTTCCCCGCATTGTTATGACCGAAGACGATGAGATAGCCGACCTTCTGGCCAAACATCTAAAAAGGAATGGCGTAGATCTGCTGGTGGGCTACCGGGTGGACAAAGTTTCTCCTCCTGGCAACGGCCCCATAGCCATCAGCGTCTCCTCCCGGGACGAAGTAAGGGAGCTCAAGGCCGACACTGTTCTTATTGCTATCGGAAGAAAACCCAACACTACTGGGCTGAACCTGGAAGCAGTGGGCGTAGAGACAGAGAATGGATTCATCAAAGTAAATGAGCAGATGGAAACCAACGTCCAGGGAATCTATGCTATTGGTGATGTGGTTGGTGGCCTGCTTCTGGCTCATGTTGCTTCAGCAGAAGGGATTGTGGCCGCAGAGAACGCTGCAGGGATGGAGAGTACTATAGACTACCTGGCTGTCCCCAGTTGCATTTTTACTTCTCCCGAGATAGCTCATGTGGGCCCGACCGAAAAGGAGGCCCGGGAGAGGGGACACGAGGTCAAAGTGGGGAAGTTCCCCTTCACCGCCAGCGGCAAGGCTTTAGCAGAAGGAGAAAGAGAGGGCTTGATTAAGGTGGTAGTGGACAAAACCTACGACGAGATACTGGGAGTCCACATTATGGGTCCCAGCGCCTCCACCATAATCGCTGAGGCTGCCCTGGCTATGAAGCTGGAAGCAACGCCTAAGGAGATCTATGAAACCATCCATGCTCATCCCACCCTCAATGAGGTCCTTATGGAAGCAGCCCTCGATGTGGATGGTTTGGCCATTCATCTACCTCGAAAAGCCAGAAGCTGAGAAGGGGAAAAGGAGAGGTTCAGGTGGCTGAAGAGATAAAGACTATCCTTTTGTGTCTACAATGTGGTCAGGAGACGGAGCATCAACTTACCTATCGTGGCCAGTATATCGGAAGTATCGTATGTCAGAAGTGCGGCAGCAAGATCGAAATGGACAAAGAGAGGCTCCAGGAGGTTTTCTCAGAAAGCTTTTTGGAAAATATTCTGTCCAAACCGCACGAGATTACGGAGGGTATGAAAAAAGCCTTGCTGACTCTGTTCCCCCTCATCCCCAGACGGCTTATCACGGAGCCCTACAAGGTGGCCAAAGAGATATATGAGGTGCTTACGAAGGAGACTGAAGGGAAGAAGTAATTCCCCGAGGAGTTATTAGGCGACTTTCCGACTGCAGTTCAAATCCCGAGCGATCTGCTCCTGGCGCGGGTAGCAGTCACCGTTTTTGTCTATGCGTGTTCTTCTCGCTAAACTCTAAGACTTTTCTTCAATTTTAGTGGATACGTCCTATGAGTTTGGCTCACCGGTGAGGATTAGGCTGTTACCTGTATCCTCTCTTCTTTATCTATCCGTGTGGTGAGTTTGAGAAACTCTTGGGGAAGTAGTTCCGATGCATCCAAGATCTCGATGCCAAAAATCTTTCCTTCTTTTGTAAAATGAACTATTACCTCTCCTCTTTTGGTCCGTTCACTGTACTCGACAATACCTCTTCTATTATCTACCTCCATTAGCTGGATGTAAGCAGCATCTGCCATTTTGTCATAGGTTATTCTCATCGTCTTTTTCGTCCTTTCTCTCCGAAGCCTGTTATCACTAGTATATCATCATTGTGTTTTTCGTACACGACAATTATCATTT
>CAYYBB010000061.1:0-3696 GCA_964469465.1 uncultured Actinomycetota bacterium
TCCGTAAGAAGAGCCAGATCGTCTCCCAGATAGTGAGTTGAGAGCTCCACAGCATCAGCATAGGGCCTGACCCGGGGAGCAAGATCGTCGATCTGCTCGGAAGTGTATCCCAGGCTAACTATAAGGGGCAGGCCCAGTTCCTTTACCTGGGGTAAAACTTCGTTTACCCAGATCTCCAAAGAGATTTCGCCCCACAACTCACAGTTAAAGAAAGCCCGGTCGACCTGAGCCAGGTTAGGCAGTGGGTCCCGGGCTGCTTCGGTGGAGATGGTCTTGGTAACCATGGCCCCTACTCCGCTGGAAGCCACCTTCCTCATGGAGTCCACGTCTCGGACCAGAGTTCCTGCCGCCGGCATGACCGGATTTTTCATCTTTATGCCGCAAACCTCGATCTCCAGATTCGCCATAGCTAGATCTCTCTCATCTTCTGCCAGATCCGGGCAGTTGCCTTTTTTGCTTCTGCTCTGACTTTCTCTTCTTCCACGGTCAGCAGGCGCCCATCTTTCATCAGAACCCTTCCATTTACTATGGTAGTAGTCACTCTCATGTCCTCCAGGCCCAAAATAAGATGGCTGAAAAGGTTATAGGCGTTGATCTCGGTGGGAGGATCATAGCTAATTATGATCACATCGGCCAGATTCCCCACCTCTATAATGCCCAATTTGGGCGCAAAGAAGATACCAGCGACCCTGGAGTTGTTAAGGATCATCATCTCCACGGCCTGATCGGGAGGAAGAACTCTGGGGTCAGCGCTCTGATGTTTGTGAAGAAGATAGGCGAAGTAGGTCTCCAGGATCATATTCATGCCCATGCCATCGGTACCAATAGCAGGTCTCAGGCCTTTCTCCCACATCTTGGCTATGCGGGCGGCACCGACGGCGTTGTTCATGTTGGAGCGAGGGTTATGTACTATCTTGGTGTCCGTCTGGCCCAGAATGTCCAGCTCTGCATCGGTCACCTGAACACAATGGGCAGCAATGGTCTTCGGGCCCAGGATACCGAACTCTTCCAACCTGCTGGTAATAGGCTTGCCGTACTTCTTATGGCAGTCCTCCACATCTGCCCGGTCCTCAGCCAGATGGATATGAAAGCCCACCTTCCTTCCGCTCACCGAGTCCCGACACTCTCCCAGCGTATCGTCGGAGAGAGTCAAGGAAGCGTGGAGCCCAAAAGAGCCAGAGATGAGTCCTTCGCCGTTCTCCTGACACCAATCCAGGTGACGAAGGTTCTCCTCTATTCCTTCTCGAACTGATTGAGGACCATGACGGTCAGAGACTTCATAAGATAGACAGCCCCTGATCCCCACTTCTTTCAGAGCTCGAGCAATAGTCTCCAGACTCCCTCTAGCACAGGAAGGGCTGGCATGATGATCTATTATAGTTGTAGTTCCACATTTTACCGCAGATATGAGACCCGCCAGGGCACTGTAGTAAATGCCTTCCCCATCCAGAGCTTTATCCAATCTCCACCAGATACGCTCCAGGATCTGGAGAAAATTGGAAGGCGGTGCAAAGTCAAGAGGCATCCCGCGGGCCAGAGAACTGTACAAATGGGAGTGGGCATTGATCAGGCCCGGCATGATTAGTCCCCTGCTGGCATCAATAAATTCTGCCTGAGGATATCTTTTTTGGAGTAGCCCGGTAGCACCAATATCTTGGATAATGTTGCCTTCGATTAAAAGAGAGCCGTCTTCCAGAAGCTTTTCTGCAGAACTGAAAGGGACCAAGAAACCATTTCCCACCAGTAACTGTCTGGCCAAGGTATCACCTCGGGAACCACGCCCAACTCACAAGATGGATTTCCTGCCTAATTGTGCCCCAAGATCAGCTCCTCAGGCTTAAGCTCCTCCGTTCCCACCGGTACATCAACTGCGCTACATTGTCGGCAACTTGGTGCGGGTATCTATTGAGACCAGTTGCGACACCGATAGGGGAAGGCAGAAATTTAACCTAATAGGCCGAATGTCACCCCAATGTCACCTCTCAGCAGCAAGTTGGATTGCTTCAAATATCTTTTTATAACCAGTGCAGCGGCAGAGATTACCAGAAATGGCTATTTTTATTTCCTCCAGAGAGGGATGAGGATTTTCCAGGAGCAGGGCTTTGGCCGACATGAGCAGGCCCGGAGTACAGTAGCCACACTGCACTGCTCCTTTCTCCAAAAAGGCCTCCTGGAGAGGATCTAGTTTTCCGTTGCGGAACAGGCTCTCCACGGTAAGGATCTCCGCCCCATCCACTGTGGCTGCCAGGACCAGGCAACTGGTCACGGCCAGACCATTTAAGATCACCGTACAACTGCCACAATCTCCCCGGCCACAGCCCTCCTTGGTTCCCCTTAGACCCAGAGTGTCCCGCAGGAGATCAATGAGCCTCTGGTCGGAGCGAATGCGCACCCGCACTGGCTCCCCGTTCAACTTAAAGGAGATCTCCTGAAACAGAGCTTCCTTAGATCCTTTCATGAGAACCTCAACCTTGTTATCACAATTATCGTGACGCCTCCAGGCACGCCTCACAAAACCCCACCGACATAACGGATGAGACGGTTGCTGAGGGAGAAGCACGGTCCCATGCGCCTCATAGTACCTCACCGGCTATCTCGCTGAGAGCCCTCTCCAGCAGAACCCCCACCATCTCCCGGCGGTACTCTGCCGATCCCCGAATGTCGCTGATGGGACTTACCTCTTCCTGGGCTGTGCGAGTGGCCTCTCTGAGCAGGGCCTGAGTGAGTCTCTCCCCCTCCAGCAGTTCCTCGGTATGGAGAAGTCTCAGGGGAATGGGGGCCACTGAGCCTACGGCTATTTTGATCTCCGCTAGAAAACCCCTTTGGGCCTGTCCTAGAGCCGCCAGACTGGCTATGGAGATGGCCATGGCATTTCTTTTGCCCAGTTTGTAAAAGACACGGGAGCAGTTTTCAGGAGGCAGATCAAAACTAATCTCCGTGACTACCTCTTGAGGATCCAGGAGTGTCCGTTTGGGACCCACAAAGAAGCCGGAAAGGGGAATTTCTCGAGATGAACTCTTCTTTTTTAGGGTGAGCTGGGCTTCCAGCACTAAAAGAGGGGGGGCCATATCCGCTGCCGGGGAGGCGGTAACCAGATTACCCCCGAGAGTACCCAGATTTCTGACCTGGGGAGATCCGATGGATTGGGCTGCTTGAACCAGGAAAGGAACCCTCTCCCTTAAGAGAGAGGATCTCTCTACAGTACGGTGAGTAAGAGCGGCTCCCAGTTTTATCCTTCCATCCTCACATTTGAGATCCTGGAGCTCGGAAAGATGGGAAAGGTGGATCAATCGGCTTATGTTCCTGGCCCCAGAGCGGTATTCCACCAGAAGGTCGGTCCCCCCGGCCAGAAGGCAGGTGTCCGGTATCCCCTCTTCTAGAAGATCCAGAAGTTCGGACAGGCTGGAGGGCTGATAGAATTCAAACATGGGGATCTCCCTTGTCCTCCCGAAGAGCCTTGTCCTGAAAATCCTTCTCCTGGAGGGCCTTCCCCGGAAGAGTTTTCTCCTTGACGCCCTTCCGTTGAAACTCCTTCTCCTTGAGGGCCCGTACCACCTTCTCGGCAGTTATGGGCAGCTCGTCGATCCACACCTCCACTGCATCATGGACAGCCGCGGCAATGGCTGGGGCAGTGGAGATAGTGGTCATTTCTCCCACCCCCCGGGCGCCTTCAAATCCTTCCCGGATGGCGTTGTC
>CAYYBB010000061.1:3706-10383 GCA_964469465.1 uncultured Actinomycetota bacterium
GGGCCCCGTAGGGGCCGTGGCGATCAGGCACCTCCAAGATGGACGATTCTATGTCACAAACATCCAGGGAGGTAGGAATGTCGAAGGTGGCCAGGTCCGGGGTGAGGGTTTCTCCCTCTCTCAGGATTATCTCTTCCATGAGGGCATAGCCCTGACCCATGACCACTCCACCCTCGATCTGGCCCTCTACCTGAAGAGGATTAATAGCCCAGCCCACATCATGGGCCGCATAAACCTTCTTGAGGTCCACCTGGCCGGTTCTTTTGTCCACCTCCACCTCGGCCACCTGAGTACCGAAGCCAAAACTGTAGGCCGGGATGCCCTCTCCCGTCTCTGGATCCAGAGGGGTGGTAGGAGGAGGAACATAGGTGCCCCGGCCGATGACAGAAGCTATACCCTTTGTCTCGCCTTGCATAGACAGATACTCCTGAATGATATTGGACCAGTTGCAACTGGTGTGGCCGGGGTGTCCCGGAGGACGTCTCCATTTTCCGCTCTCCAGCAGTTGCTGAAGGTTTTTCTTGAGATCCAGGCAGGCCAGGCGGACCGCGTTTCCGGAGTTAAAAGTCTGCCGGGAAGCCGAGGAGGATCCAGCATTGGGAGTCACCGAAGTATCAGGGTTAACATATTCTACATTCTCCAGAGAAATGGCTAACTCCTCTGCAGCGATCTGGCAAAGGATGGTCTCCACACCCTGGCCTTGATCCACAGCACTTATCTTCAGCCTGACTTTGCCAGGTACAAGCTCCACCTCGGCGGAGGAACTATCCACATAGCCGCTACTATAGCCCACATTCTTAAATCCGGCAGCAATGCCTATACCATAAAATCTATCCTTACCCGCTTCCTTGTTCCGGCTATAGCGCTTTTCTTTCCACTCGGACAGGCGGACTACTTCATCCAGGCAGACAATCTGACAGTTATCCACATCAGTCAGGTAACCAGTGGCAAATTCGCTCTTCCCAACCATAGCGTTTTGGCGACGAAACTCATATTCATCCATCCCCAGAGCTGCAGCCAGCTTGTTCATCTGCATCTCGCTGGCAAAGGTGACCTGGGGACAGCCGAAAGCCCGCATGGCTCCGGCAAAGGTGTTGTTGGTGTAGACGGCGTAAGCGTCGATTTTGACGTTGTCCACTTTGTAGGGTCCAGGGGCATACATGGCCATGTTCTGGACCACAGCAGCACCGCTGGAAGCATAGGCTCCCGTATCAGCCACAATCTCTGCCTCCAGGGCAAGAAGGCGCCCTTCCTGATCCACTCCGCTCTTGTAATGCATATAGGTAGGGTGGCGCTTGGCAGTGGATATGATGGACTCCTCCCGGGAATAAGTCATCTTGACTGGACACCCGGTCTTCAGGGCCAAAAGGCCAATCAAAATCTGTACCGAGATATCCTCCCGGCCTCCAAAGGCGCCTCCCGTCTCAGCCAGAACTACCTTGACTTTCTCCTCCGGCAGGCCAAGGGAGCGGGCGATCTGGTGCCGATCCATGTACACACACTGAGTAGCGGCGATGATGACCAGATCTCCAGTATCCTCGACATAGGCAATGCCTGACTCAGGTTGTAAGTAAGCATGCTCCACGCAAGGGGTCCGGTAGTTGCTTTCTATGACTAGATGGGCCTCCTGAAAAACCTTCTCCACATCTCCTTTGCGGATCTTATAATAAGCCAGGATGTTACCCTTTTCATGAACCCGAGAAGCATCAGGTTTCAGGGCCTCCCGGGGATCGGAGACCACGGGAAGGGGATCATAATCTACCTGGATAAGAGAGAGGGCTTCCTGGGCTATCTCCTCTGATTCAGCGGCCACCACGGCCACCGCATCTCCCCTGAAGCGCACTTTATCCTGGCAGAGGGCGGGCTGATCGGCAATCATGTGCCCGAAGAGGTTGCGACCAGGGACGTCCTGAGCAGTGAGCACAGCCTGAACTCCTGGCAGCTCCCTGGCCCGGCTGACATCAATTTTCTTGATCAGGGCGTGAGAATAACGGGAGCGCAGGGCTTTAGCGTAAAGCATGCCCTCCAGGTAGAAGTCCTGGGGATATCGGGCCTGCCCGGTGACTTTGGCCAGGCCGTCGACTCTTCTGATGCTTTTGCCCACGATTTTCATGGCTGGATTGTTTCCTCATTTTATCATCGCTATACCTTCAACCTCAATCAGGGCCCCTTTGGGCAGACCCGCTACCTGAATGCAGGAGCGAGCAGGGGGGTCACGATCGAAATAGGAGGCGTAGATCTCATTAACTTTGGCAAAATCATCCATATTGGCTAGAAAAATGGTAGTCTTTACCATGGCGTTCATGGAAGTTCCAGCATCTTCCAGGAGAGACTTCAGATTGTCCAGAACCCGGCGGGTCTGTTCTTCTATCCCCCCTTCCACTATTCGGTTAGTCTCCGGATGGATGGGTATCTGGCCTGAAGTGTAGATAAGGTTGCCCACTCTTACGGCCTGGGCGTAGGGGCCGATGGCCTTAGGGGCATTTTTGGAAACGAGTGCTTCCTTGTCCACTAATCTCCTCCTTGACCGGTCCTCTGATGGAGCTTTTCTCTTACGTCTTCAATATTGGGCTCTACGGATATCAGGGTACCTTTGGCCTTCATGGCACTCTGGATGTCCTTGAGTCCATTGCCCGTCACCACATGACAAACAATCTCTCCTGGCTCCATAAATCCTTCCTCCAAAAGTTTGGGTATAGCCGCAAGCCCGGCTACTCCGGCTGGCTCACCGAAGACGCCTGCTTTCTCCCCCAGAACTTTAATGGAGTTGATAATCTCCTCATCACTCACCGTAACCATGGTACCTTCGGACTCCCGAATAGAGTTCAGGGCTTTGATGTAGTTGCGGGGTTTGCCTACAGCAATGCTGTCAGCAATGGTGTCAGGTACGATAGTTTTCAGCTCTTCTCCAGTAACAAAGGATCGATACACTGGACTGGCTCCCTCAGCCTGCACCCCTACCATGCGGGGAAGCTTCCTGGTCAGGCCTAGCTCATAAAACTCCTTAAAACCTTTCCAGGCTCCGGCGATGGTGCATCCATCGCCTACCGAGAAGATGACTACGTCAGGGGGCTCCCAGTCCAGTTGCTCGCATATCTCCAGACCCACTGTCTTTTTGCCCTCTACCAGGTAAGGGTTGGTGGCACAATTACGACTGTACCAGCCCCACTCCTCACAGGCGTCCATGCTCAAATCGTAGGCCTGGTCGTAGGTGCCGTTGACCAGAATAACCGTAGCCCCAAAGATGAGGAGCTGAGCGATCTTGGCCTGAGGCGCTTTCTGGGGCACGAAAATAAAACTTTTAAGTCCTACTGAAGCAGAAAGGCCAGCCAGGGAGGAGGCAGCATTTCCAGTAGAGGCACAGGCGATAGTCCTGGCGCCCTTCTCCAGAGCCCTGGTCACTCCCACGGCGGAAGCTCTATCCTTGAAAGAGGCGGTGGGGTTTCTACCGTCATCTTTGATCAGAATGCTCTGCAGACCATAGTAATGAGCCAATCTCTCCACCCGATATATAGGAGTCCACCCCACCTGGAGATAGGAGCGGAGATCGAAGCGGCTAACAGGCAAAAGATCCCCATATCTCCAGATGGAATAGTCAGATTTACCCCTTAACCTATCTCTGGTCACAGTCTTTTTAGCTGCTTCATAGTCATACCGAATATCCAGGATTCCCTCCCGCCCGCAGCTCAGACAGGTGTACTCTGTGTCCTCCTGCTGGTATTCTCTTCCACAAATGACGCAAACAAGCTTTTCTACCTTAGCCAAATCTTTCTTCTCCTTTCTGAATCCCTCAGACCTCAGGCCACTCTGACCTTACCCGTATACCCGCCCGGGCATATAGTTTCTCCGCCCTCTCCCTGGCCCTACGTAGTACACTCTCTTCATCCAGAGTCAAAATTTTGCCATTTCTGACCACAATTTCCCCATCGACCATGACCAGCTCCACATCGCTCCCCGTAGCACAGTAAACTACTGTGGACACCGGATTAGGAGAAGGTGTCAGGTGGGGCTTATCCAGATTGATAACCACCAGGTCGGCTTTCTTGCCCGCCTCAAGGGAACCAATTTCTTTTTCCATACCCATTACTATGGCTCCATTGATGGTGGCCATTTCCAAAACTACCTCCGCCGGAACCACAGTAGGGTCAAGGGTATAGCCCTTATGGACCAGGGCTGTCAATTTCATCTCTCTGAACATGTCGTAGGTATTGTTGCTGGGTCCTCCATCACAGCCGAGGGATACCTTTATGCCCGCTTCAAGCATTGGGGGCACTTTAGCAAAACCAGAGGCTAACTTCATGTTAGAAGAGGGATTGTGAACTACATGAGTACCCGTCTCCGCTATTTTGGCTATCTCCCCATCACCAAGCCAGACCGCGTGGATGAGTAAAACGTAGGGCCCAAGCAGGCCAAGTTGTTCAAGCAGCTCTACCGGAGAGACTCCGAACTCCCTTTTGATATAGTCCACATCTTCCCTTATTTCGACAAAATGAATAGCTACTCCCATACTCCTCTCCCTGGCCAACTGAGATATCTCCATGAGCAGCTCAGGAGTAGATCCACCGAGGGGTCGAGGCCCGAACCATACTCGGATTCGTCCACGCGCTGATCCATCCCATTTTTCATGCATGCTCAAGGCTTGCTGTAAACTCCGATCCCTGTCCTCCATCATACCCTCATACATGATACTTTTTTGGGTAGCATAGGTGGGAATATCCATAACTGATTTGGCCAGCACAGCCCGAATCCCCGAGCGCTGGACCACCTCAGCTATCCCATCAAATCCATACCTCTCTACGATGAGAGTCTCTACAAAAGCAGTAGTGCCAGATTTCAGCATTTCCAGAATACAAAGCTCGGCACTGGTGCATCCGTCTTCTTCATCGAAGTTCCCCTGTAAAGGCCACACCCGATCTGCCAGCCAGGAAATCAAAGATAGATCATCAGCACAACCTCGAATTAGAGCCTGAGTCAGATGGACATGGCCATCTATGAGACCAGGGATAATGATCTTACCCCGGCAATCATATCGCTCCTCCTGGGGATAGTCTCTTGCGACCTCATTTGTCTTCCCCACAGTTACTATCCTGTCTCCAGAGATAACAATAGCCCCATCGGTGACGATCCGGCGCTTCGAATCCATGGTGATGATAGTAGCATGTTCGAAAATCATATCTACCCTTTCGCCTCAGGGGAAGTTCTCACCCCAGCTTCAAACATGCTTTTTCAGAGGAACAAAGTCATGTCTACCTCTTTTTCAGCCATTTCCAGCCGGGTATTTATATCTAAGTATGACAGAGTAGAAACTTCCTCAGCAAGCCTTTCTAACTTAGAGTGTGTTGTCCGATGTCTGACATCAACCTAACCTTTTTGTATCATCTTTTCTCTCCTCCGTCAATGCAAGGAGAGCAGCTCCACCAACCGGCTGAGGCCGATCTTTCGACGGAACATACCTTCGGAATGAAGAAGGGGCGGCGGGGTCTCCACGCTGGGAAGCCCATTGGGAGTCCGCCAGAAAGCACCACCCTTTCTGCAGCTTTTGCTCTAGGGTGAAGGTACAGGTATCCGTGGAGACGATAGAGACTTCCCCCTTTTCGAGTCCTCAGTTGAGCTCCTTTAATCATCGAGCAACTGCCACAGCGCACAAGCCCGCCGGGGAAGCGCAGGGCCTCACTATTCTTGCCGGGCATACGGTAGCATCAATGCCGCCGGAGCCCCGATTCGCTTGCGCATGGTCTCGCCCGCGCTGAGCAACAAGACCAGAATTGTCAGGATAAAGGGTAACATGTTCAGCAGGTTAGGCGAAATACCCAAGGGTTGCAGACGAAACTGCAAGACCCGCACTCCGCCGAACAGGTAGGCCCCGACCATCGCCCGCGCCGGGTCCCACATGGCAAAGATGGTCAGGGCGATCACGATCCAGCCGGCGCCGGCCGTCATGCCCTCGATCCAGGCCGGAGCATACACAATCGAAAGATACCCCCCGCCCAGACCAGCCATGACCCCGCCGAAGAAGACGGCCAGATAGCGCACCGCCGCCACGTTCACGCCAAGTGCATCGGCGGCGCCCGGGTTTTCGCCAACCGACCGCAGGGTGACCCCCCAGCGTGTCTTATACAACACAAACCAGAGCACCGGCACAAGGATCGCCGCCAGGTAGACCAGGGGGTCAAAGCGGAAGAAAAGCGACCCCAAAACCGGAAGATCGCTCAGCACCGGCACGGCCGCCGGGTCCAGCCGGACCGCCAGCGGTTGTCCGATGTAGCGCTTACCCAGCATGCCACTCAGACCTAATCCCAACATGGTCAGACCTAATCCAGAGACCACCTGGTTAACCCGTAGAGTGATGCTGGCAAAGGCATGAAGCAGGGCCAGTAGCCCGCCTGCCAGCGCTGCCATCGCCACACCCAGCCAGACATTGCCGGTAGAGTGCGCTATGCCAAAGCCTGTCACCGCCCCCATGATCATCATGCCTTCTACGCCCAGGTTCAACACCCCGGACCGCTCGGCATATACCTCGCCCAGAGTCCCAAACAGCAAGGGGGTTCCTGCGGGAATGGCGGCTCGCAGAGCAGATAGGAGAAAGTCCCACATTAGGGTTCACCCTTTTCCTTCAGGCGAATCTGATAGCGAGTGAGTAACTCGCCGCCGAGCACGAAAAGCAGAATCACACCGTT
>CAYYBB010000062.1:0-2909 GCA_964469465.1 uncultured Actinomycetota bacterium
AAACTTTTTAATCTTACTTGTATTATAATAGGTATCGTCTCCAGGGAGCTTGTGTCGAATTCTGTATGGACCTACAGGAAAGGGTCCAGGGGTGAAAAGCAAGATTATTATTGCTCTGGCTATCATAGGGATGATCCTGACAGGCTATCTTATCTATCTCCACTACTCTCCCACCGAGGCTTTGCTGTGTGCTGAAAGCTCTGGCTGTGATGTGGTAAACAAAAGCGTCTATTCAGAGATCTGGGGTATTCCCATAGCCGCTTTGGGATTTCTCATGTATCTAAGTATTTTGGTCCTGGCCATCCTGGCAGAAAAGGGATTCCAAAAGAGGGCCATGCTGCTCTCAATATTCTTCATTGCACTGGCCGGCGTGGTCTTTTCTTCTTATCTCACTTACGTGCAATTTTTTGTCCTTTATGCGGTATGCAGTTTCTGCCTGGCCTCGGCTGCAGACATCCTGCTAATCTTTGGTGTTTCGGCAACAAATCTTGGGAGATGGGAGAATAAATGAGTGGTCAGAATGACAATAAATATCTTTATTGGACAAAGGGAGATCTCTATCGCCTAAAGCCAGCCTCTCAGGAGACAGAGCCAGGCCAAAAGCAGGACTCTAGACCTTCAGGCCCTTTGGAAGACGAAAGCGAAGCAACCAAATTCCTTGATGCCTACTCCCAGGCTGTAATTCAGGTAGCTGAAAGAGTAAGCCCGGCGGTCGTAAATATAGGAGTGACCAAGAGAGAACCAAGCCCTTCTCAAGACAGGCCGGATTTTTATGGTCAGGCAGGCCTGGGCTCTGGATTTATCTTTACTCCCGATGGCTACGTCTTGACCAACAGCCACGTTGCTCACGGAGCAACTCGCCTGGAGGTCACCTTAGCCGATGGCCGAGTCTTCTCGGCTCAATTGGTCGGAGAAGATCCCCATACCGATCTAGCTGTCCTATCTATCCCGGCTTCAAACCTACCTGTGGCCAGGTTAGGTGATTCTGCGGAGCTAAGAGTAGGCCAGTTGGTCATTGCCATTGGTAACCCTTTCGGCTTTCAGTGCACCGTCACGGCAGGAGTAATCAGCGCTCTGGGCCGGTCTTTACGGGCCCAAACAGGAAGACTAATTGAAAACGTTATTCAGACCGATGCAGCTATGAATCCGGGCAGTTCCGGAGGACCTCTGGTCAATTCGCGAGGTGAAGTTGTGGGGATAAATACAGCCATTATTTTCCCAGCCCAGGGAATTTGTTTTGCTATCCCGGTCAATACCGCCAAGCTGGTGATTGGTCAACTCTTGACTGAAGGAAAGGTAACCAGAGGTTACTTAGGTATTGCCGGACAAAGTGTGACTTTACAGCGACGGATAGTGCGACTTCACCACCTGCCCTCTGACCAGGCGGTCTTAGTTGCCTCTGTCAATCCGGGCAGTCCAGCCGAGCAGGCCAACTTGAGAAAAGCTGATGTTATCGTCAGTTTCGATCACTCACCGGTAAAGAATGTAGATGATCTGCAGAAACTTCTGGCTGAAAGGCCAGTGGGAAAGGAGTATCCGCTGGAAATCCTTCGAGGACCGGAAAAACTCCAGCTTTCGGTTATCCCGCGGGAGGCCCCAGATTGATAAGATGTACTGACTTATGTTTGATGCTTAGCAATGAGTTCTCGAACTGCTGGGACTAACTGAGTAGGTATCTCCATGATTGTCTGGGTCTTGTCCTCGAAAGCGCCCTCGTCTTCGGCTACGGCCTCCTCTTCCGTCTGCTCTTCATAATGTGCCAGGACTCGACGTACCCTCTCTTCATCCCATCCTGAAGGAAATTTACTTGTTTTCATCTTCTCTTCTTGCGCCTAATATGTACCTTCATAATTGCAAGTCCCAAACCGCCTTTCTCAAGGTCATGGCAGATGACACCGCCATAGACGGAGTCCCGGTTCAGGCAATCCGAAAACCTTGGCCTATCTCAAATCTTAAGTAGGAAGCAGAGCCTCTCTTATAGTGGCCGAAGCTTTTACCGCATCTCCTTCCTGGATTAGCTCCTCCAGCTTTTCCATACCGATCTTCTCTATTACTCTCCGCAAGCCCTTTATCCACCTGATGCATTCTGAGGCAGCACCGACTCCATCATCTCGAGCCGGCCAGATGTCCAGAGAATAGAAGTAATCATATCCTATTTTTTCCAGCCAGTACAGGAGCTCCAGGTATTCAATTAGGTGAACTGAGCCCACCATCAGATCGTCATCCCACAATCGATAGTTATCGTTGAGGTGAACTGAGAATAGCTTGTCTCCGTGCATCTTGAGAAGAGCGATGGATTCGGCACAGTTCTCGTAAGCAGCCAGAGCATGACCCATATCGATGATGGCACCCACGTTGGGTCGGTCCACAGCTTCTAGAAGAAGGATGGTTTTACCCACCGTGCCTACAAAGCAGTGGGTGCGGGGCTCTTTAATCTTGTACTCTACCCCCAGGCGAATATGAGGATTATGATCGGCCACCTCTTTAAGGTTTCGAATCAGCAGTTCCCAGGCCTTTAGATAGTCAGCCTGAAAGCAGTAGTCATAGCCGTCCTGGCCAAACCATAGGTTTACCAGGGGACACTTTATCTCAGCCGCCTGATCCATAACCTTCTTTACCTCAGCCTTGGCTGCCTCCTGGGTCTCTGGGTCATTGGCCGCAAAGCTGCCTGTGGCCCACCTTGGGCTAAAAGAAAGATTGGCAATACAGGCCACTGGCACAAGACCGGTCTTTTCTAAAGAGGACCTTATGTCATCAAGATACTCATCCTTAAGATCCCATCCGCTTACAAACTCAATACCCGAAAGACCATCTACCTTGGTGGCCTCCTCGAGCAGCTCCGGGGTGCTCTTCGGCTCCTTGTAGTCGGAAAATCTGTCCCTGAAGGAACCGAAGGTGACCAACGCTGC
>CAYYBB010000062.1:3009-10243 GCA_964469465.1 uncultured Actinomycetota bacterium
CCTTACCACGACCTCAGTGGACATCAGGATCTCTTTTTTCTCAACCCTCTTACGCCTGATCAGATCGATGAGCAGTTGCATGGCTGTAGCACCCATCTTCTTCTTGGGCTGCTTTATGGTGGTAAGGGGAGGATCAGTGAAAGCGCTTATGGCTATATTATCAAAACCCATGATGGAAATGTCCTCAGGAACCTGTAACCCCATCTCTTTCACAGCCCTCAATATACCTATAGCCATCAGGTCGGCCATGACAAAAATGGCGGTGGGGGGTTGGCTGAGTTGCAAAAAATCAGCCAACACCGAATAACTCTCCTTTATCTCGTTCATCCGCAGGGACTCAGCGATTAAAACCAAGGAAGGATCGTATCCGATGCTGTTAGCCCGGAGGCCTTCCCTATACCCAAGGTATCTATTCTCAACGGTCTTCATGTTGGTGTAGGGAAAGGAAATGTAGGCTATTCTTTTATGGCCGAGCTGGCATAAGTAGTCTACGGCCTTTTTGGCTGCCTCAACGTTGTCAATTAAAACAGAGGGAACCCAAAAGTCGGTGATCTCTCGGTCCACCGCCACCACTGGTATCTTCTGCTCCATCAGTTCGGCTATGTGGTCATCCGTGTTATATCCTGAGGCAAAGATAAAACCATCCACCCACTTGTCCCTGAGCAGATTAAGCTGCCTTTCCTCTTCTTCGGTATCGTAGTAGGTACAGCAGAGTATAAGCGTGTAACCAAGCTCTCTGGCCACATTTTCCATGCCTCTTACCATCTCCGCAAAAAAGGGGTTGGAAATGTCCGGGACAATTACACCAACCGAGCCGGTACTTTTGAGTCTCAGACCCCTGGCTACCATGTTGGGTCGGTAATTTAGTTTTTTGACGGCTGTAAGTATTCGCTCTTCGGTCTCCTTCTTCACATATCTCGATTTGTTCAGAACATTGGAAACCGTAGAAATGGATACTCCAGTTTCCTTGGCTACGTCCTTTATGGTGATCCGATTCCTCTTTGAGCGCATAGTTGCTTCCTCAATTAGCTACAATCTCATGACTCTGAAAACATTTCGAGAGCTGGAAGCGGCTCCTGCCCCAATAGCCTTCCTTTGGAGAAGTTTACAAAACCTTTGCCAGAAAGCCCCGTATTTTAATGCGGGGATGAATGGCCTCTGGTCTTCTCCTTCTCAATGTGTTATAATTGCACCTAAGAGTGGGGCTACACTCTTTGGGTATCCAGTCCCTAGAAGCCTCCGACTTTAGTCGGGGGAGTAGTCACGCCATTCTCGTCGTACAGTTATTATGATGGCATGGGTCGGCTCCATTTTTAAATCTATAGGGGTATGGGCTTGACTCCCATAACCGCAAGATATAGTAAGCATTTGATGTCCCTGGCCACAATATATTGTATTAGGTGGAGTCAAGTAGATACCCCAATAAATCTATTCTCTCGCGCCTGGGGCCAGACGCCGTAACAACTCTGGAAGCAGGATTGCTACTATCAAGAGCAATCCAATCACAACGATCACGGCCTCACCTGGCACACCCATCAGGCGCATCCCCCACCGCGCTATACCAATGAGAAAGAGTGCCAGGATCACCCCAGGCACCGTTCCTTTGCCACCAGAGATACTGACCCCCCCGAGGACCACTGCAGTGATCACTTCAAGTTCAAAGCCGAGGGCAATGTTGGGGCGAGTGCTCCCAATGCGTCCGCTAAGCATAATTCCGGCCAAAGCTGACATCAGCCCGGATAATAGGAAGAGAATGATCTTGATGCGGTCAACGGCTATCCCAGAGTAGCGGCACGCTTGCTCATTGCCGCCCATGGCATATATGAATCGTCCGAAAGTAGTGCGGTGAAGTAGTAAACCAAAAAGCACCGCCAGGATTGTGAAGAGGACTAATGGCACCGGCAGTGTATTCCCTACATATCCCCGCCCAACGTAAGTAAATTCGGGTGGGTAGCCGGTCACATAAAGATTCCCCAGCATTACGAAAGCAAGGCCCCGATAGAGGGAATAGGTGCCTAGCGTCACCACTATGGGAGAGAGCCGCGCTTTGACGATGACCATCCCGTTGAGCAACCCACCCAGTGCTCCAACAACCAGCGCCAGGAGTACTGCCAGCCAGATATTTAAACCTGCCTGGTAGCTCACCCCCATCAGTACGGCAGTCATGGCCAGAGTTGAGGCCACTGAAAGATCAACCAGGTTGCCGCTGATAGTGATGAGCATCATGGGAAGAGCAATAATACTCCTCTCCACGAAGTGGAAGGTCATATCCAACAAGTTTCGTTTGACGAGGAAGTGTGGTGAAAGCCAGGTACTGATGGTACTTGCTACGATGATCAAAAGTACTAACAACAGCTCCCAGCGCATAAGAAAGGCAACTGGTGAGAGCCGCTTCTTTTGAAGCCCTCTCTCTAAACGCCCCGCCTCTAAAGTCAAGCTTTCCTCCTTATAGCCGATACTCGCTGCAGTCGCCGAGACATGGCAGCATTGGATACCACAGCAATGAGGATCACCATTCCCTGCATCGCCAGTTGCCAGAAGGGCGAAACCCGCACCAGGGTAAGCGCATTAATGAGGATTCCAAGCAGCAAGGACCCGAGCAGAAGGCCTGGGATGGTGCCCGAGCCTCCTGCAATGCTCACCCCCCCGATCACTGCTGCCGCTACGGTTTGAAGTTCAAATCCCGTGGCTGAATCACTTTGCGCCGAGGCATAGCGAGAGACCCATAATACCCCACCCATGCCAGCTAGTAGGCCGGACAGCAAGAAAACAACAAATAAAATTCGGTTTACGTTAATGCCCGCCACCCTTGCTGCGCTAGGGTTACTGCCTACTGCATACACCTGACGCCCACTCCGGGTGTAGTTGAGAAAGTAATAGAATATGATAACAACAATGATCATTATGAGAACCAAGTTGGGGACGCCCAGTACAGCATCCGTGGCGAATTGCTTGAAGCTGTCTGGTAGCTCACGGGCATCAACCCATGCACCCCCACTGACTACAAAGGTCAGTCCCCGGTAAACGCTCATGGTGCCGAGAGTAGCGATTATCGGTGGAACGCGTCCCTTCGTCACCAGCAGTCCATTAAAACTGCCCAACATGATACCTACACCCATGCCCATCACTAAAGCCACTGATGGAGGTAGATGCCAGTTTTCACTCACGGTCATGCCCACGATCATGCCCGAAAGCGCCAGCGCCGAGCCCACTGATAAGTCAATACAGCCGCTTGTGATAACCATCATCTGACCAGTTGCCACTATGGATAGCACTGCAATATTGAGGAGGATATCCTCTAAGTTCTTTATGGTTAAGAAATAGGGGCTGCGTATGCTCACCACAACAGCAAGTAATATTATAAAAATGCATAGTGCAGCTTCACGGCTGCCTGCGACCCAGAGGAGCAGGCCTTTCCCGCGCGACTCTTCCACTCGGTTTATCATCTCCTTACCCCTTCGTTGCAAGATGGTCTATTTGCGTCGGCCGAAGTAGTATACCCCTGGTTCAGAGCACTAGCTGTGGCAGCAGACATAATCCTTTCCTGAGTAGCCTCTTCCCGGCTGAAACAGGCCGTCACACGCCCCTCATGCATGACCACAACCCGGTCACTCATGCCCAGAACTTCGGGCAACTCTGAGGAGATCATGAGAATGCCCAGCCCCTGGGCCGCCAACATGCTCATCAAACGGTGAACTTCGGCTTTGGTTCCCACATCGATTCCTTTCGTCGGCTCGTCAAGAATCAGAATGCGCGGACGGGCAGCAAGCCATTTGGCCAGCACCACCTTCTGCTGGTTACCGCCTGAGAGCTGGCTCACCTTCTGCCACAATCCTGCGGCGCGCACGTCTAGCCGCTCGGCGAACTCCTGGGCTGTTCGCCACTCGGCAGCCTGGTCTATCCAACCTAGACGGGCAAATTGGCTTAGAATAGGCAGGGTCACGTTTTGGGCAATATCCATAGGTAGCACCAGCCCGTACAACTGTCTATCCTCTGGGAGATAGGCGATGCCCAACTCCAGCGCCTCATCCGGACTGTGGATATACACCCGGTGACCGTCCAACCATATATTCCCGCGATCCGGCCGCTCCACTCCAAAGATAGCGCAGGCCACCTCCGTGCGTCCTGCCCCTACTAACCCGGCCAGACCAAGGATCTCGCCACGGTGAAGTTCAAAGGATATATCGTGGAACAACCCCTCCTTGGTCAAGCCATCCACCCGCAAAATCACTTCGCCCTGCTGTATCTCTTCCTTCGGGAACAAGTTGTCCAGGGTACGGCCAACCATCATTTGGATTACTTCGTCTGGCGTGACCTGGCTCACATCCCGCGTGCCAATGTAGTGGCCATCACGCAGAACAGTTACCCGATCTGCTAACTGGAACGTATCCTCCAATCGGTGGGAAATGAAGATGATGGCGGTGCCTGTTTCGCGTAGCCGTCGTACAATGCTAAACAGATCTTCCACCTCGCGCATGGTAAGAGCTGAGGTGGGCTCATCCATTATCAACACCTTGGCGTTGACTGAGAGTGCCTTAGCGATTTCCACTATCTGTTGTTTGGCGACACTCAAGCCTCGCACCCGAGTATGCGGATCGAGGCTTACCCCTAGCGATCGCAGCAAATTGCTCGCTTCCTTATACATCTGCTTCCAATCAATCCGTCGGGTCAGCGAGTGCAGCGGGTGATGTCCCATGAAGATATTCTCGGCGATACTGAGATCGGGAAACAGGGTTGGCTCCTGATAGATGGCAGCGATACCATGCTGCTGAGCCAGGAGAGGATTAGTGAATCTTACCAACTGCCCCTCGAACCATATCTCGCCTGCATCTGGTTGGTGTACTCCCGTGACTACCTTCACCAGAGTTGACTTGCCAGCACCATTCTCCCCCACCAGAGCATGTACCTCGCCAGGGCACAGGTCAAAATTAACCCCATCCAGGGCCAGCACACCCGGGAAGCTCTTCTTGATCTCCTGCAATTTCAAGATGTAATCAGACATGGCCGCTTCCCTGTCTGCAAAGTCCCAAATTTACGCCCTCGTAATATGCGGAGCACTCCAACATGGAAGTAGTCCAGCATCCCCTCATTGAGCTCACCTACTAAAGATATTTTATCAAAGGTTTTAATGAGTGGAGAGAGGCCATCCAGCAAATAACCCTTAAGCTTATCTACCAAAGATATTTTATCAAAGGCGATAGTTCACTGTAGTGAGCTTCATATAGCATAATGGGGGAGGGGTCGCTGAAGCTACCCCCTCCCCCATCACATGACCGGACAAGTTTTAGTAGACGTCAGCCCATTCGTCGATGTTCTCAGCATTGAACCTGAACGGAGGTCCTAAAATGACCATAGTCCCCCCGTTACCCTCATCAACAATTGTGTACTCGCCCATTTTGCCGGCTGTGAAGGTCTCGCCCACCGCACCAGTAATCTCACCGGTGGCCATCAAGTAGGAGACGTAAGTCGACAGGTAACCAAGGTCGATCGGGTTCCACAGACCCATTTCCTGGCAGGTACCTCTGCGGATATACTCGGCCATCTCGCTCGGCAAACCCAGACCGGTCAGAGCAATCTTGCCACTCAGGCCGGCATCCTCAAGCGCTTTAGCGATTGCCGCGATGCCCACTGTTGTCGGCGAGATGATTCCCCTGAGGTTTGGATAGGACTTGAAGAGGCCCTCCGCCTCGGTGTAGCTCTTTTCTCGCAAGTCATCGCCATAGACGGTGGCAACGAGCTTCATGTCCTTGTACTTAGGATCCTTAAGCTCCTCCTCCATCCAGTCAATCCAGATTTCCTGGTTGGTCATGCCCGCGGCAGCGCTTAGAATGGCGATCTCACCCTTGTAGTCGATCATCTCTGCCAGCATTTGCACCTGCATTCTACCGATCTGCTCCATATCAGCCTGATTGACGAAGATCTGGCGTCCTTCCGGCGCTATGGCGGAGTCCCAGGTTACCATCTTGATCCCAGCCTCCATGGCCTTCTTGCCAACAGGTACCAGCGCCTCTGGGTCGTTAGCACTGACAGCTATTACATCAACCCCCCGGGCGATCAAGGCATCTATGATCTCGATTTGCCCCTCAGCAGTTGGTGTAGCCGGCGCGTCGAAGATGAAGGTGGCGCCGAATTCCGCGGCCGCTTCTGCACCTCCCTTCTGAGCCGCCTCAAAGAATGGGTTGCCCAGATTCTTGACCACCATGGCAATCTCGATAGGCTCTACTGGTGCAGGTGGCTCCTCCACCGGCTCTACTGGTGCAGGAACACAGCTGATTATTGCCATGCTCACTAACACGGAGACCACCAACAGAATAAGTAGTTTCTTCTTCACTTGCTCATCACCTCCTTTTCAGTCTTTTGTCTTCTGCAGATCTCAAAAAGGCAAGTATCCTTCTCGCACCCCCTTTCGTGAAATATCAAGGGCCCGTATCCCTCAATTGATTGCACCCAATCGGCGCCCCTCTTTGATAGGCTTTAACACTTCCACGTACTTCTTGACGTCTCTCTCGATATCCGCTGTGTGAATGAGTGCCGTCGTTGTCGTATTTCTCGAGAGGAATCTAGATAGACTCAATAATTGTGGCGTCCTGAGCTATCATCTAGCACACGAAATTGTATAAATCGTTTTTCATAAATCGTTTTGATATTACAATATTTCCAGAGAATTGTCAATTCAATTTTTGAACCTGTTAAAAAAATTGAAAACTGGACACTTTAAACTTGAAAAGTGGACAGTTAAAGCTCGAAAAGTGGACTGTAGATGATACATTTCTCCATAAAAAAGGAGGAATGTATGGAACAGATCCACAAGCGGTTTACGGCTGAGCAAGTAAAAGTTTTACTCAAAGGATACTGTGAGGGGACATTGGATAGGCCAGCAATTGAGGAGACTTAGGGATCAGTAAAACCAGATTCTTTGCTCTCTCAAGGCAATATCGCCTTGATCCGGATAAGTTTTCTCTTACTTCTTACGACAATCTTCTCTCCAAGATCTCATAGAAACTTTCTCTTTTCCCAATCATCAGGATGTAAACAACCTTTTTAGATTCATCAATTGAATACGCTATCCTATAATCCACCTTATTCTTTCTGAAGTGATAGCTCAAAATACCTTCCAGATCTCCGTGCAGTTTTTCATGGATGTAGGGTCCGTGTAAAATTTTGTCTAAATGTATATCATGGCGGAACTGCAAAAACCAAATTTTTCATCAATTCACCGCCTAATTTAGCTTCG
>CAYYBB010000063.1:0-10207 GCA_964469465.1 uncultured Actinomycetota bacterium
TTTTACATGCGCGGGATTGTGGCAATAACCTCATACGTTGTCAAAGTGCTACAAGTCACTCATGCCGCCTACAGCGGCACCACGAAAGGATGAAAAAGGGGTATTTTCAGGATAGGAGGATAGTACCTTAGGAACAAGAAAAGAAGAGGCCATTCATCCCCAGCATTAAAATGCGGGGCTTTCTGAGCCATTTCTGTAAAACAGGAGTACTTCTCAAGGTTGGCTAGAGGCCAGCGGGAAATTCCAGCTCTCTGATTTAATCACCCCTCCGTCGGGAGCAACAATCAGTCCCTTGATTCCCAGCGAAGACAGGAGTTTTTCTCCCTCTTCGGGCCCCATTACAAAAACTGCTGTGCTCAGGGCGTCGGCATCGATGCCCTTATACGTTATAATGGTGACGCTTAGGGACCTATCTGCGGGATAGCCCGTCCTGGGATCCATGAGGTGATGGATCCGCCTTGGGCCAAGAAAAAAATACCTGGCATAATCACCAGAGGTCACGATGGCGCCATCTTCGAGTTCTATCACCCCAAGCCACTCGCCCCTTTCCCTGGGATGCTGTAAAGCAATTCGCCATTTCTTACTCCCAAATGCTCTAATGTCGCCGCCTATTTCGACCAGTGCACTCTCTATTCTGCTTTCCCTGAGCACCTCAATGGCTCGATCTAGGGCATAGCCCTTGGCGATGCCTCCCAGGGTGACCTCCATTCCGTACTTGACGAACCTGGCTCTACTTTGATCCTCATCCAGAATCAAGTTATTCCACCCCACAAGTTCCAGTGCCTCACTTAGCTCATCCGGCACGGGCATCTTGCCCCGCTCTTTGGTCTTTTCCATCCACAGATCCATAAGGGGTTGAACCGTTATGTCGAAGGCACCTCCGCTCAGGCTTGAGTAGTATTGGGCTCTCGTCAATACATATAGGACTTCGGGAGACAATTCTACCCAGTCGGTTCCGCTGTGATTCAGAGCGTAAATCTCGCTGGTTTCATCTTGCACAGACATTAACCTCTCTATCCTTCTTATTTCCTCGAATGCCCTGGCTATCGCCACTTCTGCATCTTCGGTCTTTTCATGAACGACTGTGATGGTAACAAAAGTACCCATGGCTGTGCCTGTACCCCTAACCTCATTCCCCACAATTTCTATTTGCAGTGGCTGAATATTGAGGTAACTTAGTAGCAAAACTGCTGCGAGAGTCATCGACGCCAGGCCCACCACCATTTTGTTTGGAACAGCGCCCCTGCTAAAAAGCCTGGGGGAGAAGGTCAACGATGCGGCGAGGGTGATTTGGAGGATGAGCATACTGATGGCCAGCCCAAGGAGTCCAAAGGATTTGCCGAGGGACATGATTCCTGCAACGCCCACCAGCAGCGCAACCAGATGTGAACCCAGCACCACTCTCGCTCTTTCGCGGGAGTAGAGTTCTGAGGTTTTTATTCCAGCGATAGTGGCCGGGATTGCTGCCAATCCCATGATTTGAATCGCCCCAATACTTTCAGTAAAGTCTGGGAAAAGCTGAGGGATCACCAACGGCGCCAGAATAAAAGTGAGCCCGGCTAACCCAACCGAAATCAGAATTCCGAGTATTTCAATTCCTGTGGTTCTCCTTCCAGCCGATTTCTCCGGTAGCAGATAAAAAAGTAGGATCTTGGGAAGGATGGTCAAAGCGAGGAAAATACGATAGGCCAGTTGGTAGAACCCCAACATCGCCATGCCAAAGTATAGGCCTATTAAAACCTTATCCAACAGATTGACTGCGCCTGTACTAACATCGGCACCCAATGTAGTAAGGGCAAATCCCATTTTTCCGCGTACTTCCCTCATAGCAGGATTGATACGAAAGTGCTTTAGAATCCTACTTCCAAAGGTGAGGTAGGCTATGGCTAACCCAGCCACAATTCCACTCACCATTCCCCACCATAAATAGATTGCTACGGCAAGTATGAAAGAAGCGAGTCGCACTCCTATCCACATCCACATGTACCTGGTGTAGTTCTGTTCACCCAGATCAGAGTAAACAGCGAGTGAAAAAAGCGAGAGTCCGACGACCAGGAGACCAACTGCGGGATCAAGAACCAGAGATGTTATCACTCCAGCCACAAGGCTTGCTGCAAGAACTATGATCACCGAGCCGCTCAAAAGCTCATTTCTACCTTCCTTGGGGTAGTAGGTGGCTATGGTTTTTCCCCACCCCAGTACGGTGAATGCTGAGATGAGCATAGCTATCGAAATCAACCAGCTCAGGTGGCCGTAGGCCACCGGGTGCAGGATCCAGGCCATAACCAGCCAGAAAGCCGCTCCCGCCGTGGCGGCGCCAAGCTGCCCCCCAGCCACCCGCAAAAGACCACGGTAGTTTCTCAGGGTGGTCATAGTGATTTCCAACTTATCATCCAGTGATCTCTCTATGTGAGTACTCCCATTATTTCAAGCTGTCTTGCGGTCTCTTTCACTACATCGTGGCTATTATATAGCTATTGGGGCTATCTCGTTAGATGAGTATAGCTTAAGGGATGACTGAGGGTAACCACTATGGAGCTGCCACTTTAAGGCTTTCTGGAGCATTCTTGACCTTGTGAATTTTGACACTTAGCTAGGTGTTGCTGATTTTCACTGAGCTGGAGCAAGCATTGGTTCTTTACATTAGTTATACATTCTACTATGATAATCAGCGGAGGACTGATATTATTGATACGAAATATAACTAGCCTTGGCCAGAAAGAGGCCAAGCTGTTGATAAACTTACGAGCTCAGGGCAAACTTGTTTTCAGTTTTAAAGAAGCCCAAAGGATCTTGGGCGACAGCCCCAAAAGAGTAGGTCAGTTGATTTACGCCCTTGTCAAAAAACACTGGCTTGAGCGTTTGGAAAAAGGCAAATACTTGATTTTACCTTTTGAGGCTGGGGAAGAGCGAGCCTATACCACTCATGAATTTGTTATCGCCGCCAATTTGACCAGCCCCTATTACATCGGCTTTCGCTCAGCTTTGAATTTCTATGGTTTAACTGAGCAGGTTTCGAAGACCGTTTATGTGGCTACCCTGAGACAGAAAAAGGAGCTCAAGGTTGGTGGTGCTGTTTTTCGCTTTGTCAAGGTGCCAGAAAAAAAGTATTTTGGAGTTACCCAGGTTACTCTTCAGGAAGAAAAGGTCAATATCTCAGATCTCGAAAAGACCATTATCGATTGCCTTGATCATCCTGAATACGCTGGCGGCCTTACTGAAGTGGCCAAAGCCATCTGGTTTGGCAGAGAAGACCTTGATTTGTCAAAGCTTGTGGCCTATACTGACAGGTTCGACGAAAAGGCTCTGGCCCAGAGGCTTGGATTTCTTTTGGAGTTTCTTGAGGTAGCCGATGAAAACATCCTTAAAAGATTAGCTCAGCTGACTGGTAAAGCTTACGTCAAACTTGACCTGATGGGTGGCGAAGAAGGCAAGTACCTGGCCAAGTGGCGGTTAAAGGTGAATCTGCCCAAAGAAGGTTTAACTGAATGGCAGAGGTATTAGAATGATTAGCCATCAACTATTAAGCAGATATGCCAGGGGAAGTGGCGTTGGTCTGGGTGTTTTTGAGAAAGACTATATTCTTTCTTGCGTTCTTTCCAGCCTACCTGCCACCAGCCATGTTGGTGAAAACTTTGTTTTCAAAGGCGGCACGGCCCTGCGCAAAGTCTATTTTTCTGATTGGCGCTATTCAGAAGACTTGGACTTTAGTGTTTTGCCCGACTTTGACAGCAGCCGCCTGAAAGAGCTGGTTGAACTTTGGCTTTCCAATGTTTCCAAAGAACATGAATTTCAAATCAGAATTCGGGACTATCATAAAACCAACGGCTCGGCGAGAATGAGGGCTCAATTTGTTGGCCCTTTAGGATATCCTAATCAAATTCTCCTTGACGTTACTTTGGAAGAGCCAATTATTTTGGGATCAAAGCGTTGCTCCTTGTCGAAAACTTTTCCTGAAAGTCCTGGCGCCCAAATCTCCGTTTATCGCCTTGAGGAAATACTAGCGGAAAAGTTGCGTACCATTCTCCAAAGAGGTAAATCGAGAGATTATTACGATGTTTGGCGACTGCTTAAGGAGAAAGAAAAGCTCCTTGATTTGAACCTGACTGCCAAGGTCTTCGAAAAGAAATGTGCTCATAGAGGCATTATTTTGAGAAGTCCAAGTGACTTTGTTAGAGAAGAAAAACTCAGCGAGGTGACGAAATATTGGGATGAAGGCTTGAGAGGTCAGATTGGCCGTTTGCCAGAGTTTTGCCAAATTATCGACGAGCTCAAGGTCCTTTTAAAAAAGCTACCCCTTTAACTTGTTTTAGCTTCAAGTTTCATCGGTCTTGATGGCGCTTTTCCTAAGAATGTATTTTGATAAATTGTGCGGGGAAGGAGGCTGAAGAGGAGATGGCTTTACTACCTCCATTCTTCCTGGATCCCATGGTTGCTATAGGCAGACCTTTAACCTGAAGGGCAAACAACTAGCCAGGCAATACTGCTTGATCTATTGTGCACTGCATCTCAAGAACTACGGACCGGTCATCCAAACCGAAAGTGAGTATTCCTTTTGTCAAAATGTAGCCCAAACAAGCAACAATTTACATATTGACAATACTAGGAGTCTAGTTTACCATTAGTCATACTTATTCTTAAGGGCTAGGCGCACTATACTAGTAACGTAAAGGTCTTCAGCGGGATATAGTTATTTTCACTGATGGGAACGTGCAGGATGAAGGCCCTGGCCAGGTAATAAGGCCAGGGTATTTTTTTGCCCGCATCCCGCTAGGGTCCCTAAGGAGCTTGGCCGCGTAAACTGAGTTGCAGGCTTGACTCCGTAAAATAGGAGACTGAAAGATCTCTTCGCCTGTCGGATGCCCGCCGCGTTGCAGACCTGACTCCGCGAGATAGGAGACTGAAAAAGGAGGACACAGACCAAGGTGAAGCTTTTCCGACGCAAAGAAATAGTCCTGGCTCTATTGGGCTCTCTTCTCATTGCAGGAGCCGTATACCTTGTCCTCATCTCCATTCTAGGCCGGACCAGCATAGTGATAGCTACCAGGGAGATTACCAGGGGAGAACTTCTGAGCAGAGAGAATGTGGCTCTCAAAAGTGTGGCTAATCCTGAGGTTGGTAAAGGGGACATACAGGCCCTGGAGGAAGTCTTGGGAAAGACAGTGAGGGTGGACAGAGTAGCAGGAGACCATGTATCCCAGGAACTTCTGGGTGAGCCTGAGGATGAATCTCTGCAACAACTCCTTAAGCCTGGGGAAGTCCTTGGCTCCCTCAGTCTTCCGGCAAGTGAGGGAATAGGTTGGGTGATAAAGGAGGGGGATCTTCTCACAGTGGTGTCCACGGATCCCTCCGCCATCACCATAGTAACAGAAGAACCTGGGCCCGAAGCTCGAATGGAAAGGTCAGGTTCTCAACCTGACTCCATGGAGTCAAATGAGCCAGGGCAGGAAGAAGGGGAAAGTGCAGCTTTGGACAAAATCTCCCTGGCCAACCAGATGATCATCGCTAACATAGAAGTTCTGGAAGTAGTTCGCCCGGAGCATCCTGGCAGTAGAGATCTTCTGCAGGGGTCTCCCCAGTTGGTACAGATTTTCTTTAGAGCTGCCCCGGAGGAGGCCTCCAAGATAGCTTTTTTGGAGGCCAAAGGCAGCTTCAAAGTAGTGGTGCAGGAGGGTTCCTTATGAGTAGCCGTTCCCTTTCTCAAGAGGCAGAAGAAAACAAAATTGTTGCTCTTGATTCTCGGGAAAGTCGGGCCAAAAAGCCTAAGGCCAAAATAATCTGCATTCTATCTAACAAAGGAGGATCAGGCAAGACTACTCTGGCTGTGGGTCTAGGAGTTAGCCTGGCCAGGCTTAATTTAAGGACCTTGATTTTAGAACTGGATGCCAGCCCCGGAGACATGGCTGGCCTGTTTGATTTAGATCCTGCCTCCTCTCTGGAGCAGGCCGTCAACTCTTCCTGCAATCCCAGTCAATATATCCACAAGATTTTCGACAAGCTCTACGTTCTCTTGGGCCCCCGGGATCCCCTGAGGGGTGAAATGATCAAGAAGGAGGAGCTGGAAAGATTGGTGAGAGTTCTGGCTGAGCAATACGATGTCATCATCTTTGATACCCAGCCCGTCCTCTCGGACATTACCCTGGACGCCATTAAAATGAGCCAGGAGACCCTGGTAGTTTCGGAACCTTACCTGGAAAGCGTAAGGCGCATTGCTGTCATGTTGGACCTTTTATCTACCCGATTTGGCGTCTACACCAAGAATTTCAAGCTTCTGATAAACAAATACAAGAGGCTGGATCCCAGACGGCTTACCCTCAGAGATCTGGCCGCCGGGAGCAGTCTTCCCATATTCTGGCTGGTCCCTTTCGATAAGAAGTGTCGAAATTCCATGCAGCAGATGAGGCAGGGCAAGCTATCCAGGGCCAACATGGTCAGGTCCCTGATGAAGTTGGCAGTAGAGATATGCCCCGATGCTCGGACCTCCAATGTAGGGAGGTGGGTATAGGATGAGTTTGATGGAGAGGACCATAGTGAGAGGATCTCTCTCAGAAGTCCAGAAAAAGCAGCTCAAGAAAAGAGTGCAGGAGTTTTTGTTAGGTGATGTGGAATTCATTGACAATGTCTTTTATGAGAGAGAGGTTCTAAGAAGCCGAATAAAGGGGCTTCTTAAAAGAATTGTCCGCGAGGATTGCATAGGGGTGGAAGAAGACATCGATAATGATCTGGTTACAGAGGTTCTTCAGGAGCTCTTTGGCCTGGGGACTATTGAAAAATATCTTCAGGATCGAGGGGTGACTGACATCCTGATCCAGGACACCGAGATGGCCATTATCAAAGATGGCCGGACTATCGATCTCGGCCAGGTCTTCGAGGATATTGAAGAAGTGCGGAAAATCATCGATCGCATCAAGGCTTTCAGGGGCAAGACCATTGATTCCGTAACCCCCTTTCTGGATGTGGATCTCTACGATGGCTCCAGATGCCACATCATCATTCCTCCCATCGCGGACAAAATCTATATCAGCATCCGGGTCTTCAATTGTCCGGAGTTCACCATCAAGGATCTGGTGGACAGAGGAGCCATAACACCATTTCAGGCTGATTTTCTCAGGTGGGCTGTAGTAGAGGAGAAGATGAATATTCTGGTGGCCGGGGCTATGGGCAGTGGTAAGACGGTGTTCATCAATACTCTGGCCAGACTGATAGGAAAAAGTGAGAAGATAAACATCATTCAGGATGTTCCAGAGATCACCTTAAAGAATCACAAGTGGGTCAGGATTCTCACTACCAGAGCCAAATCCCGCGAAGTAGACAATCGAGTTACTCAGGAGGAACTTCTCATTCAGAGCTTAAGAATGCGGGCGGACCGGATTATCCTGGGAGAGGTCAGAGACCCTCTGGCCAGCTATCAGCTTTTACAAGTTCTAAATACTGGCCATAAAGGTAGTTTTTCCACCATTCATGCCGACTCAGCCCGAGATGCCATCTATCGCCTGGAATCCTTAGCCACCGAGCACCGGCCCAATTTGAACCAGTTGTCTATCCGTAACCTGATATCGAGAGTCATCAACCTGGTGATCTATTTGGGTATGGAGACGGACGAAGACAACAATGTAGTGAGGCGAAAAGTGATGGAGATGATCAGGGTGAAGAACAAGCTGAATGGAGGAGATTTTCTCTTCGAGGAGCTGGAGATGGTGTGATTACTTCTATTGTAACTCTCAGCCTCCTGGGTTCATTTTATCTGATTTTAGCTATCTTCTCCCTCTCTGAGGCCAGAAGCGCCAGAGTAATACAACTTCTAGCCAGGTCCACCCTGGCCACAAGTCTGAGAGAGAAGAGAAGACAGGAAACTACCCGGATCGGTGTATGGCTGGAAAGAGCGGGAGTAGGAATAGAGGAGAAAGAATTTTATGTAGCCTTGTTGCTGCTTTTGAGTACTTCCTTTTTGGCTACGATGGTAATCTTCCACAGCGTCCTTGTCTCTTTGGCCGTGGCCACACTTATAGGGGTAGGCGTCGTGGTTTACCTTAACTCCAGGAGCGGGAATCTGGCCAACAAAAAGGATACTCAACTGGAGCAATTTCTAATAGATCTGTCAGCCAGTCTGCACGCCACCGGTGACATCGTCGAGGCCATCAAGATGGCCCTTAAAGAAGCCGAAGATCCTCTGAGAACAGAATTCCAGAGGCTGGTGGATGAAGTGAATTACAACCTAAGTTTTAATCGGGCAGTGGCCAACATGATCAGAAGAAACAAGAGCGATCTCTTGGAAATCGTGTTGATCGGGCTGGTGGCGGCCAACGAGCAGGGAACAAATCTGATCGAGTTTCTTAATCTCAAAGCTGACTACGTAAGGCAGAGACTCCAGATGGAAAAGCAAGTGCAAATCTTGAGCACAGAGCCGAGAATAACAGCGTTCATAGTCATGGTAGCTCCGCTTTTGGTCATACTCTTGGTCTCCTTTCTCAACGCCAGCTATTTTGCCTTCTTCCGGACTGTTCCCGGAATAATCACGTTGGCCTACAGCGCTATCTCTTACATCGTAGGCTACCTTTTGATCTCTCGCTTGACTCAGTTGACGGAGAAGAGGAGGGTTCGGAGTTGATTCTCTCAGCTGGCTTTGGTCTCATCACTTTCCTCTTCATTTACCTGGCCCTCAGTAAGGTTAAAATTGAAAGTTTGATGGAAACCAGAAGAAAACCTTTGCCCAGAGGCAGGCTTCTGTCCAAAGTTCTGCCCAAGGATAGGCAGGACGAGCTTGGCCTGGCTCTGGAAGTCCTGGATGGTCTGAAGGTGGCCGGCATTAGAGTTACAAATATTGTGGACCTCTATCTGTTGAAGGTCACTTTGGCTGCTCTCCCCCTGGTTATGGTCGGTCTTCTGGACTTTTGGAGCGAAATAAACCTTATCCTTTTCTACCTCATGTGTCCCATAGTGGGATGGATCCTGCCCACCTTTCTGCTGGAGAAAAAGATACAAAGTAGAAGGAAAGAAATTCTTCTAGAGTTGCCCGATGTGGTAGATCTACTCTCCTCTCTGATGGAAGCCGGGCTCAGCTTCGATGGTGCGGTCGACTACTTAACCAAACACTACTCAGGTCTGGTCAGTGACCTTTTTAAGAAAGCCAATTTTCACATAGCTGTAGGTAAAGCCAGGAGGGAGGCCTTTCTGTCCGTAGCTCAGGCCAGTTTCACCGAGGAACTGGCTGTAGTTATGAGGGTGATCTTTCAGGCTGAGGTTAACGGAAATCCCATAAAGGAAGTGCTTAAGGGCCTGGCCAGATTGCAGAGGGAGAATCAGTTCAACTCTACTCGCCGGAGAGCAGAAAAACTGGGGGCCAAGATGACTCTGGTCACCTTTGCCTTTTTCCTTCCTCCGATGTTTCTGATCTATATCATGCCCTTCTTACCCAATTTGTTAGCCATATTCTGATTGCCAATTATCGACATTGAAGGATAGGCGGAACTGTGAACACCAGATTTTTGATCAATTTGCCACCTAATTTGTCATCCGGGGGCGGCACCCTCGAACGATGAGAATCGGGAACCCATTTTCTAAGTAATTTAGCCTCGGAAAAGGTGCTAAAGTGTCGCTTTTTGACCTTTTTGCAGGAACACAGGATGTGTTTGGAGCATTTGCGTAGGATTTACGCAGGAAAGGAGGTGCGGGATGAAAGGAAGCGCTCTGGAGAATCTCAGGGCCTGGATTGCTGGCTTGCTTTACAAATTCAGGATAGAGGAAAAGGGTGGCCAGTTTATGGAAATTGCCCTCTACATAGCGCTAGTGGTAATTGTGGCGGCTGGGGCTCTTGCCCTTCTTGGTCCCAAAGTGGCGGGTAAGTTTACTGAGATAATGAACAAATTGTAGAAACCAAAATTGTAGAGCTTGGGCAAAGAAGGTAGCTAACCAGACTTGGTGCATATCTTGCAACCGCCCAGGGCCTGAAAAGCTTGAGTAGGGCAGTTGTGCCTGAAAAACTTAAGTAGAGAAGTTGTCTAAGATATCCACATTCAAGATAGTAGGTTTTGAGCTTTATGCACCATTGAAGCAAGGGTAGACCGAAAATGGGTAAGATTCAACCAAAGACTCTCAGAAGGGAAGAAGGTTCTGCTCTCATCGAGTCGGTCCTGACTTTGCCCCTCATGCTGTTACTTTTGGCGGGCATTATCCAGTTTGGGTTCCTTTTCAATGCTAAGGTGGCCGT
>CAYYBB010000064.1:0-10191 GCA_964469465.1 uncultured Actinomycetota bacterium
CCTCACTGAATCGGGGGTTCCCGCTCCACTGCAATCCACCAATGTCAAATTCTCTACCCTTTCAGGATCCCTGAGATCTGAATTGAGGAGGTAACTTCTTTTTGCTAACCAGCATTACTTTTTATGAATGCCTCTACCTCGCTGTGGGTTGGAATAGCCCTTGCCCCTTTCTTGGTAGTGGATATGGCAGCCACGGCATTAGCATATGTCAGAGCATCCTTCAGAGCCAGACCTCGCACCCTGGCAGCCAAAAACCCGGCATCGAAAGCATCTCCAGCTCCTGTAGTGTCCACTACTTGCACTTTGAAGGCAGAGACAATTACCTTTCCTTCCCGGGAGACACCCATGGCACCCTGTGAACCTAGCTTGACTACAGCCAGAGCCGACCCCAATTCCAATATTCGGTGGGCCGCTTCACCAAAATCAGTGGTACCGAAGATAAGGACGGTCTCATAGTCCGCTATAAGCACCAGATCTGAGAGTCTTAGTGCTGCCTGTATTGCCTCCAGGAGCTCCGGAGGAAAAACATCTCCTTCCAGTCTGAGGTTGGGATCAAAGGACACTCTTACTCCCTTTGCCCTGGCCTCTTTCATGGCTGTGAGCAGAGCCTCCCGGGAGGGACTTTCCAGCAGAGATACTCCGGTGATATGGACAGCTCTAGCCTGAGCAAAATAGGCAGGATCAATATCCTCAGGAGCCAGCCGGGTGTGCGCAGCACCTTTGCCGCAGGCGAAGAAAGTACGCTCTCCCTCATCGTCCACTACAGCAAATACTATTCCCGTATAGGCAGAGTCATCTATCTTTACGTGAGATACATCCACTCTCTCCCGGACAAAGTCCTCTAGGAGAAAATGCCCATATATGTCATCCCCCAGACTGCCCACAAATCCAGATTTGATACCCAGTCTGGAAATTGCCACGGCGAAGTTGGCACAAGTACCACCAGGAGACATCTTTACGGCCTCGCCCCACACATTACCTCCCCGGGGAGGAAAACGGGGAGTCTTTGCTATTAAGTCCACAAAAGCATCGCCTACTGCTATGACTTCCAGAGGACGATTTGCGAAATTTTCTCCTTTTTGCTTATCTGCAAAGCATTTCATACCTCTCTCCGACCACACACGTTTGTGGGCTTCGCTTGCCAAACTCTGTAGATACAAACTATGCCCGATACACCCTACAGTACTAATACTTTCTTAAGTTAACAATCTTCAGTTTATATACTTCCCGAATCAGGAAAATTGTGACCATTTTCTATGTAAGCCAATTGTGCTGACCGCTTCCCAAACGGGAGTTCAGCCTAACTACCCTTCGGCCCTGCGGGCTCTACGAGCCGACATCAAGGTAATCGCGACAATAGTTATTATATAAGGAAACATGAGAGAGAATTGCGGGGCAATGGCCTTTATGGGCATCCTCAAAGCCGCTGCCTCAGCAAAGCCAAATATGAGGCTGGCTATCAGGACAGTAAGGGGGCGACCCCGGCCAAACAAAACTACTGCCAGAGCTATGAACCCCCGGCCAGCAACCATCCCCAGAGCAAAAATGCCCAAATAGCCTATGGACAGATGGGCACCAGCCAGTCCACACAAAACCCCGCTCAAAAGAAAGGCCCCCAGTTTGACCATGCCGGGCTGTCGTCCAACAGATTCTAGAGCCTCTGGATTTTCTCCGGCCGCCCGCATCCAGTAGCCTGCCGGTGTCTTGTAGAGAAACAGGTGGATCAGCAGTACCAAAAGGAAAGCTGTGGGTATAAGAAGGGAGTATCTATTGAACAGCAAATCTAAAATGGGCTGGCGGGTCAGAAAACCAAAAGATAATTCCGGCAGCATGCGGATATCCGAGGATACCAGAACTCCTTCCTGCTTGTAAAAACTCCGCAGGATATAGGCCGTAACCCCAGCAGCGAAGATATTGAGGGCGATGCCGATAGCAAAAACGTCAGCCCTCAACTTCAGGACAAAAAAGGCATACATGAGGGCCAAAATAAGAGAAGCTCCCATGGCAGCCACCAAGCCCAACCCGTAGCTGTCCGAGGCCAGAGCTATGGTAAAGGCCGCAAAAGCTCCAAAGAGCATCATACCCTCCATGGCTATGTTAAGCACTCCGGCATGGTAGGTAAAGGAACCGCCCAGGCTGGCCAAAAGAAGTGGGGCGCTCAGTCGGAGCCCAGCCCTTAGAAACTCTACCACAGAAATCATGATGGGGACCTCCGACCCAATAGCTGGAACAGTCTGGTAATTAGGCCAGACATCCAGGCTCTGGCTATGACCAGAAAGATTATTACACTCTGAACAATATCGCTCAGTTCCACAGGAACACCAATTCTCGATTCCATCCCCAAAGTACCGCTGACCAGAGTGCCGAAGACCGCAGCCAACACGATCACCAGGATAGGGCTATTGGCGGCGATTAGGGCGGTGAGAACTCCGGTAAACCCCAGACCCTTGGAAATGTTCATGATGAATCTCCGGTGGACACCCAATACCAGTATGGCTCCGGCCAGACCCGCCAGTGCTCCCCCAATAAGCATGGACAGAAGTTGCTTTCTCTGGACGTCGACTCCACCATAGCGAGCAAACTCCTGGTTCGATCCGATGACCCTCCACTCGTAGCCCAGAGTGGTATAGCGCACCAGGTAATATGTCAATACCGCAGCAATCAGGACCAGGAACAGGCCAGTACTGAGCATAGATAGGGGAACAATGGTAGTGAGGGTAGCAGAGCCAGCCACGTAGACTGTTTCGGCGCGAGCGGAGCCGGGCGCCCGAAAAGGGTAGTTAACCAAATACTCCGTGATTAGCAGCGCTAAATATTCATCATAATGGTGGTTACTATCTCATCCGCTTTATAACGCAATTTGAGAATAGCCGGTACCCAGGCCCAGACTGCACCCGCCAGCATGGCTGAGGCGATAGCCAGGAGTAGATGCAGAGGCGCCGGTAGACCAGTTAGGCCGAAGCCCACCAGGGCGGCAGCAAAGGCTCCCACATAGAGCTGCCCTTCGCCTCCTATGTTCCACATTCCTGCACTGAAGGGAATGGCTGCTGCCAGTCCTACCAATGTGATCAACATGATTCGGGCCACCATGTTGGCGGTTCTGTTAAGAGAGCCAAAAGTCCCTTGATGGGCAGCCTGGAGTCCCTCCACCGGGCTCCTTCCGTCCACAGCTAGAATGAGGAGCCCTACCAGGAGGGCAATTCCAATAGCGATGGTCAATATGGCTGCCTGCTGAACTCTGGATTTAACCTGATAGGTACGATCTAAAGGCTGTTCACTCATTTACTAGCTCAGTGCTCCAGTCATGTACATCCCTAGCTCTTTTTTGTTGGTTTTGGTGGGCTCTGTGGGCTTGACCAGTCGGCCCCGGTACATGACTCCAATTCTGTCGCTTAGAGCCAGGACTTCATCCAGATCTCCGCTGACCAGAAGAACACCGTCTCCCGAATTTCGACGTTTTATTATTTCATTATGGACAAATCTAATAGTCCGAATATCAATCCCTCGGCTGGGATGGGAAATTACCAGCAGTTGAGGATTGAAGTCAAACTCTCTGGCTATGACCAGCTTTTGCAAATTTCCTCCCGAGAGACTGCGGGCTGCAATTCCCAGGGCTGGAGTAAGGATACTATACCTCCTGATCAGATCTCTTGCTTTTTCTGCTGCCTTAGTGTAGTTAAGGCGCAATCCGCGACTGAGAGGGGCTCGCCGGTGGTGCTCCATGATCAAATTATCCAGCACTGATAGATCGGGTGCCAACCCTCGTCTTATGCGATCCTCTGGCACATGGGCTATGCCTTTTTTGCGCCGGACATGGGCACCCAGGTCATTGATCCTCTCATCACGAAGGATAATCTCTCCCCCATCAGCCTTACGCAAACCGGTATCTCTCCTCCACTTCAAAAGATACATCCTCCACCAGATAACGTCCGTCTGATCGTATGGAAAGACCCCGCACTGAGAGTAAAGGGGTCTTCCTCACCTCCTCCTTTCCCTCAGCCTGCATAACAGTTTCAACCCCCACCATCATCTCCACTATGGTTTCCCGATCTAGTTCCCCTCTGGGTAATGTGGCGATTCGTCGCCCGCCCCGGAGCACCGTAATCTCATCAGCTACAGCCAGGGCTTCTTCCAACTTATGAGTGATCAAAATGATAGTCTTGCCATCCTCTCGGAGAGTCTTCAATATATCAAGAAGTTTTTCTACCTTTTGCGGCGTGAGGACCGCTGTAGGTTCATCGAGGATGAGAATCTCAGCTCCCCGGTAAAGAGCCTTGATGATCTCCACGATCTGCTGTTCTTCTATGGAAAGGTTTTGAACCGGCGTGTCCAGGTCCAAGGAGATATCCAATCTACCCAAGATACCCAGAACAGCCTCCCTCACAGGTGAGTGGTCGACAAATATGTATCCTTTAGTGGGTTCTGCTCCCAGGGCTACGTTTTCCGGCACGGTGTAGCCATATAACAACATAAAATGTTGATGAACCATGCCTATACCCAGATTTATGGCCACTGCCGGGCTGGTGATGTGGACAGGTTTGCCGTGTAGGAAGATCTCCCCCTGGTCCGGGTGGACCTGGCCGTAAAGGATATGCATGAGAGTGCTCTTGCCGGCTCCATTCTCTCCCAGGATGGCATGGATATGACCTGACTGAACTTGGAGATCAATGTGGTCATTGGCCACCACATCGCCAAACCTCTTGGTTATTCCCCTCATTTCTACTGCAAAGGGCATGCCCGTTTCTCCTGAACTTGTCTCTTCCGGAATCTCTCGACAATTCTGCTCTCGCCGGGTGACGTGGCCTGCCCAACCCTCGGCAAGGGTGGGCGGCCACGTCATCGGCACTCGAGGACGCCAGCTATACCCTTAAGGCATTGTCCTTAGGAGATGCTATTCTCCAGAGTATCGCTCTACCTGAATCTCGCCATCTATGATCTTTTGTTCCAGCTCAGCGATCTTATCCTTTACGTCCTGAGGAACCAGATCTGGACCTACGGCTCCATAGTCTATACCTACACCACCCTTGGCCAGTCCGTAATAGTAGACTTCATCCTTCTGCAACTTACCATCAATGGCGATTTTAGTGACGTCCAGAATAGATATCCCCACCCGCTTGCGCATGCTGGCAACGGTGTTCTCGGGAGCCAGGCTCTTCTGATCAGCATCCACTCCGATGACATACTTGTCGGCTTCTTTGGCCGCCTCGAACACACCCAGACCAGTGGGACCCGCTATCTGAAACACGATGTCGGCCCCCTCCTGGTACATGGCCAAAGCAGTCTCTCGACCTTTAGCTGGATCAAAATGGGTGCCCGCAAAGCGGGTTATGACCGTTATCTCCGGATCGATGTACTTAGCCCCTTGTTCGTATCCCACCATGAAGTTATGGATGACAGGCATATCAGCACCACCCATCTGCCCGATAACTTTGGCGGAATCCACTTTGGGAAGCACATCGGTACGAGTGGTAAGCAGAGTAGCCAGAGCTCCGGCCAGGAAGGACCCCTCATTCTCCAGGTATTTGATGGAAGCCATTCCCGGAATGTCCGACTCACCGTCAGCGTAGATAAAGGTGGTATCGGGATACTCAGGCACGACCTTCTTAAGTTCCTCGGTAAAGAAATAGCCAGGTACCACGAAGACCAGGTCTGCCTCTTCCGCTGCAGAAAGTAAAATATCGAGGTATCGGTCGGGATCTTCAGACCCTGATACAACTTGGTGGGGAGGCCCAGTTCATCCTCTATCATCTTGAGGCCTTCGTTGGCAGAGTCGATGAAGCCATTGTCTCCAATTTCTCCTCCAGCCACAACTGCTACAGTGATAGTGCTCTCAGGAGCTGGCGCTTCTTCTGTGGTCTCTACGGCTGGAGCAGCCTGCTGGGCCTGACACGCGGTGAACAACAGAACCGCCACCAAAAGAACCGGTGCTAGAGCTATCGCTCTGATAGGAAATTGTTTCCTTTGCATACTCATCCCTCCTAAATTGGTGTTTGGCTCCTCCGTGGGAATGCATCCTTTCAAGATACATCCCAGGATGGATCAGATGATCCAGCGGAGCCTCCTTTTGCTTTGCTCGATTTTGCTGACTAACCTCTCTTCGGTAATCTCACCTCCTTCCTGTTCTTCATCCCACGGGAATATCTCGGTCTGGTAAAGGGAATAGGCCTGGGTGCGCAAATGGGCCAGGGGGCTAAAAAGGTTCTGTCGACATCGCCGATCTCGTACCTCAGCCAGATCGATAATGGCCAATGCTGTTGCCTCTCCATGACTGGAGGCAGTGCGAGCCAATAGACGACCCTCAGGATCGATAACTACACTACCCCCTGACCAACTGTAGGGAGGGTGATGCGCGTAACTGGGGCTTAGCCTGCTGGTGATTATATAGACTGTGTTCTCAATAGCCCTCGCCTGAGCGACTACGGTTATGGAATCCTGAGGTGCTTGAGAGCCCCAGGGAAGCATCCATGCGCTGGGGTTCAGAATTACCTCAGCACCCCTGAAAACCAGCTCTCGGGCCACCTCAGGCATCACCAGGTCATAACAGATGGCAATTCCTATTCTGCCAACAGGGGTCTCAGCCACTGGGAACAGCTCCATATCATATCCAGGGAGATCTACAGGACTGGCACAGACTTCCAGCGGAATGAGGGGGTTAACCTTTCGGTACTTGAGCAGAACTCCCTCCGGACCCACTAAGAGAGAGGTATTAAACACCACCTGGGGCCACCTGGCATCCTTCTCCAAAAAAGTGCCGATTTCCACATATATGTCGTGTTCCTGGGCCTTCTCCACAAAGGACAGAAATAGGGGATCCGAAGCTTCAATAGCCAGGTTCCGCAAAAGCTCCTCTGATGTAGGATAGGATACAGGACATATGGCAAACTCTGGAAAAGCGATCAACTTTACCGGGAGGAGATGCCGATAGCCCATCACCATATCATCTATCACCTTGAGTAATCTATTTACCCGTTCAGGTATCTCTTCACGGTGATATATGAGAGGAAAATCCGCCTGATAGGTCACTGCTAAATAGCGGGTCATCAAATTTGCTTCGACATCTCTGGAAAAACTTTTGGGGCCAGGTTTCTCTTCCCCAGTTTTCTCAGAGACCTCCCGTACCTCCCTTCCAAATGAGTAGTTATTCCCTGCGAGATTTGCTAGTTTCGAGTCCTTTCCATCGGCCAAACTTTTGGTTTGCCCTTGCCAGAACTTCACACTTCTCCTGTGTGGATTTTCTCACTCTGTAGCTTGCACTATGGTTGTGTGGCCACGAAACATGATTGACATCGAGGACATATGGCGAGCCTCAGGCACGCAGTTCTTTAACTGCTTTCATAAATGCTATGACCCGTTCTGGGTCAACAGGATTCGCGCTCACACCATCTACTTTCATGCTGGTACCCACTATGGCTCCATCCGCGTCCTCCAGGAGCGATTCAACATTAGGGGTTTTAGTCCCACTTCCTACCAGCACCGGGAATTCGCCCACGGCCATCTTGACCTTCTTCACATCTTCTAAAGGAGTCTCAGCCCCTGTCCTGGTCCCACTTACAATCATGGCATCGGCCAAGAAATATACGGCGTCCAGGGCGGACTCTTCGATGGGCCTGTTGACCAGGGGAGCTGAATGCTTTATGTGCACGTCAGCGAATATCTTTATGGTGGGATCCAGAAACTTGCGAAATCGCAGGATCTCATGAGGCCTCCCCAATACCAAACCCGATACATCCACGGAGGCCTCGGTAAAGAAGGTAGCCCTGATGAAAGTCGCCTCTACTCCATGAGCTACAGCCAGGGAGGCCATGGGATCTGCGAGGATGCAGATACCCATGGGTATATCCACAGTCTGCCTGATCCGATCAGCAACTATGGCCATAGAGGCTACCAGTTCTGGCCCCACCTGCCCTGGAAAGTAACTGGGGTCACTAAAGTTTTCTATCTCGATAGCCTCGACGCCACCCTCTTGTAGATATTGAGCGTCTTTGATAGCCCGGGCTATGATAGGTTCCAGCCCTTTCCCGTCGTAAAGAGGAGCTCCGGGCAAAGGTAAAAGGTGCACCATTCCAATGATGGGTTTGTCGGTGTTGAAAAGCTGATTAAACTCCTGAAGTTTGGTCATTTTTTCTCCTCTGACTCTCAAAAGGCAATTTCCAGACTCCCCAAAGCTGTTTGTCAACCCTGATTAACAACTGTGCTATTCTGGCGCCGATTATTTGGGGCAGTCCACTGACCATCCAGACTCGACCAGCAGTTGCTCATAATCTATCCCCAGACCTCCTTCACTTTCTTCATAAATCGTTGCACCTTCTCCAGATCTGTCGGGGCTTCCGTGTGATTGCCTATCTTCAGACGGGTCCCCAGGATGACTCCATCCGCAAAATCCCTGTATTTCTCCAGGTTATACTCATCTACCCCACTGGCTACAAATACCGGAGTGTCAGTGACGGAACTTTTCACCTCTTGGACATCCCGGGGGTCGGTCTCGGCTCCCGTCTCCTTCCCGGTGACCAAAATGGCATCCGCCATACCTCGGTGTACCGCATCTTTGGCCGAATCACCGACAGGTCTTTGGGAGAGCGGGTAGCCGTGTTTGATGTGCACGTCGGCAAAGATCTTTATGTCCGCTCCCAAAAACTTCCTATAGCGAAGAGCCTCTGCGGCCACGCTATCCATTAAGCCAGCATCAACTACATAGACCTCCGTATAGTAGGGAACGCGTACAAATTTAGCCCCCACTGTGTTGGCAATGGCCAGAGCGGCAATAGCATCCGATTGGAGCACGCAAATGCCCAGGGGCAAATCCGTCTTTTCTGCGATTTTAGCGGCCACGAAAGTCATGGCGCTAATAGTCTCAGGTGGCACGCGCTTCAAGAACATATAGTCCCCAAAGTTCTCCATAATTGCACCATGGACACCAGCCACCTGAAGAGTCTCAGCCTCTCTAAGGGCCAGATCCGCAATTTCCCGCATCGGCATACCCTTATGCCGGGGTGAGCCCGGCAGAGGGGCTAGATGAATCATTCCGACTACCGGCTTCTCGGCCTTAAAGATTGACTTGACCTCCGAAATCTTATCAGCCACCATATCTCCCTTCTTTGCTTCCCTACTTGAGGGCACTCTCTCTGAACAACTCGGTATAAAACCCGTAGATCGTCCCATCAAAGGCGGCATCCACACACTCAATAGGAATGTCTCCCTGAACAAATGTAGTCCGCTGAACTCTCAGGATAGGAGCTCTCCTGGCCAGATGCAGGATTTTAGCCTCCTTTTCGCTCGCAGTATCTGATGTTATATGTTGGGTAGCCCGGACAATGCTTAACTTCATGTCCTTCTCAAAGAGCTCGTAAATAGAAACCTTACTGAAATCCTGGTCTCGAAGTTCAGGAAACCGGGGCAGGTTCACATACGAGACGCAAAAAGCAATGGGGCGGCCATCGGCAGTCCTGATCCTTACCACCCTGAGAACTTCACTTTGGGGTTCTAGCTCAAGCTTCTTGGCCACTACAGAATCGCTCTCTACAACACTGACTTCCAGAAGCTGGCTTCCCGGGCGATAGCCTAATCTCTCTATCTCCTGAGAAAAACTCAATAGGTGGGCGATTCTTACCTCGATTTTCTTCGGTAAAACGAAGGTGCCCTTACCCTGCTCCCTTTTAACCAACCCCTCGGATTCCAACTCCCGCAGGGCAAGACGGACAGTGGTCCTGCTGACATCAAGGTTAGCCATTAACTCGGTCTCGCTGGGCAAGAGGTCACCGGGCTGATAGATGCCCTCCTCTATTTTCCCTTTGAGGATATCTTTTAATTGGTAGTAAAGAGGTATAGGACTTTCTTTAGTAAGTTGCATTTGGGCTCATCTTGTTAATTGCTACCTTCGGCTGATATGGCTGCAAGCATCTAAAGCAACCCTCTAGTAAATCTCTAATGAAGCTCCAGCAAATTCTTAATCACTCTCTTGGCCAGTCACTCCATAGAAGCTCATCGTATCGTTGCCTCGTTGTAATGTTACAATAAGTTCTTTGAAAATGCAAGCTCTTTTTCAGATTTTTCCGAAATCATGTCCGCGGTCTCGAACTTATTTGAAGAGTGAACCAAATGGGGGACTGCAGTGAAAAAGGCGGTACCAAAGATGGTTCTAGCGGTAAATCTCTTTTCGGTGCCTCACGGAATACAGAATGACATCATCTCCCT
>CAYYBB010000065.1:0-10158 GCA_964469465.1 uncultured Actinomycetota bacterium
AACATTTCCTCTAGTTTGCTCCTGTTCTCCTCGTCCATCTCCTCGATATATCTCTCATAAAGAGGGAGGCAGGCCATAAAGGATTCAGCAAGGTCTCTATCGGGAGAATCGAGGACGCAAAGTCCCACCAAAAAACCGGCCAGGGAACTAAGTTTAGTCTCCCCCTCTTGCCAGATCTTTTTAATGATTTTGGTGACTGAGTTTTTCAGCTCACCTTCCTTCATGTTTCTAAAGAAGACTAGAGCTGTGGCCATTACTTCAGTACAGTAGCGAAGAGGAGAGATCTGCCCTTTCAAATGCAACAAGCTTCTCTTGAGTAGTTCCTTGAGATCTGGGCTCTTTTCTCCCTCCAGGCCTTCCAAGATTTTCCTGCGGAAAATAGACCAATCACGGCTCCCTCCGAAATGGTGTTTCCTGGGACCTTTTCTGAGACGTCGCTTTTGGCCGAATACCTTCAAGGCTTTTTTAGTAGGACAGTGATTGACCAAAGATCGTCCTGGCTCTGAGCTATCCTTATCCAGGATATATTGAGATGACACATATCCTTTTTTCTCCAGGACTCGGAGCATGTCGTAGGCAGTAAATTTAGAGACGCCCACCCGATTGGCCAGGGTAGTATAGTGGATAGACGTATTTTCTTCGAGGTAGATTTCCACTAATTTTTGCAGAAATATTTTCTGTCTCGCTGTCAGCATCGGATAAAAAGATCAAAAAACCGGGTCTTCCAAAAAAACCAAAATTTGTATTCAATTATAGCCCAAAAGATTCTTTTGTCAAAATGTTTTTAATAAGAGATAATAAGAAAGCGAACCGAAATCTTTTAAAGAAGTAGAGGTTGCGACTCAGTAGATGGATCCAGCGCCTTAGAGGGAAGTATGGGGAGCGCTGGTACAGACAGTAGCTGTTTGAATCTGATTGGGGCTATCGTTCCCGTTGAGCATCCTATGGCGCGGATGGCTAGCTGAACGCAGAAGCTTGAAGGAATCTGTCAGGCGTACCGATTGGAAGGCTTATCGATTGGAGGGATCATAACCTATGGGACTGGTCACTGATATAGAGGAAGTCCTTGCTATTTATGAAAAGGCTGCGGAAAGAGGTGTCTGTATCCCCGCCTTCAATAGTGAAAATCCAGAAACTACCCTGGCCATTTTGTGGGCAGCCAGGGAGATTGGGGAAGAGCTGGACATCTCAAATCCTCCGGTTACCCTCTCCTTTACTGCTAACTATGAGCCTCGCTCCAATCTTCTTAACTACACCTCAGTGCCGGACATGTACGAAGGATTTCTGGCCCTTAAAGATGACGTCCTGCGTCTCAGCCGGGAGGATGGGCCTTTTGGCCGAGTGAAGCTTATGGTCCATCTGGATCATGCTCATCCGGATAAAGATGTGGAGGTCCTAAAGTGGGGGAGAGGTTTTATCACTGGAGTTATGTATGACTGCTCCCACCTTTCCCTGGAGGAGAACATGGCCAGGACATCTGATTTTGTTAACCGTAGCCGGGGGCAATTTCTGGTGGAGGGGGCGGTGGATGAGATCTACGAATACGGCAGTGGAGCCATCAAAAATGAGCCCACCGATCCCCAGGAAGCCCAACGCTATATGGAGAGCACCGGAGTAGCCTTTATTGTGTGCAACCTGGGCACTGAGCACCGGGCTACTGCGGCTGAGGTCTTCTATCATGCTGATCGAGCCCAGGAGATTCGGGACCTGGTGGGTCCCCGGCTAGTCCTTCATGGTACCTCCAGTCTTAAGGAGGAGGACCTTTATAGGTTAGCTGAAGATGGCATAGCTAAGGTCAATATCTGGACCAGGGTGGAGAAAAGCGGTGGCCAGGCCCTGGCCCAAGACAGCCTTAGCCATCTCTCTGAGATCTTAGATCAGAAGGAGATGAGCCATTTCCGAAATAAGGGAGTTATTACTGAGGACTATTATTCCTCCTCTCAAGGAAGAAAGCCCTCCCTGGCCTATCTCACCGTGGCCCATCGCCGCAATGAGGTCTGGATGCCCACTGTGGTTAAAGTGATGAAGTCCTATTTTCGGGCTTTGGGCTATGAAAGGCTGGCGGGTTAAGGTGGGGACAGAGAGTCTAAAAAGCCCTTTTCCCTTCGTGGTTTGCAGAAGGACATCAGAGAAAAATGAGTGAAGGCAAAATGCTGGCGGCTGTTTATCACGGAATTGGCAAAATAAGAGTAAAAGAAGTGGATAAACCCTCCCTTCCTTTAGGTGGCCTCTTGCTCAAGGTGAGCTGCTGCGCCATCTGCGGTACTGACTACAAGCTCCTAAGCACCGAAAACCCTCGCTTTAAGCCTCCCCTCATCATTGGCCACGAATTTGTGGGCCAGGTGGTGGAGAAGGATCCCGAGGTAAGTGATTTTGAGGTTGGCGACCGGCTGACCATGGCCACCACCATTTCTTGTGGCCGGTGCGAACTCTGCCATCGAGGCCTGGCTAATCTCTGTGAGAACCGCATCTGTGTAGGCACCGATATTGCGGGAGCCATGGCTGAATATTTGGCTATCCCGGCCTTGGCTCTAGAGCGGGGCAACGTGCTCAAGGTTCCCGATGGCTTGTCTAATGAGGCAGCTAGTCTTTCTGAGCCCCTGGGCTGTGCGCTCAACGCCCAGCTTATCGCTGGAGTGGGGCTGGGTAAGACCGTAGTGATAGTGGGAGCCGGCCCTCTGGGCTGTCTGCACGCTGAGCTGGCCCGGGCCAATGGCGCCCTTAAAGTGTACCTCACCCAGCGCTCCCAGCCCCGTCTTAGCCTGGCCCAAAAGCTAGCTGTGGATGAGGTGATTGATGCTTCCGCTTGTGATCCGGTCTTGGAAGTCAGGCGGCTGACCCAAGGCCAGGGAACGGATGTGGTTATAGTCACTGCTCCCAACCCTAAGGCCCAAGAAGAGGCTTTAGCCATGGCCAAAAAGGGAGGAGTGGTTAATCTCTTTGCCAGCCTGCCCCAGGACAGTCCCTATCTCTCCATTAACAGCCGTCTCATCCACTATGGCCAGATCTCTCTGACCGGGGCCTCAGACTCCACTCCCTACCATCAGAAGATAGCCCTGGAGCTTCTTGCCAGTGGCAAGATCAACACTGAGGCCCTCATCACCCATCGTTTTCCTCTGGAGGAGTTAGAGAAGGGTTTTGAGGTGATGAGGGAAAAGGTTGGGCTCAAGGTGCTGATATTTGTACTTAAGGAAGCATCTAATTTTTTGTGATTTTAGTTGATTTAATGGGGGATAACGGAGGAGGACAAGTGATGCGAAAACCAACTTTGGGCGTGATCGTCGGCAATCGAGGCTTTTTCCCTGATCATCTTTGTCACACCGGGCGGCAAGAGATCTTGCGCGTGATGGCCGAAGAAGGAATTGTCCCGATCATCCTTGGCCTTGAAGATTCCAAGTTTGGGACGGTCGAGACGTTGCAAGATGCTGAAAAGTGCGCCACGCTATTCAAACAACATCGTGAGGAGATCGTCGGCGTGCTGGTCACGCTGCCCAATTTTGGCGACGAGCGAAGTGTAGCCAATACGCTGCGTTGGGCTGGACTGAATGTGCCCGTGTTGGTACACGCCTTTCCTGACGATGCCGAGAAAATGACGGTGGAAAACCGGCGGGACAGTTTCTGTGGCAAGATGTCTGTGTGTAACAATTTGGCCCAGTACGGTATCCCCTTCTCATTGACGCGATTGCACACGGTGGATCCGACTGCAGAGAGTTTTCGCCAGGATTTGCGGCGTTTTGTCAGCGTCTGCCAGGTTGTGAACGGGCTGCGCCACGCCCGCATCGGAGCGTTGGGGGCGCGGCCAGCCGCGTTCAACACCGTGCGCTACAGCGAAAAGTTGTTGGAAAGGACTGGCATTAGCGTCGAGACCCTGGACCTGTCAGAGGCCTTCGGCCGCGCCAATAGGCTAAACGATAACGAGGCCGCGGTACGCCGTAAGCGCCAGGAGATCGAAGCTTACCTGCCCACGCAAGATATTCCACCCGACGCCTTGAACAAAATGGCCCGGTTCGGGCTAGTCGTTCAGGAATGGATGGAGGAAAATCGGCTGCAAGCAACAGCGATCCAGTGTTGGCTCTCCATGGAGGAATTCTTTGGCGTGGTGCCGTGTACACTGATGAGTATGATGAGCAACAGTCTGCTGCCGAGCGCTTGTGAGACGGACGTGGCCGGAGTGGTGGGGATGTACGCGCTGCAACTTGCTTCCGGCAAGCCCAGTGCGCTTGTGGATTGGAACAATAACTATGGTGACGATCCGGACCAGGCCGTGATCTTCCATTGTAGCAATTTACCCAAACAAGTGTTCATGGACGTTCCGGTGATGACCTACCACGCGATTATCGCCGGAGTCATAGGTCAGGATAAGGCCTATGGTAGCGTTGCCGGGAGGGTGAAGGCCACGACATTCACTTATTGTCGTGTGTCCACCGATGATCAGAATGGGACGATCAAGGCTTACGTCGGTGAAGGCACGTTGACGGATGAGCCGTTAAAGACCTTCGGTGGATACGGTGTAGTGCGTGTCCCGGATCTACAAAGATTGCTGCGGCACATTTGTACCAATGGGTTTGAGCATCACGTGGCGATCAATCTTGCCCAAGTCGCATCGGCCGTTCACGAGGCCCTCGCCAAGTATCTGGGCTGGGCTGTGTATCATCACGGCCAATGTGAAGAACCCTATTGAAATACCTATCTGGAGAGAAGTCATGCCCCATCCGAAAAGGTTTGACATAGTCGGCTTAGGTCTCTGCTGCATGGACTATCTTCTTGTCGTCCCCCATATCCCGGCTCCAGATGAGAAGATGTTCTGTCTGGACTTCAGGCGGGAGGGAGGTGGGGTGGTCTCCACGGCTCTGGTGGCTGCCTCCCGGCTGGGCTCCTCCACCTCTTTTGTGGGGACTGTGGGGGACGATGAGAACGGCAGACTGATAATCGAGGAATTTGGGAGATACGGAGTGGATATCGACTGCCTCCAGGTCAAGCCCAATGCCTCCTCCACTTTTAGCTTTGTGATGGTGGATCAGAAGAGCGGCCAGCGCTCCATAGTCACCAGCCCTGGCTGTTATCAGGACGTAGTCGTGGGAGAGAAAGAAAAGAAGCTCCTATCCTCAGCCAACTACCTTCATTTGGATAGCTATGTTATCCAGGTGGGGATAAAAGCAGCTCAAGTAGCCCGAAAGAACTCGGTCCAGGTATCTCTGGACGTCGGAACCCTCAGGCCAGGAGTGGAAGATTTACTTCCCTTTGTAGACATACTTATTACCTCCGAGCTCTTTGCCCGCCACTTCATTGGCAAAGATGACCCAGAAAGAGCAGCCGAAAAGATGCTGGCCCTGGGTCCCCGAATTGTGGGAGTCACTCTGGGCGAAAGAGGCTGCTTCTTCTTGACCCAAGAAGGTGCCTTCTGGCGGTCGGCCTACCGGGTAGAAGTTGTGGATACCACCGGGGCAGGTGATGTCTTTCACGGTGCTTTTCTGCATGGTCTTCTCAGGGGCTGGGATTTGGAGAAAGTGGCTGATTTTGCCAATGCTGTAGCTGCCCTCAAGTGTACCAGGTTGGGAGGGCGAAGAGGAATACCCACCTTCTCTGAAACTATGGAGTTTTTGCGGAAAAAGGGTGAGCCAAGGCTATGGGAGATCAGCTAGAATTGGGATAGCGGGCCAAGCACGCCCAGCGGCAAAGGCGTTCAGGAGGTAAATGCCCAGGTGGCTTATGTGATGGCCATAGCTCAGAGAACTTTCCATAGGAGAATCATCAATAATGAGCACAAGATTAAGGAATAAAGTAGCTTTAGTTACCGGTGGAGCCAGTGGTATCGGTGAGGCCATCTGCCTCCGCTTTGCAGAAGAAGGAGCCCGTGTGGCTGTGGCCGATCTGAACGCAGATGCTGCGGATAAGGTGGTCAAGAAGATCCTGGAGCAAGAGGAGGAGGCTTTGGGCATCGAGGTTAACGTATCTCATCAGGAGGAAGTCCAAAAGATGGTGAAAAAGGTGCTGGAGCGCTTTGGCCGAGTGGACATTTTGGTTAATAGCGCCGGAGTCTCCCGAATTCTGCCCTTTTTAGAGACTACTGAGGAGATCTGGGATGAGATCCTGGCGGTTAACTTAAAGGGCACCTTCCTCTGCTGTCAGGCCGTGATTCCCCACATGTTGAAGCAGGAAAAAGGTAAGATCATCAATCTTAGCTCTCAATCAGGTAAGAGGGGCACCAGCTGGTATGCTGCCTATTGTGCCTCCAAAGCAGGAGTGATTGGCCTTACCCAGAGCCTGGCCATGGAGTTTGCCCCTCACAGAATCAACGTCAATGCCATCTGCCCGGGGATTGTCTTTACCTCTATGTGGGACAGCCAGCTAGCCCAATATGGGAAAAAGAGAGGACTTAGCCCAGAGCAGGCCAAAGAGTATCTTATCAGCCGCATTCCTCTGGGACGGCCAGCCGAGCCAAAAGAAGTAGCTAATCTGGCTCTCTTTCTGGCCTCCGATGAGTCGGATTATATGACCGGCCAGGCCTTGAACATCACGGGTGGGCAGGAGATGCACTAAGATTGTCTGCCTTAGTGTCCTTTACCAAGCCAATGAATCAGGAGGCAGAATAGTGGAGCTTCCACTTCGAGATACCTCTGCCCTGATTGCTCCTGATCCTCGCTAAAGCCATAAACTTGATATACCGTGGTGCAACAGAGCTCTATAGCACCTTTCTCAGTTGGCCAGAGCTATTTATTAATGGGGGTATGCACTTGACTCCCGTAACCACAAGATATAGTAAGAATTTGATATCCTTGGCCACAATATATTGTATTAGGGGGAGTCAAGTGCATACCCCCATTTTATTAATAGAGAAGAAACATAGCGGGAGGACCCCTACCTTGATCTTAACTGTAACCCTAAATCCCTGCATCGATAAAACTATATTTGTTACCCATTTTCAAAAGGGGAAGAAAGTAGTTGTTGAGAGGGTAAAACAGATCGCTGGAGGCAAGGGCAACAATGTGGCCAGGGTGATTAAAAACCTAGGCCACGAGGTTTTATCCCTCTGTGTTGTGGGTGGACAGGAGGGAAGGATAATAGAGGAGCTTTTAGGCCAGGACAGTATCCCCCTCCAGGCAGTGTGGGTGAGAAGCCCCAGCAGGACAATGACCACGGTTTTAGAGATCAAAACCAACCGGCAGACCGTTTTTGCCGAGCCAGGCTCTCCCCTTTTTTCTTCTGAATTTCGGGAAGTAATAGCTACCTACACCCATTTGCTTTCCCAGACCGAACTGGTCGTCCTGTCAGGAAGCATTCCGCCCTCGGAGGAAGAGATAGCGGACGACGCCAGCGCAGGGGTAGAGGAAGCTACACGTTTTTACCCTCTGGAGCATATCTCCTCCGCTGATAGACTTGATCGAAAAATTCCAGATGGCCAAGAGAGGAGAGCTGTGAAGCACATCTTTCCTATGGATCACTCTACTGCTCAATCCGGTTTGAGCCGAAGAGACATATACGCTGAAATGATCAAACTGGCCAGGGAAAAGGGGATAAGAGTTATTCTGGACTCCCACGGAGAGCCCTTCCGCCAGGGGCTTAAGGCAGCCCCTTTTTTGATTAAGCCCAATGTTCGAGAAACGGAGCAGGCTCTGGGTCTGACTGTGAGAAATGAGGAGGACCTCTTTGGGGCCATGAGGCTCTACCATGAGATGGGAATAGAGTGGGTGGTCCAGTCCCTGGGCCAGGGTGGAGCACTGGCTTCTTTTGGGGGGAAAAGGTGGCGGATTGTGGCTCCTCAGGTTACGGTCGTAAACCCGGTGGGTTCAGGAGATGCTATGGTAGGAGCTTTGGCTGTCGGCATTGCCAGGGACCTGGCCGCGGAGGAATGCCTTAGACTAGGGGTGGCTGCCGGAGCAGCCAATGCCGCCATGTGGGATGCAGCTAGCTGTAGCAGGGAAGAGATCGAGAAGATGTTGCCTCAAGTTGAAGTTAAGGAAGTGTGAACTGGGCCAGCTTTCCGTCCTGACCAGAGACCACTGCCAGGACGTAGCATTATCTGTCTCATCTGTGGTATATTTTCTGTGAGATAAGTGCGGTCTGGAGGTAAAGGCCATGAGAGAACTAGTTTTGAGGTATAATCGAGAAATCTCCATCAAGCCGCTTGTGGACGAGGCCATTCGCCGGGAAATTGGCCTGTTGGAGGTAGGGATTCAGAAAACCCGTCACAATCTTGAGGATTTCGAAAAAAAGTACAGTCTTAAGACAGAAGATTTCTTGGACAAAATAAAAAGAGGTGATCTGTCCGACGAGTCTATCGATTTTACCGATTGGGTAGGCGAATACCATCTGCTCCTTTCCCTTGAGGAAAAGAAGAGGTCTTTAGAGGGAGTGGAGATTTGTCCATAGAGGAGTACAAGGATGGTCTAGAAAAACTCCTTTCCGAATGTAGAACCGCTCTTCTCTACGAAATACACTTTGATAAAAGAACCGAATTTGTGGGTAAAATTTGGGGAAGCATAGTCTTTGTAGATCGGACCACCCTCTACTTTCGAGAATTTGTAGATGTTGAGACAGAAGTCCAAAAATTGAAATATTCTTATCACTATCAGGATGCGGACGGTAAGAGAATCTTTAGATTTGATAATGTGGAACATCATCCTTGTCTTAACACTTTTCCCCATCATCGACACGATGGTCCTAGGACAGAACCTGATAGGATCATCGAATCTCAAGAGGTTTCATTGGGAGAGGTTATTTCCAAGATAGAGACCATGCTGGACATTCCGGAAGTTGAAGAATAGTGTTCATGTCCTACAACGCTCTCCTTCTGTCACGTCTTTCTTCCCAATGGACCTCCGATATCTTTGATTTGTTACCCCCTAAGGAGCGCTTCCATATTGATTGACAATATTTAAATATTCTTCTATATTGGTCTTAAAGATAGAGCTTCAGTAATGCGAGGTGATAGAAAATGGGTAAATTGATTGTGGAGCTTCCCGATGAACTGCACGAGGAATTGAAAAAGGCAGCAATTATTGATCATAGAACCTTGAAAGATATTGTCACGGGGCTCATAGTTAGCTATTTGTCTCATAGCAAGCATGTTGGCAACGGTAGAAAGGCAGAGGAAACCGGGTTCTGTGGAAGCTGGGAAGACGAGAGGACGGCCGAAGAAATCGTAGCGGATATCCGAGCTGAGCGTAGGTGGTTCCAGGAACGGAGAATATGACGTGCCTGGTTATGTTCTTGACACAGATACCTGCATATACTGGTTGAAGGGAGATAAGAATATAGAAGTGAAAGTTCTGGAAGCAGGCTTGGACAACATTTCCATTACTGTAATTACGGAATGCGAGCTCTTTTATGGGGCTTTTAAGTCCAGTAAAGTAGAGAAGAATCTTAAGGTGATAGCAGATCTATCAAAAAAGATAAAAATCGTGCAGACTATGGACGGGGTTTCTCGGATATATGGCAAAATCAAAGCTGATCTTGAAAGAAGAGGACAAATCTTAGATGATGCTGACCTTTTAATTGCCTGTATTACCCTGGTCAGAGGTAGTACATTAGTGACTAACAATACTGATCATTTCAAGCGGGTCCCCGGGTTAGCCATAGAGAACTGGCGGAAGTAGTGTATTCAGCGGTCATTAGCCTTTGCCCGGCAGTGCCAAAGCACTCCTCCCTCATGATACTGTAAAACGGTAAGTAAGGTCTAAAGTTCCCCCTAACTTGGCGAAATCCTCTCTTATCTCCCTACCCAAAAATTTTGGGCACATAAAGTCGATTCTAAACTTCAGATTTTCCAAAAAAATCTTGCGTTGACAGAGGATATGTGCTATCTTTATTTAGAATCCAGATTAAATAAAGCTATTACGCGCTTACATTTCGAAAAAATGACTGATTCTGATCTAAGTTCGTATACTATCAAAAATAAGTTTGACCAGATTCTGGAGTTGCCAAAGCAACCGGGAGTCTCAGGTCCCCGTAGAATGAAAGAGATCAACGCAGCCATAATTGCGGACACCATTATTAGAAAGGGCACCATATCCCGATCTGCTATTTCTCAGGAAACCATGCTCAGTCCAGCCACCGTATCCACAATAGTTGACGGACTTATTGCTAAAAATCTGGTAATGGAGGTGGGTGACGGAGAGTCTTCTGGCGGAAGGAGACCAAAGCTATTAAGGTTCAACT
>CAYYBB010000066.1:0-10124 GCA_964469465.1 uncultured Actinomycetota bacterium
ATGCCTCGACACGAAATAAAAGACATTATAGATGAGTTACTCCCTCTGGTGCGGTTGGATAGGCTCAGGGACAGAGAACCCTCCACCCTATCGGGAGGACAAAAGCAACGCCTGGCTATTGCTTCCGTTTTAGCCATGCATCCCCGCCTTCTGGCTATGGATGAACCCACTACCGATCTGGATCCGGTGGGTAAGGTAGAGGTGCTCCAACTGGCAAGAAGGTTTAAGAGACAAGATAGGACCACAATCCTCGTTGAGCATGAGACTGAGGAGGCCTTAAACACCGACAGGGTGGCATTGTTTAAGGAGGGCCGGCTTTTACGCGAGGGCCCTTCTAAGGAGATTTTGTCTGATAGCAAGCTCTTGCTGGAAGCAGGGGTGGCGCCACTCCCAGTAGCGGAATTCTTCAGCCGGGTCTTTGAGCCTTTGGGTCAGAGAAATGGGATACTTCCCCTTACCATCGAGGAAGCTGTTTTGGAGTTTAAAAAGAAGCTGAAGCTTAGTCCCTCGGCAGCGGAGTTTCTCGAAGAAAAAGATGGAAGGCGAGGAAAGAAGGGGACAGGAAGAACGGCTCTTAAAGTGGAAGAGGTTTATTACCACTACCCTTCAGGGGTTGAGGCTTTAAAGGGAATTAACCTGGAAATAGGGGAAGGGGAGTTTGTGGCTATCATCGGTCAAAATGGCTCCGGTAAAACCACTTTAGCTAAAATGTTTAACGGCTTGCTTCGGCCTATCTCCGGTCGGGTGAAGGTTTTCGGTCAAGAGACGAGCGGACTGTCCATCCGAGAGCTGGCGGGGAGGGTGGGGTATGTTTTCCAGAACCCGGACCATCAGATATTTGCTTCCACAGTCTTTGAGGAGGTAGCCTTTGGCCCCCGAAACTTTGGTTTGGAGGAGAAGGCAGTGAGAAGAAATGTGGAGGAGGCCCTGGCAGCCGTCAATCTCCTGGGATACGAAGAACAGGATCCCTTCATCCTTGCTAAGGGAGAGAGGCAGCGGGTGGCGGTGGCCTCGGTGCTGGCTGTAAAACCTCAGGTGTTGATATTGGATGAACCTACCACCGGTCTGGATTATTTACAACAGCAGTCTATGATGAAGATGGTCTCCTCTCTCAATCAAAAGGGTCATACCGTCGTGATAATAACCCACTCCATGTCTACCGTAGCTAACTACGCCCACCGTATTGTGGTTCTGGATGAGGGCCAGGTACTTATGGACGATACTACCAGAAGGGTGTTCTCTCAAGAGATAGAACTGGAGAGGGTTTCCCTCCGTCCACCTCAGATAGTCAGGTTTGGAAACTGCCTGGGTATTACTCCCCTCACAGTAGAGGAGATGGTGGAGGTGACAGAGCTCCTCAGCTAGCCATCTAGGCTGCAGAGGTAAAAATAGTGACAAGTATCTTTTTGTACACAAAAATTTCTACCCTGGTGCATAGTCTGGATCCCAGGACCAAGATTTTGGCAATGTTGTTTCTATTCGGCCTAGCCCTCACCTTTAACCACCCTCTCTATCTCGGAGTGGTTATTCTGGCTATTCTAACTGTAGCGTGGTGGAGTGCATCCTTGGCCAATGTATGGAAGTTAAGATATATGCTACTGATCTTGATGGCCTTCTCCACCGTATTGTGGCCCTTCTTCGCTACTGGCACCACTGAAATACTTCGGTGGTGGAGGATTCGGGTGTATCTGGAGTCCCTCCTCTATGGGGCTGGGATGGGTCTCAGGATAGCCATCTTTTTGGTAGTGGGCATAATCTTTCTCTCCACCACCCGTATCGAGGAGTTTACTACTGCCCTTATCAAACTTAAAGTTCCTTACCCCATAGCCTTTGCTACCTCTACTGCTTTTCGTCTCCTTCCCACCTTCGTAGGGGACGGCGCAACGATAATCCAGGCTCAGACTGCGCGGGGACTGGACCTGGAATCGGGTTCGCTGCTCGCCCGCATGCGCAAATTCATTCCCCTTTTGGTACCCATCTTGATCTACGCTCTGCGGCGTATAAATCTCCAGGCTATGGCTCTGGAATCAAAGAATTTTGGCGGGAAAGGGAAGCGCACTTTCTATCTGGAGTTAAGCTTCCAGTTTAGAGATTATGCGGTACTCTTCCTTCTGATCCTTGTCTGCGGCGTGGCTTTATATTTGAGGTTGTCCGGATATGGGACCATTCTTCCCCGACTGTAATACCGGTGTACCCCCGCCGACACCGTCTTGTCGACTGACCCACCCAAGATTGGTTCACGCCGCAGGGCGGTCAAGGCTCTCTTCCCCTTTACATCCTACAATCACTTGGTGTTAAATTAAGATAATTTTGGAAGAATCTGGGGAAAGATTATGGGTAAGATCTGTCTGATCCTGGGCGGAGCCAGGAGTGGAAAGAGCCGTTTTGCCATTGATCTGGCCAAAAAGCGAGCCCAAAAGGTAGTCTATCTGGCCACTGGCCTCTCCAGGGTGGTCTCCTTCACGGAAGCTACTGAAAATGGGAAGGGAACACCAGCCTTTGTGGCCTCCGGCTTATCCGTGGATGAAGAGATGACTGCCAGGATCACCAAGCACAGGCAGTCTCGTCCTCGAAATTGGAGGACCGTTGAGGCTTCCGATGATGTCAGAAAGAAAGTCGCTGAGCTGGATCCAGACACCGGACTGGTCATTGTGGACTGTCTTACTTTTTTTATCTCCAACCTTCTTGGCCGATGGGACTTTACTGAGGAGGGACCCCGAATAAAGGAAAGTCTGGTCGAGGATACAGTAATGCAGGAAATGGAGCTGCTCATAGAGGAGATAAAAGCCAGTCCGGCTGATTTTATAGTCGTTTCTAACGAAGTGGGCATGGGGTTGGTTCCTCCTTATCCTCTGGGAAGGATATTCCGGGATCTTATGGGAAGGGCTCACCAGCTTCTGGCCGAGGCGGCTGATGAGGCCTATCTTCTTGTTGCCGGACTGCCCCAAAAGCTGAAATAGGGGAATCCTGGTCCGGTCAGTTGCTTATGATGAAAATGTCCTATATTTTCTACCGGAGAGGCTTTGCGGAGAATCTCTTCTTTCCCCTCCCGAATCGAAAATCAACGGAATTCTCATTACGGGGACCGTCATCCGCAAAATTATGAAAATATAGAATCTCTTTTCTAAGGAAAGGAAGACGATTTGCGCTCCTTTTTGGTTGCTCTGAACTTTCTGACTATTCTGCCTGTTCCGGTCAAGGATGTGGATGGAAGAGATCTGGGTCGATCCATGGCTTTCTTTCCTCTCATAGGTCTCCTCATTGGCTCCCTTCTAACGTTGATATTTTGGGCAGGAAGCAGAATTTTTCCCTCTCTGGCAGTGGTAGCCTTCACCCTGGTCACCGAGGTTCTGATCAGTGGAGCAATGCATCTGGACGGGTTTATGGATACTGTTGATGGCTTGATGAGTGGTGGAGATCAAAAGGAAATTCTCAAGGTTATGAAGATGGGCAATGTGGGTGCCTACGCTGTTATCGCGGCCATTTGTCTTTTTTTGCTTAAGTTTTCCCTGATCTTTTCCCTCTCAGCAGCCGTTATTCTTTCCACCCTTATCTTGATGCCTGCTTTGGGCCGCTGGGCTATGGTCTTCATGGCCTTCTTTTGTCCCTATCCTCGAGAAGGGGGAATCGGCAGGCCTTTTAAGGACTACCTGGGATCCACCCAGTTCACCGTGGCCACTCTGATCCTGGTGGGAGCGGCTCTCCTTCTCTTGCGCCTGAGGGGCCTTTTTCTATTCCTGGTAATAGCGGTAATTCTCTCCGGTTTAGCTGTTTACTTTACCAGAAAGGTTGGGGGAGCAACGGGTGATATCATGGGTGGAACGGGAGAAGTGGTGGAATTGATCGCTGTTCTGGTAATGGCCCTTCTCCGGTAGGAAGAAAGGCCTGGTTAGACAAGACGCCACTACAGTTTGATAGCCATACTTCTAACATAATCGTTATGTAGAGGACGCACCCTCGAACCATAAAAATGGGGGAACCTATTTTCTAGGTTAAAAAATACGATTTCCTGCCGATTGTTAGAATAGTTCCTGAGAAGTAGCGGGTGTTTAGGAGACCTGGTAGTGATACCCTTGGTTTATTACCCATTTTTGAGCCCGGTTCCCCTGGCCTATCTTTTGGACTTGATTATGGGCGACCCTCGGTGGTTGCCTCATCCTGTGGTCGGCATAGGCCGGCTGATCTCCCTGGGTGAGAAAGTTCTGCTGCGGCCAGCTTTGACATCCAGACAAAAAAGAGTCAGGGGTATCATCCTGGCTTTGGGCATCGTGAGCATCGCCTCGGGGGCAGCCTGGAGCATAGTTAGGATCGGTTATTTAGTCAATCCTCTTTTGGGCTATCTCGTCTCAGCAGGGATTATCTTCACCACTTTAGCTGGTAAAAACCTGGCTGTCAGGGGTTTGGCTATAAGAAGGGCTATTTTGAGGGGCGATCTGGAAAGGGCCAGGGAGATGGTGGGCCAGATCGTGGGTCGGGATACCAAAAATCTGGATTTTGAGGAATTGATCAGGGCCACGGTGGAGTCCGTAGCCGAGAATACAGTGGATGGGATCGTGGCGCCTCTCTTCTACGCTTTTGTGGGCGGAGCCCCCCTGGCCCTGGCCTACCGGGCCATTAACACTCTGGATTCCATGGTGGGTTACAAAAAAGAGCCATATCTTCATTTTGGCTGGGCTTCAGCCAGGATGGACGATGTGGCTAACTATATTCCTGCCCGGCTAAATATGCTCTTTATATCCCTGGCTGCCCTTTGTCTGGGGATGGACGGAAGACGGGCCTGGCGGACAGCCCGCCGGGACGGCAGGAAGCACGCCAGCCCCAATAGCGGCCTGTCTGAAGCAGCCATGGCCGGGGCTTTGCAAGTTCAGCTAGGGGGCAGAAGTTCTTATGGTGGAAAAGAGGTATTTCATCCCTTCTTGGGTGACAAAGTCGAGGGCCTGTCACCAGAACATATAAGGAAGGCAGTTTTTGTCTCTTTACTTTCCTCCCTTATTTGCCTTATCTTAGGCATATTAGTAGTGGTTTTTGTTCATTAGCAGATCTGGCGTTCCTGCAAAAAGGGCCGAATATCAGTATTTGGCCCCATCCTGCGAATCTAAATGGGACGGTAAATTGACCCAAAACATACTAATCGTGTTTTTGTAGTTCCGCCAGATATAGTAAATTCTGGTAACTTCCGGCATGGTAGTAGAGGAGTGATGGGCTATTAAAATCAAGTGGGGATTGGCTTCCGCTTCCGGTTCCTGCGGCGAGCTGGTTCAAGGGAAAATAGAGGGCCAGAACTTTCATGTGACCTGCCCCATCGATCTATACTCCCGGGCTCGGGTGGAGATCCAGCGAAGCAAAGAAATAGTCTATCCTGCCGGGAAGTCCAAGGCCAGAGAAGCCATGAGGAAGACTCTGGATCTCTTTGATGGAAAGAGCTGGGGAGGCCGCCTGGAGATCTTCTCAGACATCCCCCTGGCCAAAGGAATGGGCAGCAGCACCGCCGATATAGCTGCCGCATCTCTGGCCACTGCTTTAGCTCTGGGGAAGGAGATCACTCCTGATCACATCTCTTCCATTGCTCTGTCCATCGAACCAACTGATGGCATTATGTACGAGGGCATCGTCCTCTACGATCATCTTAAGAGAGGACTGGTAGAAAAGCTGGGATCACCTCCTCCCATTTCCATAATCATTCTGGAACCAGAAGAGAGACTGGAAACCGCTGCTTACAATAATGGAAGGCCCGTCTATGGAGAGGTGGAAGAACTACTTTTTGAGAGAGCGGTAGAGATAGTCAGAAGAGGGCTTAAGGAGGGAGATGTGCAAGCTATCGGCCAGGTGGCTACCATGAGCGCCACTATCAACCAGAAATATCTGGCTAAGCCTCTGTTTGAGCCGGTCTTGAACCTGGCCCAGGTGAGAGGGGCTCTGGGAGTGAACGTGGCCCACAGTGGCACGGTCATGGGAATTCTCTGTGATCCAGAAAAGACGGAGACGGCAGAGCTCTTAACAGACCTTTATCATCTGCTGCCCCCGGGAGTCAAAGTGCGCTGGAAAAAGCTGGTGGGTGGAGGAGCAAGAGTAGGCTGGTAAGGTCACAGAGACTGAGGGTGGCTAACATCAGAAGGATATCCCCTCACAGGACATGGCATAGTTGCCGATTAGTGAGTACTGATGTGTCAGAAGTACAGCATGATTGTGAGGGCAGACTTCAAGGAGGTCAGATTAGACCCTACCACTACTAACCACTACTAGAGAGAAGGATACACAGTATGATTGTGGGGCAGAGTTCAAGCAAGGATGGTGTACCGCACCGTGGCCGAAGATAACGGGCATCTCACAACCATGGCCAGGGCCGTACGTCACCACGGAGGGAAAGTTGACGAAATTGCTGAAAAATACGGCCTAAATCCGAAGGGAATAATAGACTTCAGCACCAATGTTAATCCCTTTGGTCCACCTTCTTCGGTCCTTGAGACTCTTCAGGACAACCTTTGGAGAGTATCCGTTTATCCTGACCTCAGCCAGAAGAAACTCAAAGAAGCCCTGGCCGACTATCTTTCAGTTGATTCTTCCCAGATAATCCCCGGCAATGGTTCCGCGGAACTTATCTATCTGGTAGCCTCTTATCTGAGTCTCAAGAAAACCATCATTCCCATTCCCAGCTTCTGCGAATATCCTCTGGCTATCCAGGCCTTTGGAGGTGAGGCTGTTTTTGTTCCCCTGACCCAGGATTTTCAGATGGACTTGAAAGAGATCCTGAGGCATCTTTCTCAGGCCCAGATGCTAGTCATAGCTAACCCAAACAACCCTACCGGAACGCTTTTTGATATGGATGACCTTTTGAAAGTCTTGCAGGAGTCGTACCAGCGCAATGTTTTGATGATGGTAGATGAGGCCTTTGTAGATTTCGTTCCCCATAGAGATAGCGTATCCCTGGTTCGGAAAGTGGGCCAATTTAGAAATCTAATAGTTATGGGCTCTCTGACCAAGTTCTTTGCCCTGCCGGGTCTGAGGCTGGGGTATCTGGTAGCTCACCCAGAGCTGGTAGCCGATCTTTCCCGAAGAATTCCTCCCTGGAACGTCAACTCTCTGGCTCAATTGGTTGGACCTTTGGTTCTCCAGGACTACCACTTTCAGGAGGAGAGTAGAGCCAGGATCATAGAGAACAGAGAATACCTGGCGCAAAAGCTGGCCAGTGTGGGTACTTTTCAGACCTATCCTTCGGTAACTAACTTTATCCTGGCCGAAATACTCAGAGGCTCGATAATAGCAACCGAGCTATGGGGATCCCTGGCCGAGAAGGGCATTCTGATCCGGGACTGCAGTTCTTTCTTAGGGCTGGGGCCTACCTATGTGCGGCTGGCAGTGAGGAAGAGGGAGGAGATAGATAGGTTGATAGCGGTTCTAAGGGGGATCTCTCTTTGATTTTTTGGAAAAGTCTTGGCCTTTGTTTCTCGATTGCCTATAATTGCCACAGGAATAAATGGCCGCTTTCCTTGATAGATGGTGGCATTTATCTAATTTTGAATTGACACGGCAAAATTAGCTTTTATTAGGTAAAATGGATAGAAAGCTTAAAAGAGTCTTGGAGGTGTTATGAAATACAAAGTAAATCTCAAGAAGACCGATGAAGGTTATGCTGTTTGGGTTCCTGGCCTGCCAGGTTGTTGGTCTCAGGGGCGGACGGAGGAGGAAGCTTTAGAGAATATTAAAGATGCCATACAGGCATATTTAGAGACTGTTGAAGAGTTAAGCAAAAACAAGGAGTCTCGTTATGTAGAAGTAGGGTAAAAATTATGCCCAAACTACCAGGTATAAACCACCAACGAGCCATGAAGGCTTTTGAAAAGGTAGGTTTTTGGATTACAAGACAAGGAAAACATACAACAATGACAAATGGCGAACGGATTATTACTATTCCAAGAGCAACTCCAGTTGACGCTTTTACAATGGCTGGTATTGTAAAAGATGCAGGTCTTAGTATTGAGGAATTCAAGAAACTTTTATGAAAGTTGAAATATACTTTTGAGACTACCCCGGAGGAATTTTTCACCACCAATGCAGAGAGCCTGAAACCTGTTCTATACCCCTGGGGCTAGCTGCGTCGTCCTTGGTTCTGCCCATCAGTGTATCTTAAGACTTTCTTACTGCTTGTAGCCGATCTTGCGCAGGAGATCCTTGCGCCACCGGATATCCTCTTCGGTCTCCACACCTGTGGATTTCAGCCCATCAATGACCCCCAGGATGCCCCGGCCCTGTTCTGTCTCGGCAATGATCACTTCCACCGGGTTGGCCGTGGCACAGAAGATACGGCAGACCTCGGGTACCATCTTCACCGCATTGAGGACGTTGATGGGGTAAAAGCCCGGGGCCAGAAAGATGATGAAGCTGTGGCCGGCGGAGAGGGCCAGGGCATTCTTCTTGGCCAACTCGATCATGGCCTCGTCGGTTCCCGTCCAACGGACCAGGGCCGGCCCTGATGACTCACAGAAGGCCAGACCAAACTTGATGCCAGGCACCGTATTGACCAGAGCCTCATACAAATCCTCGACGCTCTTTATAAAGTGGCTCATGCCCAGGATGAAATTGATGTCATCTGGTTTCTCGATTTTGACGGTGGTGAGTTCCATGCCAGACCTCCTATACGATAATCTTCATATTTGTCGATCTTCTCAAGGAGCTCTAGGGGTCAAGAGAATGGGTCCGGATCAATCCTAGGGCCTCACCTGCTCGCTGGAAGGCATCCAGGGCTTCTCTAAGGTCAGTTTCGCTATGGGTAGCCATAACATGAGTTCGCAGGCGGTCAGTGTTTTTTGGTACCGCGGGATAGAGGATGGGACAGACGAAAACTCCCTCTTCAAAAAGAAGTCGAGTCAGTTCCAGAGTTTTCCATTCCTCGCCAATGAGTACAGGGATAATAGGGGTGGTGCTTTCCATGGTGTTAAAGCCCAGCTTCCTCAGGCCCTCCCGGAAAAGATCTGTGTTCCGCCGCAGATTTACCAGACGCCAGGGCTCTTCCTGGATGATCTCCAGGGCGCTCAAGGCCACGGCTACCGAGGCAGGAGGAAGGCTGGCCGAGAAGATGAAAGCCCGGGCGTTGTGCTGCAGATAGTCTATTATTCGTCTCTCTCCGGCTATATACCCCCCGATGGAGGGAATAGCCTTACTCAGAGTGCCCATCTTGATGTCCACAGCGTCTTCCAGGCCGAAGTGTTCATCGATACCCCGTCCGCTTGCCCCCAGAACACCCAGGGAATGGGCTTCATCGATCATGACCAGAGCATCATACTTTCGGGCCAGCTCCACGATTCCTGGAAGGTCGGCTATATCTCCGTCCATGCTGAAGACGGCGTCGGCCACAATGAGTCTGGTGTTGAACTTCTGGGATTTCTTCAGGATGGATTCCAAGTGCTCCATATCGTTGTGGCGGTAGGTACGGAATTGGGCACCAGAGAGGAGGCAGCCATCGATTATACTGGCGTGATCCAGCTTGTCTATAATAACCACATCTCCCCGTCCAAAAAGACTGGAGATAGTGGACATATTAGTCACATAACCACTGGAGAAGAGCGTAGCTGCCTCGGTGTTCTTAAACTCAGCTATCCTCTCTTCCAACTCCCGGTGGAGCTCTGTGGTCCCGGCCAGGAGCCGTACTCCGCCTGCCCCCACCCCATATCTCTCCATGGCCTCTATGGCAGTGGCTCGGATCTTGGGATGAGAAGCCAGGCCCAGATAGCTATAAGAGGCCAGCATAATCATGTCCCCCCTTCCGTTTACCTTCACCCTGGGCTCGGTGGGTCCAGCAATGCTCTGGAGGTAGAAGTAATGATCGCTAGCCTTGACTTTCTCCAGACGTTGTAGGAAGGGCTTCATTCGTTCATCAAGTTGTTCAGCCACGGGCTCTCCTTTTTAGTAGGTCAAGATCTTTTTGTCCATCTAAGATAAGCAGGACGAAAAATCCTTATCAACGGACATAAACCAGCACTCCATAGTTATTGAAACTACTCCCTACCTATTTTGGGATGGCTACTCTCTTGACTTCTAGCCTTTAACCAACAGGTGGGAGAAAAAATCATCTAACATTTCCTCTAGTTTGCTCCTGTTCTCCTCGTCCATCTCCTCGATATATCTCT
>CAYYBB010000067.1:0-10108 GCA_964469465.1 uncultured Actinomycetota bacterium
CAACCCTCAGAGAGTTTTCAGGACATGATCTACAATGGCCCCGGCAATGTCCTCCTCGGTGGTCTTCTGTAGGCCTTCCCAACCGGGAATGGAGTTGACCTCCACTACATAGGAGCGCCCATCCAGCGAGCGAAGAATGTCCACACCCAGGTAGTCAGCTCTGAAAACCTGGGCAGCTCTCACAGCTAACTCCTCAGTCTCCTCGTCCAGAACCAGAGCTTCACCCCAACCTCCCCTGGTCAGATTGGTCTTCCAGTTTCTCCCCTGGCGCAGCATGGCGGCTACTACCTGACCTCCCACTACGAAGGCGCGGATATCCTGGTTGGCATGGGGAATGTACTCCTGAAGATAATAGAGATAGCGGCCCAGCTCCAGGGCCCGAAAGGTACGATAAGCTACATCCTCGTCAGAGACCCGGACCATGCCCCGGCCATTAGCACCAAAGAGAGGCTTCACGATGAGAACACCCATCTCTTGAAAAGCAGCCATAGCCTCGTCAAAGCGTTCGGTGACCACCGTCCTGGGGGTGGGGATGCCCTGGCTTTCCAGAATAGCAGAAGTGTAATACTTGTCCACCGTTTTTTCGATAGTGGAAGGAGAATTAACAATGCGAATGCCCATATCTTCCAGATGGTGAAGGACGTCCATTCGGAAAATGATCTGCTCCAAAGAGCCCCAGGGGATTATCCTGACCAAAAGAGCCCTATAATCATCCAGGCCTATCCCGTGGCACTTTACAATAGGCTTTCCCCCTATGTGGGCCACAAAGCGGGTGATAGGAAAGGAGTGGGCCTCGACACCCCGCTGGCCCAGGGCATTCAGAAGAGACTGAACATGCCAACTGACCTTGGAAGCCAGAATACCCACCTTCAAAAAGCTTCACCTCCCTCTCCCGCAGCAACTCTGGGAGATTGTCATCCAGTGTGAGTTTGGCCAACATCCCAAACCAGAGGATAAATCTTGTGCCCCTCAGGATAGCTCTCCGAAGAGAGAGGCCCTCAGGACTTCCACATTGATCCTGCCCGCCCGAAAGCTTCGCCCACTGCTCAAGTTGTTAATGGTAACCTCAGCCGGGCTAAAGAGGAAAGGGTCAATCTTGTAGAAGTCTCCATACTCCTGAAAAAGATCGTAAAAGGATCTTCCATAGTCCCGGGAAGCGTTGGAGGGCATCTTCTCGATGATCTCAGCCACTCTTTCATCCTGGGTACGAACCATATAGTAGACCCGACCACCATACAGGACGCAGTCGTTGGTCCGGCCGATGGCCCGAAGGTCGTCTTTAGCCACAGGAGCGAGAGGACAGCTTCCCGTGCCACTGATGACTGTCTCCACAGGAAAGCCCAGCTCCATCATCTTGTGCAAGCCTGTCTCGACTACTCGGGCCGCGATCTGAACCGAGCCGACCGGGGAGGCTGTAGGAGCGACAAGCAGGTAAAGCTTATCCACCTCAACCCCACACTTACCAGCAACCAGATGGGCCACCTTCTCATCGGGAAGCTTTCCCCCTTCCAGAGCCAGCACCGCCACCTGGGCCTGGTCCCGATAACCCAGCTTAGAGAAGAGGGGCTCTACCACAGCCAGAGCTCTGGCTGGACCAGAGCCCATGGCAAAGAAGCTTTCCGTCTTAATCGCCCATCCGGCATACTGGGAGGCCAGGCAGGCCAGAGCTGGATGGTCCACAGTTACCATCAGTCCAGGTAGACTCAGACCTTCAAGATCGACCGTAGAGAAAGTTATCTCCCCCAGACCACTCAGGCAGACCAGAGAAAAATATTTACCGGCTAAAAGACCTCCTCTAACCTCAATTCCGGCATCAATGAGGGTAGTACCGCCGAATAGAGTGCTCACCCTGATATCCAGAGCCTCTGCCTCCTCTTGCATCTGGCGAACGATAGATAGGGCTCTCGCATTAAGACTCAGCATGTTTACTCCTATGAGCGACAGTGCTTGTCAAGCTCTAGGCACTGTTATATTTACTTTTGCTAACCCCTTTAAGGCTTTCGACCAATCTCCCATTGGTTCCGGCTAAAATACGGAACACATCGTTAAATGTGATCGAGATCCCAGGCCCCCCATTCTCCTTCTGGATCTCTTCAAGCGACCTGGCCGGCCCACACCAAGATCTCTCCCTTGCCCAGCTCCACCGTGTCTCCGTTGTACCTTTTATAAAACCCATCCAGGTATTCCCGGGGAATGTTCAGACCCTCTTGTCGCAGGTGACGCAGGTAGAGCCGGAGGAAAGAGAGTTGGCATAGACAGTTGTAACGAAAAGTAGGCAAAAGATCTGGTTCCTGGAAAGTCACAATCGTGCCCCGCTTCATACCAGCCCCTGGCCGCAGGCCCACAGAACCGAGCACGACGATGGTGCCAGCTATGAGGAAGGCTCCCGCAAAGTCTCCCGCCTGGCCTCCTATGACGATGAGGCCCCGGCGCATCAGCTCGCCCACCTCACTTCCCGCATCTCCCTCCACAATGATCTCTCCTCCCCGCATACCCCGGGAGGAACCCCGGTAGGCCGCTCCCACCAGGTGACCAGCATTACCTTTGACCCGGATACTACCTCCCTCCATCTCTGCTCCCAGCCAGTCCGAGACATTTCCTTCTACCAGAATCCGGCCCCCTTTCATCAGGGCTCCCAGGTGCATGCCCACATCCCCCTGGATGTGGACATTTCCCCGGCTCATCCCCTGGCCTATCTTTTTAAAGTTGGGTATCTCTCCCTCAATGACAATGTTATCCGATCTCTCTCCCTCTACCTGGAAAAAATCTGCCAGTCGTCTCCTTTTGTTACCATAATAAAGGGTGAGCTCCTCTATCTCCTGCTGACTTTTGGTGAGGAAGAGGTCGGGGCAGATAGCCTCAGCCTCGACCGGGATATCTGATCTTTCTTTCAGTCGAAGGATAACTTTATCCAAGACTACCTCCCAGAATGTTGCGCAGGTAAAAGTGGTACTGCCCCAGAGCTCCCCCGTAGTTTCCAGCCGAGATGCGTACAATGCCAGGCAGACAGGCGGCCCGGATCCCTACCCTCATAGCCCCTGCTACCTGTGCCTCCTCTAGCCCATCGAGGACAATCTCCAGAACGCAATTGACTGCCTCTGGCAACTGAGAATCTACCAGACTTCTGATAGTGGGGCAGTAGGGAGTGTTAGAGGAGGCGCGGAGGAACTTATACTTAGAGGAGACTTTGCTTCCGCTTCTCACGATGCCGCCGGGGAAGGGCATGATCACCCCGCGGACTTTCCCTATCTCAGCCACAGCTCTTTCAGTTGCTTTTAAGGTGGACTCCAGATCCTGGCCCAGGATGAGAAAGTTTCCCCCGCCCACAGCTTCTTGAATTCCAAAGCTCTCCTCTATCAGAAACTCACCCTCCATGACCGGAATGCGCCAGAAACGGCGGCCCCCCAGAAGCTTGGAGATCTGATAGCCATCTCCGAAGTAACGAAGCTTTCCCCCCACCAGGACAGTCTCGCTGCTGTCAAGAAAGTTATAACAGGCTGAAGTGGGAGAAGTCATCACACATTGGCCGATGCGGTTGGTAAGTTGGTCGGCCAGGGACTTTTTAGACATGGCAAACAGAAGGACGCTGGCTCCTGGCCTTCCGTCAGGGGTCTCCTCAGGCCCCACCTCCCTCTCCAGGCCAGCCTCACAGCCACACCCAATGACGGAGGTAGCAAAACCAGTCATGGTAGTGGCCGCCTGCAGGGCCCACTGGCGGCTACATGCTGTGATCAGAACACGGCTCCCCACCATACGGAAAGCCTCAGCAAAGGTATCCTCAATCTCGACGCCATTCAACTGCATGGGATCACCTCATAGCGAGGCAGGTAGTCCAGCTCTACGGGATAGTTCTCGAAAGAAATGCTATAAAAGCGCTCAAATTCCTCTCGAATTTCCTCCGCAATACTCTCCTCCCAGGCCGTCTCCACCAACAAGCTCCTTCCCATATAATCTGTGATAATCTGGCCGTCCTTGACCACCAGAAGCCCGTCTTTGAAGACATAGCGGGGGTTGGAGAACATCCACTCCGCGTCTTCCTCTTTGGGATAGATAGCGATATCAGCGTCCGCGCCTACACCCAGATGACCCTTATGACGCAGCCCCAGCCGGAGAGCCGGTGCAGCTCGGGTGATGATGGCAATCTCATAAAGACTATACTCCCGGTCGATCTGGGGCAGAAGGGTGCGAGAGGCTCGCTGGTGGACCGAATGTAGCATCTCATCCCGGTATTCCTTATCCATGAGGAGCTTAATGATTTGGGGATAGAAGAGGAAGGGCCCGGCGTTGGGATTGTCTGTGGTCAAAATAACTCGCCAGGGATCCTGAATTAAAAGGAAAAGTTCCAGACCAATGGCCCATTGTATAGCATGGATGGGATTATTCCGCTTGAAGAGGAAGGGAACAATCCCCGCTCCTGTCTCATACTCCACATCACTATTGGCCCATTTATTATGGGAGAGTTGGTAAAGAGTATACTGCCAGGGCCCATCGGCAGTCATGGTAGTCACTTCCCCGAAGACGATCTGGCCCACATCAATGCTGATGTTCTCATGCTCATTGACGTATTCTGCCAGGACCGGGGCCTGGGAGGAGAGATTCCTCATCGACTCTCCCCCGTAGCTGTGGAACTGAAGATGGGTCAGGTGAAGTCTGGACTGACCTGCTGCCTTCATAGTTTCCAGAGTAGTCTGGTAGTTGCCAGGCAAGCCCAGATTGTTGCAGTGAAGATGAAGGGGATGGGGAAGGCCAAGCTCCTCGTTCACCTGGATCAGGGTAGTGATGATCTGTCGGGGAGTGACTCCGTAGTTTATCACCAAGTCATCCAGGCCAGCTACGTTCTTGCCCCACTTCCAGTTCTCCACACCCCCGGGGTTGACCACTTTGATCCCATACCCTTTGGTGGCATCTAGAAGCCAGGGGACAAAGTTTCTTATCTTATCGTAATCCCCGGAGCCGATGTGTTTAAGGATAAAATTGTTGTTACCCATGAGGATCAGACAGCCTTTATCAATAAGGGGAGTATCTATGAGTTCCTCGTGGGCATGTCTGGCCTTTAGAGGAGGAACCGCGGCTTCCATGACCGTGGTGTAGCCCAGTTTAGCGTAGCGATAGCCGTTAACAAAAGTAGTTCCCACCGTATAGCCCACGCCGGAGCGAGTCACCTGGCTGCGGGGAACTACGTCACGCCGATGATCTTCCGGTCTGATCTTGCGGCCGGTGTTGACCTTGGAGCCGGCAATATGGCTGTGGATGTCCACTCCTCCAGCCATTACTACCAGACCAGAGGCATCAAGGACCTCTAGATGCTCCTGGTCCACATCCTCCGGCGCGACTATCTTGCCATCTCGGACGTAGATATCTCTTTTCTCGCCGTTTATGCCGTGGAGAGGGTCATAGACCTCTCCTCCTGATATCCTAAGCATTTCCTGACTTTCTTTATAATTTCATCCAAGACCTCATGGTCAGGAGGATAGGGTGATGAGATAAGCCCTTTAAGCCGCAGAGGCACATCGTCCATGCGGTAGGCGGTGCCCTCGGCGCTGATGCCGGACATGGCCGTGGGAATTACTACCCTGGCGACCTGGGCCGTCTTGCTCCTCTTGGGGTCCATGACGATGGTAGGGATCTCCTCCAACCGCTGGGCCGCCCGCCGGGGCAGGTGGGCATAGGGATCAGATGCAATAATCAGGGCCGCATCAACCTCTCTTCTGGCCAGGATGTCCACGGTAGTAAACTCGCCCGGGTTATACTGCGGATAGCCTCGACTGAAATTGACCCCGAAGGGATAGCCGGTCTGCCAGGCCTATATGGCATCGATACCAGAGACGTTGCCGTGTCCACGCATGGGGACAGCAGCGAACTTGCAGAACTGATTAAGATCGCGGGTCAGAGTAAGGGCGGCCAGCACATTGAGATGTCTACCCCTGGTCATGGTCAGGCCCATGCCAAAGAGAAGAACTCCGAAGCGGACCCTCTTCATCCTCTCACTCAGCTCCCGCAATTCCCCTATGGATATGCCACTCATCTCCTCCAAGTCCACCTTTTCCCCTTTCAGGAGGGCTCGCAGGACCCAAAGACATTCGAAATCTCCGTTAGGCTTGATCTGGAGAAAAATGTCAGCGGTGTGAGAGCTAGCGGAGGGGCGGACATCGACCACCACCACCGTACGATCTCTTCGCCCGCCTGGAGTGAGGAGTCCTTTGGCCAGGGCGGAGTATCTGCTGAAGTGACGAGGATGGGATTCAGCCGGGTTGCAGCCCCAGAAGACAAGAAAGTCAGCTCTGTTCTTGATTTCACCCAAAGTGCAGGTAGGCACACCCACCATCTGCATGGCTATTCCCGTGGGGCCATGACAGATAGAGGAAGTACTGTCAATGTTGGCCCCCAGCAGATCAGCCAGTTCCATTGCTTTTCGTTGAGCCTCGATGGTGGTACAGCTAAGACCATAGATGAGGGGGTAGTCTGCTCTCGCCAGAATGCGAGCAGCCTCCTCCAGAGCTTCTTCCAACTCCACTTCCCGCCCGTCGACCAGAGGCTGGCTCAGGTCCTGGGCATGGCTGAGAAAGAAACTCCTGGAAAGGGCGCATCCTTTTTTGAGGCCCTTTATGGCATCGCCCTCGACCTCAATCTCTATATCATCACAGAGTGCTCCACAGAAAGGGCAGACTACGCTGGTTACTTTCATCAGTTTTCAGTTCCTTTCCCTTTAGTCTGTCCTCCGGCTTCGTTATCGCAAGATGTTAAGGGGATGGCTGCCTCCCCACCAGGCAAATCCAGGAATTCTTTTTACCCTACGTAAAAAATAGACCAAATGTTTTTATGGTTCGTGGGTGATGAGACCATAGTGACCAATTAGGATGAGAGTCCCTTCTCCGCTGGCTCCACTTCCACTTCAACTCCTTTGCAACTGGGCATTCCGCTGCCTTCAGTCTCAGCCCCTACCAGTTGATTAGCCAAGGGGCCATAAGGGACAAAGACGATACCGCGGGGCACCTTCCCCTCCTGGCAGGTAAAAAGGCCAGTCCCTGCCTCCGTCCTTATCCTGATCCTGTCACTCTCTCTGAGACCCATCCTGTCTCGATCTTCTTTGTTCATTTCGGCTCTGGCCGTCTCCCGAAGGTAGTCAGGGGAATCCTTGCCCAGCATAGAGCTACGTCCCTGCTGGAGAGTGCGACCCGTGATAAGGATCAGCTTCATCTTCCTTACCTTATCCTTCCACCTTGTCTTGCCTATCTTACTCTGGGCGGTATGACAACATTATGGGGCAAAGAAATTCTCCTTTCAACACCGGGCACGTCCACATCTACATCTCCCACCTTTACCTATGCAAGAAGTGGCAGAACTGTGAAAATCAGATTTTAGGTCAATTTGCCGTTCGATTTAGATCCGCAGGATGGGGCTAAATCTGAAAGTCGGCCCCTTTCACAGGGAGGCCAGAACTCCTTCTTTAGCTCCTGGCCTTGGGCCACCAGCTTGGAGAGACACTCCTCTCGGTCTCTGGCAGTGGCCAGAAGAGTGCAGATGGGTTGACCTCTTTTTATCTTATCTCCAGGGAAGGGAACGTCCTTGATCCCCCTGGCCATCCATCCTCGAGTATCGCCAACCGTAATATCCTTTTCGGCGAAGAGAATGGCCTTGCCGAAGAAAAGGCTGCCTCCAAACCTTTCCTTGAGAGAGAAAGAGGGTAGTTCGCCCTGGCAGGCCCGCACGTGCAGGTCGAAGATGTTAATACCGTAAGCCATCTCTATCAGCTCCATAGAGGCTGAGTACCGGGGATTTACCTCCAGAGCATAGATTTCTCCATCCCTCAGAATAAAATCGAGCCCGTTGACCCCCTTCAGTCGAAAATGAGAGGTGATTCGGTCGACCATTTTCTGCACCTTCTCCAGAATCCCCCTGAGAGAGGACTGCTCCTCACTCACAATTGCCAGGGGCAGGATATTGCCGCAATACCGAAAGGAGGAAATACCAAACTCTGTCCTTCCAATCAGTTGTTCTGTCAGCCCGATTACCACAGCCCGGCGGCCATCGGCCACAAAAGAAGCCGAAGAAGGCATCCCCTCCAGATATTCCTGGACCACAAAGCCCTCTCTCACTTCTTGACCATGGAGGTAGAAAGATATCTTGTGTCCCCCTCCGCTCTGCAAGGGCTTTTTCACCCAACCACCAGATGAGCCCGGGAGCTCCTCTAGAGTTCGAGGCACTCTAAACCCCTCCGCCCTCAGGAAGGAAGAAAGCCTGCCCCAATCCCTTATCTCTCGCAATATGGAAGGGCTGTTCCCCAGGATAGTACCTTTGGCCGCCAATTTCTCCACTATTTCAGGATAATTTTCCAGGTTTGATGTGTAGGCCAGGGCATCAAAGTCTATCTGGCAGGCTATTTCCCCAAGAAGAGAGACCTGAAAATCTGTTCCCAGCTCTCGCCGCAGAGAGTAATTAGGTACCAACAGCTTCTGGTCGTAATCACCGAAGTAGTCCACAGTAACCACCTCGTAGCCACTTCGATGAGCAGATTCAGCCATGGCCCGGGTACTCAGACCCACCAGAAGCGTTCTCATGCCTCTATTTGCTCCCCCTTCCTATCCAAAGAGAGGTAGCTCCATTTCCTAGAATAACCCAGGATAATAGCAGAACTGTCCCTGCGGGACCCAGAGTAGCTTATCCGCGGCATTCTTTAGATACTTCATAGACTTCTTTGATATCTAAAATCAGATCATTGCGAGCAAAGAGACGACGTAAGCACTCTTTATGGGTTCTCATCTTCAGACTTCCGATGGCCAGAGGGCCCAGACATTTCTTTCCTTCTCTTTCCGTACCATCATCGCGGACTTCCAATCCTTCAATTCCCGCTGGGGGCACCGCGTTGACATCCGCCATAACCTCAATGGTAGGATTGGCGGCCCAAAGCTCTCGTTTCACCAGTTGAACTCCAGCAGCACCGGTATCCACCAGAACATGGACTCCCTCCAGGGCCTGGCGCAGGTCATCTTCGCTGGAAGTTTCATAGGGAATCACTTCTGCACCAAACGCCTCCTTTAAACGTTCGCACAAAGACCTGGCCCTCTCCATTTTTCGGGAGGTGATCCCCACCTGAGCTCCCTCCTGGGCCAGAAGGGCAGCTACTCGCATGCCCACGGGCCCCGTCCCGGCCAGTACCAGGGCTCTCTTTCCCCCCACCTCGGTAAGGCTCAGGATCTTGGTTACCAGGGCCGCCGAGGTAGTGCTACATCCATTGGAGTCTAACATGACCGAGACCCTGACCGGACCAAAGAAAGTTCCCTGAGTAGCCTTAAGCATTTTTTCTCCAGTAGGAACGTCCGATCCACCGATGAAGATAGCCGTGTTTTTGAGATTTTCGCCGCCCCGGGTAAATATAGCTCCGTAGACCAGATCCCGGATATCCTCCAGAGGCACTCCTCCATAACTCAGAACCACATCGATGTCGGCATCATAGGCAACGATCCGACCGAACAGGCTGGGTAGCTTGTCGCTGTCCAACTGCACCAGAAGCCTTTTCATCTAATCTCACCCCTTGAACAGCATCCTTGGCTCAACCAAAATCCGTAGATGCAAAAGATATCGGGCCGACCAAAGCTGTCAGCCCGATATCTTTAGTTACCATGTCGCATAACTGGTGAATGCCGGAACTGTCCCGTATTTCTCTCAAGACTACCCTGGAGCAACTAAGCCCCTTTTTGAATTCAGACACCTGGCTGCCTGACAGCATCAGGCCTTCTTCAGCCCAGCTATGTAATCATACAAAAATGCGGCGATCAATGCCCCCACTATCGGCCCAACGATATAGATCGGGTAGAAAGCCCACAGATTAGGACCTCCAAAGATAGAATCTCCCACGTAAGGGCCGAAAGTACGGGCCGGGTTCAGGGAGGAGCCCGCCATATTGCCCGTCGTGACGACAACAGCACCCACGACTAATCCAATGGTGAGGCCGGCGAACTGCTTGGGTGTCCTCGGATCTACCGCTATGCCCATGATGGTAATCATCAGAATGAAAGTGCCGATGGCCTCAGCCAGGATAGCCTGCCAGTAGGTGACACCTGGGAATGGAGCTGTAGCACCCAGTCCACCCACCTGGGCTGCGCGGGGA
>CAYYBB010000068.1:0-10049 GCA_964469465.1 uncultured Actinomycetota bacterium
ATTTCAAAGGAGGCGGTCTTCTGTCCTTCCAGGCGAAAAGGATTCAGGGAATTGACCAGTTTGATGGGAAACTTCGTGGTTATCTCCCGAACGATCCTCAGGGCATCATCGAAGTTACCCTTGATAGCCAACACATTAGCCCCATGGACCATAGCCTGAGCTAGCTTGCCCCGGGCAATTTTCCCTTCTGGAACCAGGATGTAACAATCAAGTCCCCCCTTGGCTGCATAAGCCGCGGCTGAGGCTGAGGTATTGCCGGTGGAGGCACACATGATAGCCCGGGCCCCTTCCTCGATCGCCTTGCTGACCGCTACGGTCATACCTCGATCTTTGAAGGAGCCAGTAGGGTTCAGGCCTTCATATTTAAGGTACAGGCGAAGACCCAGCCAGGGCCCCAGGTAGGTGGAGGAGATTAAGGGAGTATTGCCCTCCAGGAGAGTACATATGGAATTCTCATCTTGGATAGGAATAAAGTCCCAATAGCGCCTGATGAGGCCCAAGTAGTTACTCAATAAAAGGTCCTTCGACACGAATACAGTTAAGCACTTTGTTGACTACTTCAAGATCGTGGAGCTCCTGAATGGCCCTGGCAACGTGCTTCTCCTTGACCTGGTGCAAGATGAAAACAAGATCGGTCCTGCCTTCCCGCTGCTTTTGGATGACCGACTCAATACTGACCACATTGCGGCCGAAAACTCCCGCAATCTGAGCCAGGACACCGGGCCTATCCACCACATCCATAACGATGTAATATCTGCTCTCAACCTCATCTATGGGCAAAATCTTTTTGCTCTCAAAGCAGGTACATCCAACTCTACCACTCTTGCCCATGCTCATATTGCGAAGCACATCGATGAGATCTCCTACCACAGAGCTGGCCGTGGCCCCCGAGCCAGCCCCTTTCCCATAGAACATCAGGTCCCCCACCGGCTCGCCAACAACATAAATAGCATTATAGGCATCCCCTACCGAGGCCAGGACGTGGTTGGAGGGGATCATGGTGGGATGAACCCGCACCATGATGCCTTCTTCTCTGTCCTCACCAATGGCCAGGAGCTTGATAGTATATCCCAACTCCCGGGCATAGCGAATGTCTATGGGGCTTATCCCCATTATGCCTTCGGTATGGACATCTTTATGTACCACCCGGGCATTAAAGGCAATAGAGGACAAAATAGCCAGTTTGGCCGCGGCATCCAGGCCTTCTATGTCCGCCCGCGGATCAGCCTCAGCATAGCCTAACTGCTGAGCTTCCCCCAGAGCCTCCTCCAGAGACATGGCCTCCTGGAACATCCTGGTCAGAATGTAGTTGGTGGTGCCATTAACAATACCGATGATCTTTTTGATCTTATTTCCGGCCAGAGACTCCTTCAGGGGATGGATGATAGGTATTCCTCCCCCTACACTGGCTTCAAAATAGAGATCTACCTTTCGCTCGGCAGCCGTCTCCAGGAGGACCTTCCCATAGTTGGCCATGAGCTCTTTATTGGCCGTGATCACATGCTTACCCCTGGCCATAGCCTCCAGTATGTACTCTTTGGCCGGACTGATGCCTCCCATCAGCTCCAGGACTACTTCTATCTCCGGATCCTTGAGGATGCAGTCCGGATCGGTAGTAATCACGGTAGAAGGATCCAGATAAAGCCTCTTTTTGTGAGGATTCTTGATCACTACCGTCTTGGTCCTGATGGGGGCTCCGGCTTTCATCTCAATGGATTTTTGGTTCTCCAGGAGGAGCTTTCCCACTCCTGAGCCCACCGTTCCGTAGCCAAAAATTCCTATGTTCACGCTACGATCAGATAAAGAACCCTCCAAAATCTTCACCCCTATATCTCACTCGAAATATATGAGGCCGCTCATTCTAAGAATTCCACAGTTGAGGGTGGCCATGACCTTTGCCTCACTCAGGCCTGAGCGGCTTATGCAATCTCAACAGATCCTGGTAACTCTCCCTCTCTATAATAACAGAATCCTGTCCCCTGTTCACCAGAACCACTGCCGGCCGAGGCTGAAGATTATAGTTACTGGCCATGGCGTACCCGTAAGCTCCAGTAGCCGGGATGACAATGATATCTCCCACCTGTACCGGGGGAAGAGCCACCTCTTTGATTAGAACATCGCCACATTCGCAATGTTTGCCCGCAATAGCCACCACCTGCTGAGGAGAGTGCTGGGCCTTGTTGGCTATTCTGGCCTCATAGACGGCGTCGTAGAGCATGGGGCGAATATTGTCGGACATTCCGCCGTCCACAGCCACAAAGGTTCTCACCTCGGGCACCTCTTTGATCCCTCCCACAGTATAAAGAGTGACTGTAGAATTGCCCACTATGGACCTTCCGGGCTCGATGGCTATACCAGGAGATGGCAGGTCAAAATTGTCGGACCAACGGCGAACACCTTTGACCACCGTGGTGACAAATTCCTCGATGGAAGCCGGCCGGTCAGAACTTCTGTACTTGATACCCAGTCCTCCTCCCAGATTCAGCTTTTCGGTCACAAATCCTGTCTCATCCTGAACCTCAGCACAAAAACCCACCATAATTTCGGCTGCCTTTTCAAAACAATCCACAGAAAAGAGCTGGGAACCTATGTGGGTGTGGAAGCCCCGCAGTCTCAGGTTGCTTTTGCTCAGAGCCTCCTTGACTGCTGCCATGGCCATTTCCATATACAGGGGGAAACCAAATTTATTATCAATGATCTGACCAGTCTGAATATATTTATGGGTGGAGGTCTCAATGCCCGGGGTGATGCGGAGGAGGATGTCTGTCCTTCTCCCCCACTTTCCAGAGAGACGATCCAGAAGATCCAGCTCATGGAGCCCGTCCACCACGAAAGTGCCCACCTCTTCTCTCAGGCCGAACTCTATCTCCTCCTCGGTCTTGTTATTACCGTGAAAGTAGATCTTGTGAGGAGGAAATCCAGATCGGAGAGCCACATAAAGTTCCCCCCCGGTGGAGACATCCACGAAAAACCCCTCCTCCCGAATGATCTGGCATACCGCCACAGCGCCGAAGGCTTTAGAGGCATAGATAATCTCAGCATCCTCCTCCAAATGGCGGAAAGCCTGTACATATTCCTGACATTTAGCTCTGATAGTCTCTTCATCCACCACAAAGAGAGGGGTGCCGTACTTGTAAGCCAAATCAACCAGATCACATCCCCCCACTTCCAGATGGCCCCGTCGGTTAATGGCGGTAGTTAGCGGATATGGCATACTTAAAGCTCCTCCATAATAGAAATCTGAGAAAAAACCCTGGGGTCTGGCTTCCACTCTGGCCCAGGAGATCACTACCACACTCTCTCAGAGTTGGAGCCTCAAATCCACGAAGGCGATCTTCGAACCGGGCTGGACAGAGGCTACCAAACTCGGTCAGGTTAGAGCCTCCCTGGGCTCCGTGACAGTTGTAAATTGCTCTTTTTTATAACACATATGCAATAAAATTCAAAGGGGCCAGAGACTCGTTTTCTGGTTTCAACCCCTCGCCTGATAAACCTGTCATCTGGCTTGTGGGTTAACCCATCATCTTAGCTTGTGGACCAGTAACCGTCCCGATATCGGTGGGTATTAGAGACAGAACCTCACAAAACCTTGATTTCCAAAGGTCTTACCCTTATAATGAGCACAGTTCAGGAAATTGCGAAAAGCCCAAAAACACTCCCAGAAGGAGCCGTGGGAAAGGACCTTTGGGGGGTAACTTATGGGAAACAAAAAGTACTATTTCTGCCTCTTCTATGACGGCAACGATAGATTTATCTCCTTAGCCCTTCCTGATCTCTCCAGAAGCATATGCCGCTTTTATGCTCAGTGGAAAAAATATCTTTACAATCAGGACAAATCAGTCCTCATTTACTACGAGGAGTTTGATGATCCCGAGCAGGCAGAGGGAAGAATGAGAACCGTCCCTCAGCTTTCCTACCACAAACTGGCCAACCTTATTTTAGACTTTCCTCAAGAAAGGCTGCTGGAGACCTACCAAAGCATAAAACCTCCTCGCCGCCGCTCCTCTGCCACCAGAAGACAGTTACAATTTGACCTGAAGATCCCGACCACAGATAAAAGCCTCCTCCCGGAGGAAGCTGTGAAAATAGTGTACAAGAAAATAAAAGAAGCCCGCAATGAGATAGCCGCCTCCTGGTTTTACCTCTGCTTTAACTGAAAGAGGCTAGCCACTATAGCTACCCCGTGCACAAATACCTTCGCCACTGTATCCTGGGGGTACTCAGAGACTCAGCATGCCCTCCAGAGACTGACATCCTACATGCTCCTTTGTGGCCGAAATATCCAGGTGGTCTCCAATATCGAAACATTTACATAATTTCAGGTGCCGAAATGCCCAGAAGAAAAAGTACCTTTCGCACTATCTCCCTGGCCATCACACAGAGAGCCAGGCGCCGCATGGTCATATCTTTATCCTTACTGATGACCCGGCACTGCGTATAAAACACATGAAAGGCCGAGGCCAGCTCCTCCCCATACTGGGTCAGAAAATGGGGGGCCCGGTGCTCAAGAGCATCTATGACCACATGGGGAAAGGAGATAAGAACTTTAGCCAGCTCCCTTTCCCCAGAATGGGAAAACCTGTCGTAGGGATAGGTCAAGGCTTCCTCCACTTCTATTCCTCTGGAAGAGGCCAGGCGCATGATGCTCTGAATGCGGGCGTGGGCATACTGGATATAGTAAACCGGATTGTTGGAGGTATGGCTCCTGGCCAGATCGATATCAAAATCTAGCATACTATCGCAGGGCCGCATCAGGAAAAAGTAACGGACAGCGTCAGGCCCCACTTCCTCTATCAGGTCCCGCAGAGTGACCATCTCTCCGGAGCGCTTGGACATCTTGTAGGGCTTCCCCCTCCTGGTCAGATTCACCAACTGCCCGATAATGACTTCCAGAATGTCGGGATCGTAGCCCAGAATCTCCAGAGCTGCCTTCATCCTTCTCACATGCCCGTGATGATCGGCCCCCCAAATATTGATGATCTTCTGAAATCCCCTTTGTACTTTATTCTCATGGTAAGCAATATCAGCCAAAAAATAGGTCTTCTCTCCATCAGCCTTGACCAGAACCCGGTCCTTATCATCCCCATAGTCCGTCGTCCTAAGCCAAAGAGCCCCCTCCTGCTCATAAGTCTTTTCGCTAGCTTTAAGCTTTTCTATGACCTTATCCACCTCACCCCCCTCATGAAGCACTCTCTCGCTAAACCATACCTGGAAGTCCACCCCCATGAGCTCTAGAGTCTCTCGGATATCCTGGAGGGCTATGGAAATAGCATGGGAAATGAGTTCCTCCTCTTCACCTTCCTGAGTGATGAATTTGTCCCCCACCTGCTCTATTAGTTCCTGGGTATATTCCTTTACGTACTGCCCTTTATACCCGTTAGGAGGGAAAGTAGCAGGTAGGCCCAAAAGCTCCTGGTAGCGAGCCAGAACAGACTGGCCGAAAAGTCTGACCTGAAGACCATAGTCGTTGATATAGAACTCCTTTTCCACCTGGTACCCGCAGTTTTGGAAGATCCTGGCCAGAGAATCCCCCAGAGCAGCCCAGCGGCCATGACCTATGTGAAGAGGACCGACTGGATTGGCGCTGACAAACTCTATTTGAAGTTTGACTCCCTGGCCCAGATCACACTTACCATAACCCTGGGGGTTCCGGGCGATCTCCCCCAACTGGGACATGATGTAGTCATCGGAAAGATAGAAATTGATGAAGCCGGGCCGGGCGATTTTGACTTCCTTTACATAACCAATATCTTGTGGCAGGTGTCGGACAATCTCCTGAGCAATGGCCAGGGGATTCTGGCGGCACAGTCCGGCCAGGACCAGAGCCACATTACTCGCCCAGTCTCCGTGTTCACTCAGATTGGGTTTTTCCAGAACTATCTCCTTTTCCTTCTCCTGGAACTTCTCCTCATCCTTAAGGATAGCTCTGGCCGCTTCTTTCAGTAGTTTTTGTAACTCGTGGCGAATCATGGCTTCCTTTCATGGCCAAACGATGTTCGCCAGCCCATCCGCCTCGCTTTCGCATCAGCTCTGATCGACGCGCTTGTGCAGGTGTTCGATGGCCAGCTCCACAATGGCCCGCGTGACAAAAAGAGAGCTCATGTCGTACAGAGCGACGATGTCACGTTCCGCATCGGCCAGCGATATCTGTCCCAGTTGGCAAGCCCTGGCCACGATACCCAAGGATCCCACCGGTGTCAGGTTCAGGCACTTGGCTGCCTCCCGGACGGCCAGGTCATCGGTCAACAGAATAGGCACACCTATCTGCCGGCAAAGATACAAACACTCCTCTTCGCCAGCCTGCAAATCCTGCAAGCCATTCTCCTGGGTGAACTGAGCGACTTGCGCATGGGGAAGGGTGTGCCGATGGATGTTATCCAGTCTTGAAACATCTACCTCCTGAACCCGCCTCTGCTCGACGGTTTCTGACCACACAGCGTCGGAGATATGCAAGGCCTCAAAGATGCGGAGGAGTGGGAAACAGCCGATTTCGGTCAAGTGGATAAGTGGGCCAGCATCGGCTACGGCGGCCTTTAGTCTCCCAGCGCCCACGCCAGGTCCTCCAACATCGCTTCGTGCTGCCGTTCAGCCAACTCCACCCAGTCAATGCCCACTGCTTCGATGGCTCCGTCGCGGGTCATCTCCCCGCGCAAGTAGCGGCCTAGAATGCACTCACGCCATAATTGGCGCAGACCAGTCTGGAAGGCTAAAGTTATCACCTCAGCCTCTGGTTTGTGGGTCTCACGCACGAGTGTCTCCAGGTAGGTCAGTATGTTCGTCATTGTTTCACTCCTTCCTCAAGCATTACTGGGGTCGGTGGACTACAAGCAAGATGGGCGGCCCAATTTCCGTTAGCCAGGCGATACGATGTCCGTTTATCTACTTTGTATCTGGACTTTTGTTTTTCTTCAAACCTTGGGAACATATTCGAACATAACGCGCCCGTTTCTATCTGTTTCGAGTGATTTGGAAATAGGCTGTTCAAAGAACTTCTTATTCCTGCCAGAGCCTTGTTACTTGCAGGAGTCCAAACTACTGTCGTCTTGCCGCTTTTGTGCCCCATACCTAAAATGCCCCTCTGCCGAGCAATTATACGCCTGGCCATCTAGCACAGCAAGCTGTGCTGGTCTATCTGGCCAACCTCTATTCTCCCTTTTCCATCCAATCTTATCAATACCTGCACAGCTTCCACAGCCACCTTAATCAGGTCGGTCAGGTCTTCCTTTATCTCCCACTTGCCCTCTATCCTGGCTCTTTCCTGGTTGGCCACCACCAGACATATACAGCCAGCTCGCAACCTCTTTATGCTGGACAAAACGAAGATAGAGGCCGCTTCCATCTCCGATACCAGTACGTTTCCCTTGATCCAGGCGTCCCACCTGACCAGTAGTTCCTGGCTCACCGGCATTTTCTCTGGCTCATGCTGGCCGTAGAAGGAGTCTTTGGACTGGGAGATACCCACATGAAATCTTACGCCTTTGTTTTTAGCTGCCTGGACCAAGGCATTGGTCACATCCAGGTGAGCCACAGCAGGATACTCTATAGGCATATACTGCCGGGTAGTACCCTCATCCCGTACCGCGGCCGAGACGATAACCAGATCTCCTGGAAGTAGATCCAACTGCATACCGCCAGCCGTTCCCACTCTTATGAAGGTATCTGCCCCTATGCGGGAGAGCTCTTCCACGGCAATGGCGGCTGAGGGCCCTCCTATACCAGTGGAGGTAACAGAGACCTTCACCCCATCTAGCGTCCCAGTGAGCGTCTTATACTCCCGGTTGCAGGCCACTTCCCAGTACTGGTCAAACTCTTTGGCGATGAGCTCACATCTTCCCGGATCTCCGGGTAAAAATACATATCTGCCTACATCGCCTTTTTTACACTGAATGTGATATTGAACCTCTTCGGCCTCTCGGGCCAGGCCATCAGCCATAGCCAATCATCTCCTTCACATTCTTCGTATCCATCCCTCTGGTTCTGCTCCCATGACTGAGTACGCCCTTTGGGGAAATATCAAATATTATTTTTAGCATCTGGTTCGTTTTGCAAGAAAATACTCGCCAAATTTGTGAGCCAGAGCACTAGTGATCAGGCCGTATCCATATTAAGATAAGGCGGCCCAGGCCGCTGGACAAACTATCTCCTTTTTCCCTTTGGCCCGGGCCACCCAGAGGACAGCTTAAACACAGAACTCCAAGAAGCAAATGGACTTAAGCGGTAGCCCTCTCTTTTTCAGATATCTTGTCGAGATACCACCACCAATGAGATTTAGGTGGATGGGGTACCGAGTGGCGCATGGAGGCAAGATCCGTTTCTATGACAATGTCCTTTTTTTGTCTTAACTCCCCATCTATCTCGGTGACTCTTCTACGATCCTGGACAGTACCAACTTGGGGCAGAAGTTCCTCGATGGAATCTCTATAAATAAGCAGAGAAAGGATTTCGTCATAGATAGATCCCTCAAGATATCTAACGTTGTCTTCGTATGCATTAATAAGCCAGCTCAACTTCTCTCTTTTGGTCATGGACTCCAATCCTTCTTTATGAGATAGCCCTCTAGTTCTATCTCGATTTCAACCCATAGACTCTGTCTGCTCCGGAGATATTTAGGCAGATCATCTGGGTCGTGAGCGAAGAACGCAGCTATGATGCCATCTTTCTTATTGTACAGTAGTACATGCCCACGCTCAACCGAAATCAGTGCCCAATTTACGCTGTTGCCATATTTCGGATCACGATAAGTAAAGATCCTGGCTTTATCATCTCTTTGTAATCTTCGGATAGACCTCCAATACTCCTCGAGCGTAGTTGCTCCTACTGTTCGCCCATGTTTCTTCAGGTGGTACTAAGGCCTCAACAGCCTTCCTGCACATTGTACTTCTCGTAATTCCGCCTCTATATCCTCTTTGGCCAACTGAATCAACTCATCATATCGCCTTTGTTTCAACATCACCTCCCTGACGGGTGGCATCCTTCCGGAATAGTGAATCAAGTTTTTTCAGACTTCGCCCTCTTTTCAAAGAACTATAGCATAAATAAGTTAATATGTAAAGACACAAATCATGTTATACTTATAACTGTAAATTGAAATCCTCTCATCTCTGACTTACAATAGCGAGAGTATTGCCTTGTTTTTTGTTTATAGACTCCTAATTTAAATTTCCAAACCAGGAGGTAGATTATGCCTCGGATTAAGAGACCACCAAATCTTGTCTCCAGAAACTTGAGATATCTGAGAAGTCAGTTAGGGCTGAACTATAACGAGATGTCCAGGATCATGAAAAAGAAAAAGCGTATTGAGCTCTCACCGGTACAGATCAGGAATATCGAGTTGAAAGAGAACAGGCACGTACGGGTGGATACGTTGGCTAAAATAGCCGACTACTTTGAGCTCAGCTATGATGCTCTGATCCGTCATGATCTTTCGCAGGAGATAGAAGTAGAGAACGAGGCCAGCAAATTATCTCAAAAGATTACAGAGCTCCTGGGTCCGGAGAACGCCGCCGAGCTCTTCAAAACTACCATAAATCTCATTAGAAGTGGGATAAGAGTGGAGGAACTAATCTTGTTTGCGGAAACAGCTATAGCCTTGAGAGATAGAAAATCTTCCACAATCCAAAAAGGAGGTGAAAGTGGGCCTGCTTAGGTGTTTTAGTCTCTGGAGCCGGCGACAGGACTTGAACCTGCAACCTGCTGATTACGATTCAGCTGCTCTACCATTGAGCTACACCGGCTTGCTCAAACCTGAAAAAGCCTATCAGACTTACTCACATCCTTTTACGCGGGGATGGCAACCTTAACCGTCCCTACAACGGTCTCCTCCTGGGGAAGAGCTTCTCCTTCTTCTCTCAAAGCCTCCAGGTGCAGCTCAATAGCCTCCCTGACATTCTTAAGGACCTCCTCCATGCTCTCTCCCTGGGAGAAACAGCCAGGCAGGGCTGGCACCTCCACCCAATAACCCCCCTCTTCTGCCGCATGAATAAGCACCGTGTACTCCATCTTCCCTACCTCCTTAGCAGCTGGAGAAACTCCACCTCGGTCAAACCCGC
>CAYYBB010000069.1:0-9992 GCA_964469465.1 uncultured Actinomycetota bacterium
TCAATATCTCTATCACCTTGATCTTGGATACGACTTCGTCATCCATGGAAATAACTTGCTCCAGGGAAAGTTTCCCCCTTTTCAACTTTTCCTTAATAGCCGCTCTTTCCCGTCTCAGGCCAACCGCCTTGGAAATTCCCATCTTTCGCTGCTCGGCGCTAAGCTGTGGTACCTTCATGACTACTCCTCGTAGACCAACTTCACCATAAACCACGGTAAGTACTAAAAGTTACAAATCCAAAAACTTCGTTGCCCTTCTCCCCCTCTCCTTTATTTGGTCACCTCCCGAAATGCTGTGAACTAAATTAGCCCCTGCTGAAAAATAGTATGGGTAATTGAATACAAAGGGCCATAGGCTTAAGTTTGCTTTGAACCAGGACGTAAATCCTATTCTCAGTAGGAACTGATTAGAAAACTAATATAGCCCCCTGCTTCCTGGTTTGTCAATTTGAATTCCGGCAGCACAGAGAGGACAATTTGGTGGCGGGTAGGCCTCGACTTTCATCTTGAGCAGAAAAGTTGGGTTCAGGCCAGTATCCTCTGTGCTCCTGTCTATAAGACAGGCCACGCCCTTTATTTCCGCTCTTCTTTTCCGACAGAGCTGTAGGACCTCTTTAACCGATCCTCCGGTGGTGATCACGTCTTCTACCACCAGAGCTCTTTCGCCCGGCGTGACCTGAAAACCGCGCCTTAAAGTCATAGTGCGTTCCTGGCGCTCGGCAAAGATGGCCCTGCAGCCTATTTCAGCAGCCACGCCAAAGCCAATAATTAGGCCTCCCATGGCCGGAGAGACCACCACATCTATGTCGTCAGGATGGTTCAGTTTCCGGACCAGCTTCTGAGAGAGGGTCTGGCAGTACTTTGGATATTGGAGAACTTTGGCACACTGGATATAGGTATCGCTATGCAATCCAGAGGACAATTGAAAATGTCCTTTAAGGATGGCCCCGGTTTCCTCAAAAATTCTTAGAATCTCTCTTTGTTCCTCTTCCAATGCTTACCATCCCCTCCGTAAGGCCCGATCATTTCTCTGGGGAAATCCCCTTATCTCCCCGCAAAGCTCTCCCATCTACTCCAAGAAGCCCTTTCATCTCCTCTGGAACTCTCTATCCTCTTTCTCAGAAATCTCTCTCATCTAGCGCGGAAAATCTCATCATCTCCCTTGGAAAGCCTCCTTATCTCACCTAGAAATTCTCATCTCTCTCGGAAGACTTCTGATCTCCTCCAGGAGCTCCTCTCATCTCTTCCAAAATGGCCCGGGCCGCCGCCAGCCTGTCCCGAGCCTCGGTTATAGGCCGGCCCACCACAATATAATCTATGCCCATCTTCATAGCTTCAGCAGGCGTAACCACTCGCTTTTGATCTCCCGGTCCCCAGCCAGCAGGCCGGATGCCTGGCGTGACCACAATAAGACTGTCTCCATATCTTGCCTTTATCAGAGAGGCTTCCTGGGCCGAGCAGACAATGCCATCCAGCCCGGCCCGGACAGCCAGATCGGCCAATCTGGCCACTGTATCCTGCACCCCTAACGTAAACCCCATCTCCCCAAGATCGCTTTCATCCAGGCTGGTCAGGATAGTAACCCCCAAAAGCAGGGGTGCTGCAACACCCAGCCCGGCGGAGGCCGCTTTTACCTCTTGCACCGACTTATAAAGCATATTATAACCCCCCAGGGTATGGAGGGTCAGCATCCTTACTCCCAGCTTGGCTACGGCGGCACAACTTCGGAAGACCTGCTGCGGAATATCATGTAACTTGACATCCAGGAAGATCTGATAACCCAAATCCCTGACCATTTTGAGAATATCCAGCCCCTGGGAGTAGATCAACTCCAGTCCGATCTTCAAAATCCCTACTGAGTTGTCCAGCTCCCGACAGAGGTTTTCTACTTCTCGGGAGTCAGACGTGTCTAGGCCGACGATGAGCCTATCTTTTAGTTCCATATGTGAGTCTTTCTTTCTATTCGGTCTCATATTTGAATATCTCTACTTGCCTCACCCCAATGCTTGATGCCCGAACCAGACACACACTGATGATTACAAAAACACAGTCCCCAAAAGCATAGTATGTTCTTGGGGAGCATCACGAGCAATAAAGATACGAATTGCCTCGAGATCCGCCAGCGCTTGTGGGGTCCAACTTACTCGAGCCACTTTGCCATTCGCTTTCGGGCTTCCTCTTGTGTGATCTTTTGACCAGCCTCTGCTTGTTCAATGCCACGTTCCACCTTATACAGAAGATACAGACGTTCCATAACGTCTTCGACCGTAGCATCCTGAGGAAGTTCCTGGATGACTTTTAAGATTTGGTTCTTTACAATCATGATTGCTACACCTCCCATGTCAGTATATAACACCCGGCTCAGTGGTTTCCTACGGTACAAGAACAATTGTATTGCGGTGACACCCCGTACGCAAGGACGTTCGTACTTCAAGGTATCCGCCTAAAGACGGTTTTGGCATTATCGTCTCTCGGGCAGTCAATAAAGTTCCGAATCTTCTCGGCCTCGCAAGGCCGTAGCTTGCTTCAGCCTTACAAGCTCTGTACGCCCTTCGTCCGTAACCTCCCATAAGCTGCGCGGCGAGTCCACAGCAAGGAACCCTTCTTTGACCATAGTATTTCGGCACCATTGGGCCGTGTTGCGATACCTGGGTTGATCGGAGCTGGAAGGCAACGGTTGGAGGTCATATTTGTTGAGCTGCTGTTTCATTTTTTCATAAACCCGATCCAGCACCTCGCCGATGGCCGCCGATCCACCAAGCTCCACCAATGTCTCAAGAATGGGTAGCCTAAAAGCATCCTCAGGCGTCCTCAGACCGCGCTTCAATCTCTGGGCAACCGGCTGCCTTCTGGGCCTTAGCCGCAAGGTTTGAGCGGCCTTCCTTGCAAAAAGGCGGCTCCACTCTTTTTGTAATTCTTTAATCTTATCTCTGAAAGCAGCAATTTGCCCACCTCGTTCCATAATTTCGCGAGCTGCTTCGTAGTCACTTCTCCGGAACGCTTGTGCTCCTTCCTCGTTAAAGCCCTCCACAACGTTCTCAATCTCTTCAAGCAAAATCTCGAAAGCAACCACCACTTCGTTTCGATCCACAGATTCCACCTCCCTTCACGCTAGACCGCTAACCTCTAGCCCATTTCTAATGCGTCTTCGAGTAAATACCCCTCTAAATCTAAACCGGCCAGAAATACGCCTTAACTTTGTGCCTAAGGGTAACCTCACGCCGCTTTCGGCCAATCCCGATAAAGACTTTCTGCTTGCTCCATGACAAGGAGCACGAGCACTTCGCACTCCGTCGGTGGGTATCCGTGCCGGCGGAGCAACCGTCTGACTGCGGCGCGGATTTTAGCCTTCACGCTTTCATGGTCCGCCCAATCGATGCTCAGGTTGCCTTTGATTGAAGCCACCAGCTCTCGGGCGATGGCCCTCAAGTGCTCGTCATCGCGGATGTGCTCCTCGCCCTTGGCCACGGCGTCGTAGAAGGCCATCTCCTCGTCGCTCAGACCCAAGATCTCGCCCCGCTGCTCCACCTCGCGAAGCTCTTTGGCCAACTCGACGAGTTTCGCGATGACCTCCGCTGACTGGATGGAACGGTTCTGGTAGGCCTTGATCACCTGCTCCAGCATCTCCTTGAAGGAGCGATATTTGACGACATTTTTTCTCATCCTCGCCGTGATCTCGTCCTCCAGGAGCTTCCGGAGTAGCTCTACCTGCAGGTTCTTGTACTCCATCCCCTGCACTTCGGCGAGGAACTCGTCGCTGAGGATGGAGATATCCGGCCGCTTCATCTCAGCAGCGCCGAAGATGTCTACGACTTCACCGGCGGCCACAGCCTCAGAGATCAATTGCTTGACCGCGGTGTCCAGTTCTTCCGGAGGTTGGCCAGCCGGCGGTGTGTACTTGACCACGTTCTTCCGAACGCTCTGGAAAAAGGCCACATCGTCGCGAATCTGCATAGCCTCTGGGTGAGGGATCACGAGGGCGAAGGCCTTGGTCAGCTCCGTACAGGCTTTGATAAACCTACTTTTGGTATCTTCATCAGCCACCACGGCATTATGCGCCTTCTGTAAGAGTTGTGTCAGGGCTGCCGGCGCAAGCTTCCGCCATCCCCGATAGTTGACGCCGTGGAAGAACGCCCGGACGATGTCGTACTTCTCTTTAAGCACAGCCACGGCCTGATCCAGGGGAATCAGAGCCTCGTTGCGGTCTTTGTCACTGTAGTTGGAAAGGGCTCGCCGCAAATCATCTGCGATGCCCAGGTAATCTACGATGAGTCCACCTGGCTTGTCCCTGAAAACCCGGTTCACCCGGGCGATGGCCTGCATCAAGGTGTGGCCTTTCATGGGCTTGTCCACGTACATCGTGTGCAAGCACGGGTTATCAAAGCCGGTCAACCACATGTCGCGGACAATCACGAGGCGAAGCAGGTCGTCAGGGTCCTTGAAGCGCTCTTTGATCTTCTCCCGCTTGGCCTTGTTGCGGATGTGCGGCTGGAACTCCGGGGGGTCGCTGGCGGAGCCAGTCATCACCACCGCAGTTTGGGGACACCCGGGGATCGAGGTCAGGTGGTTGTACAGCTCTACACAGATGCGCCGGCTCATGCAAACGATCATGGCCTTGCCTTCCAGGCTCTTGCAGCGCTCCGTGTAGTGCTCCACGATGTCCTGAGCGATACGTCGCAGGCGATCCTCCGCTCCAACCAGCTTTTCCAACCGCGCCCACTTCCTTTTCAGGCTCTCCTTGACGTGCTCCTCCTCCCTTTCCGTGATCTCCTCAAAGTCCTCGTCAATAAACTCGTTGGTAAGGTGGAGCTTCGCCAGTCGCCCCTCGTAGTAGATGGGAACAGTGGCACCGTCTTCAATGGAGCGCTGGATGTCATAGATGCTGATGTAGTCCCCAAACACCTGGCGGGTGGACCTGTCCTCGAGTTCAATAGGGGTCCCGGTGAAGCCAATGAATGCCGCATTGGGTAGACCCTCGCGGATATATCGGGCATAGCCTTTCATGAAGTTGTAGTGGGATCGGTGGGCCTCATCAGCGATCACAACGATGTTCTGGCGCTGGGAGAGGAGCGGATAGTTTTCTCCCTCCTCCGGCTTGAACTTCTGAACGGTGGTAAAGATCACGCCCCCGGCCGGCACGGTGAGGAGCTGTTTCAGGTCTTCCACGTTCTCGGCCTGTTTTGGATAAGGAATCAGGTCTTGGGCCAGACAAAAGTTCCGATAGATCTGGTTGTCCAGGTCGTTGCGGTCAGTGAGTACCAGGATGGTTGGATTGTTCATCACTGGGTGGCGCATCACCTTGGCCGCGTAAAAGACCATGGAAAGGGATTTGCCGGATCCCTGCGTGTGCCAGATCACCCCAACCCGCGGGTCGTCGTCAGAGCATGTGGCCCGGATAGTCTCCTCCACCGCTGCGTTCACCGCATGGAACTGCTGGTACATCGCCATTTTCTTGTAGAGCCGGTCTCCATCGCTCTCAAACACGACGAAGTTCTGCACCAAATTAAGGAACCGCCGCTTCTCGAACATGCCACGGATCAGAACCTCCAGATGTGGCAAATCCTCGGGCGCGTCGTTTTCCCCCTGGATGGTTCGCCAGGGGGTAAAACGCTCCCAGTCGCTGGTAATAGTGCCGTGGCGCGCTTCGATGGAGTCGGAGAGAATCAGGAGCTCGTTGTAGTGGAAGAGATCAGGGATTTCCTGCTTGTAGGTCTGGAGTTGTTGGAAGGCACCCTTGAGGGTGGCTTGCTCGACAAGGGGGTTTTTCAGCTCCAGGATGGCGAGCGGAAGCCCGTTGACGAAGGTCACTATGTCAGGCCGTCGGTTGTTCTCCCCCATAACCACCGTGAACTGGTTGACTGCCAGCCAGTCGTTATTCTCTGGGTCATTGTAGTCGAAAAGCCGGGCCAGATCTCCCCGGCGCTCGCCCTCGGGTGTGACCACCTCCACCTTGACGCCGTCCTGCAGCATCGCGTGAAACCGCCTGTTGTTTTCGGCCAGGTTCGGAGAATCAAGATGAAACACTTGATGCAGCGCATCATCCACCGCTTCGTCGGACAGGAGGGGGTTGAGTCGGCGGAGGGCTGCTCGCAATCGCCCCGCTAGAACTACCTCACCAAAGGAGTCCCGCTCCAGCCGTTCGCCCCCCGGGCTGATGTCAGGCCCAAAGGCGACCTCGTAGCCGAGTTCGCTAAACCACTGGAGCGCGGCTTGTTCGACCATGATTTCATCTATACCTCGCATAATTTTGTCCTTTTGCCTTACATGTAATGGTTCACGTGGAGGCTGTAGGCTACTCTAACTCACCTCTATCTCTCAGAAAAGCCTCTATCGTTTCAAAGATTGTCTGCGCTTTGAAAACAATAGCGAGATCTATCATTTGCCGAGTCTTGACAACTGGAACCACAGTAGTTGGGATATCCACAAAGCTTAGAGTGCCGTCATCTTCTTGGAAGTAGACCGATGATACAATGCCCAAGAATAAAACTCGACTACCCACGACTAACCCACCCCTGTGGGAGTACCCACCTACATTGCAAATGAACACGGGGCTCCCGCTTGAGCCTGGGAACACAGAGGCGTCCACAAGGAAGATTGGTCGACCACAGTAATCTACAGACACTGGTGTAGCAGTCGTTCCTCTCCGTGCGACTGGGAGGAAGTTTGTGGTATCCCAGATTCCGCTTGGATAGCCCACGAACACCACCTCCTCAATGGCATCGAGATCTTCGAGCTGGCTTTTACCAGGTACAAGCTCTCTGGAGATCGATTTGAAGTATATCCTCCACCGATGCGATTGAGCCTGCCTCAGGATTCCAGCCATGGGAAGTACGGCAACGTCCACCTCCGGGTCAGGATGAGAAAACCAGGCCTGCTCAAAATTATCTATTTCAACATCGTATTTCTGGCCTAGCATGGGTGATGTGCCGTCGGAACGTAGAAGGCAGAAACGACCCTTTTTCGCATCTCGGATTACATGTTTGTTCGACACTAAAAACAACTCTTCTTTATTATCAGCCCATTTATGACGGACTATAAAGCCAGTACCCACACCGACATGCGGCGGTGTTTCCGTTTCGATCCGAACCGTTACAAAGAACAACTGCTCAGCAGGAGTTTCGATTTTCATTATGAATCACCTGTCACGTTAACGCGGATCTCTCTAGACAGCAGCTTAGGTAGCAGCGCATCCGGAGGGTTGGAGGTTTCACGCTAATCATAGAACATCCCTACCCAGTGGCTCGTGTAATGGGTTCTTATCGATGATTGCCACTTTGATCTTGGCCTTAAGTAAGTCCTTCAGATTGCCCTCTTGCTCCAGTAGTCTGACAATCTCTTCCAGCTTGCAGAGAACTACTACAGCCTTCTGAAGCGATTCTTTGCAAATAGTTATCGCTGGTTCTGTATAATCCGAAGCTGAAATGAAGATGCCACGGGCATGACCCCGGTTAAAGATTCGTACTAAGTGCTGTGAAACGTCACTTGTACCCAAAGGCTGATTCAGCCATTTCATCTCAACAAGGTACAGCTCACCATCAATCTCAACTACACCATCAATTTGCTCGATGATGCCCTCACCATATGATCCCTTTAACGTAAACGTCTCACGAATGAGAATACCACTGGCCTCAAAAAGACGATTAAGTACACTTTCCAATGCCTTGCCTCGCTTCTGACTGTTTTGTTCACCAAATAGAGAAAAGAGATCTGTTTTGACGGCGGACAACTTGGCCATTCGTCGCTCTGCCTCCTCCAGTTTTGCTTGCTGCTCGGCTTGACGCTTTTTCCTTTCGTCCTCTCGTTCCATATGCATCCGTGTAAACGAATCCTTGACGTTCACGACCCGTCTAATTTCGGCAACCAGACCTTTTGCCTTCAATTGGTCTTTTGGCCAGCAGGTGGAGAAGTCCTCAAATTCAGTGACGCGCTTCAAAATTTCTCGCCGTTCTCGCAGCGTTAACTCTCCCTTCTCATTAAGCCGAGTCAACACAGTGCGGGCAATCTCATACTTGCTGATACTGTTCGGATCCTGATTTACCCGTATGGCAAGATCGTTGGTTAAGTCAGAGGCAACGCCAGCACCTTTGAAGAAAAGTAAGACATCCTTCTTTGACCGACAGAGTAGCGGGATGGTGGCAATTAAAAGACTCAAAAGTTCGGGCGGATAGTGGAAGATGATGTTCATCGCACAGTCTCCACAAACTTCTCCGCATTTTTCACCCGCATCTCGCCCGACAGCAGCTTCGGCAGCAGCGCGTCGCGGATCGCGGCGAGACTGTGGAGTTGTCTAAGATTATTCACTACCTGCTGGTGAATTACTTCGGCCCGAGCGGTGAATTCCTGCAGAATCCTGTGAGGAGGAATCACCACTAGAATTGGCCGGAAGTTTGCTTTGCTAATTTCAAGAAACGTGGTTCCGTTGGCACGACCTTTGATAATCTCCATGTTCGCCCGTGCCCACTGTAAGACGTAGTGATTGGGCAAGTCACGATCGCATACCATGGCTATAAATCCCTGATTGATCGCCAATGGAACCTCAGGTATTGCGAGGTAGCCTATCGGCGCCCGTGAGGATAGCAGTACCGTACCCTTGGGCAGTAGTCCTGAACTTATCTGTTGTAACCCGCGTTCTGTGATGCACCGTTCGGTATCAAGAAGCACTGAACTTGTCAGCGAGGCCAGATCCTTTGGTGTCACCCAGTGAATCGTCCCATCTTTCCAATAGGCGGGTTCTTTAGTGCTTGGTGTGCCGCCCCCCACAACACGTACTGATTCACCAGCGGAAGCCACCCTCCAGCCCTTCGGAATCTTCCCCAGCGGGGAATCCTCGAAGGAATCGGGGAAGAGGGCGGCGGTTGCGTCGTCCACGCTGGATGGCTGGCGTCCTTGCATTTTGACGCGGGCGGGCTCGAAGTCCACAAACCAGGACTTGAAGATGGCCTGGGCGATGGCCTCCAGCGTGCGGTTCATCCGGTGGTTGAGCTCGATCTTGTCGTCTAGAGCGCCGAGGATCTCCACGATGCGGTGCTGTTCAGGGAGAGGTGGAAGGGAAATAAGCAAGTCGCTAAAGGTTTTCGTCGTGATTGTGCTGAACACGGTCCCGTAAGACAGACTGTGGACGTGGCGGATAACAGCCTCAAGCGCATAATATAGGAATTGGCCTTCTATCCCATTTCTCGGAACAAGACCATAGCAGGACTGATTGAACGCCATTGGCTCTCCTAACAGGCGAACTTCGCCAACGGTTCCCCTCGCGGTAATGACAACGGTATCTTCTGGGAGGACCTTTGCGGCACTATTTTCGATGCCTTCTTCTGTGACCGTCTTCTCAGTGTTCCGAATGTAACGCGTGGGGCAGTTCGCAACGTCCTTAGCACTTGCCCACTTGATTGACCCATTCCAATAGCTGGCTATTACGCGCTTAGGTGTCCCCCCTAAGACGATTTCCGCTACTTCCGATACTAGAACCTGGCGCCAACTTTCAGGCCTCATACCCCAGCTCCTCCAGGTTCGCCCGGATCCTTTCCCCTAGCTCCTCCGATTGTCGGAACTGCTCGGCAAGCTCCGCCATCAGCCGCTCCATAGGGCTACAGAATAGCCTCGTATGACAGACGGTCCGACGGGGAGATCTTCTCTGGATAAGGCCGCCAACGAGGAGGTACCCACGCTCAAGAAGATCTCCCTCTATCTTGGAATCGCTGGTTGTGTCGGGGATTTGACAGGTATCAGATGCTGGTTGATGATCATGGCATTGATTGACGACGCTACTTCCTTCTCATGCTTTCACGTATTCGCCTCTTCTAGGGGTAGAAAAAATACCTAAAAGACCTTATCTCCTTGACCTCTTGCTCTGGAAGGGAGAGATGACCGTCTGGTACGACGCTATCTATAAACTTTTTGGTTTCCAGCCTGAATACCTTCTCCTATGAAATCTCATATTTGATGTCTTCCAGATTTTCCTCCTTGATTTCAATATATCCTCTTAGAGCCTT
>CAYYBB010000070.1:0-8361 GCA_964469465.1 uncultured Actinomycetota bacterium
GCACCAGGCAGGAACTCTGGTAGACCCTTTCAAATCCGGCTTCCGACTGAGAGACAGTTTCGATGGGAAACCGCCACAGTTCCGCCCTCTGACCCAGGTAAAGTGCTATCTCCAGACCCAGGAGTTCACTTCTCACCCTTACTACCTCTACTTCTTGCTCTACTCCCTGGCTGGCCAACTGGCTATCTTCCAGCTCCCGGCCCGGCACGAAGTAGGCTCCACAGACTGGGTCATAACCACTCAGAAGGGCAAAGTGAAACTCCACTCCTAAAATAGTATCCACAAATCGTTGAGATCGGTTATGGAGCTCATACTCCAGGTACACTGTCGAGCCCTCCTCAGGCAGCCTGATCTTTTTAGTTACCAGAAGTGGACCACAAACCTCCCCTTCAAGCCCCCCTTTCTTGAGAAAATCCTCCCGGCTCAGCGAGACAACTATCTCTTTATCCAGCTCCTGGATGTGAAAGTCATATTCTCTTTGCCAGAACTCACCCTCTTCCTGATAGTTCCGGCGCCAGAACTGTTCCCACCCTGTCTCCGGGGCCAAAAAATGATCCCGCAGACAGACATTACGGCACTGGTCGTAGAAGAGAAACTTATCCAGGCCCGCTTCTTTGACCGTTATTATCTCATGAATAGTCCGAACCTGCTCTTTTCCCTGCGAAGCCTCTCCCCCTTTCCCTTCCTGGCCTGGCTTCTCCTCCGTGGTTTCCGGGCCCACTTCTGCCCCTTCCACTTCTGCCCCTTCACTTTCTCCTGTCAGTTGCAGAAGCTTCTGGTGGTAGGCTTCCCTTCTTCGGGCCAAAGTGTCTATGAGATTATGAAGGGCTGGCTTATAGTCTATCTCGAAGATAGTCCCTCCCTCGGCTGGGTCAAGATAAAGATTCAGACAGGCATTGGAGACGATCACCTCAGGCCGACCGTCCCGGTCCAGATCTACAACCTCCTGGAAGAGGAAATTCTTCCCTTGGTGCAGTTTCTTCTCCGCCAGGACTTCGGCCCGGATCAGGTGGCGGAAGATGGCTGAGCGAAGATGAGGAAGGTAGAGACCTCCGAAGACCCCATGCCAGTAGGCGTCATTGCACTGGGCGGTGAGGAGCTCCCGGTAGGCTTCCCTGTCCCCGGAGGCCCTGATTTTATCCCGCACATAAAGCATCTTCTTGTGCATGTTGTTGCTCTCGGGATATTTGACCAAAAAATTGCGCCAGAATCCTCCCGACCACTCCAGCATCTCGGCATAGGCAGCGTTGGGAAGGTAAATGTGACCCAAAGGAGGGCAACGATCCAGATACTCAGAGAAGTGAACAGTCCGGATCCAGGTGCTCTCCCTCTCCAGGAGGCTGAGAAATTCCTCTAGCCACCCTCTTTTATAGACATGTTCATAGGTCCCGGGCCAGGCACCGAACTTCTCACCGTCGTCGTCCAACACCAGCAGGGGCTCACTTTCCAGACTCTCCTCCGCTACTCGGCCCAGATAGGCCAGAGTCTCTGCCGGACTTTGGAAGGGAACCAGGTAGCGGAGCTTCATATCTATGGGAAAGACCTTCAGGGTCACACCCTGCTCCTCAGTGATGTAGTATCCCCGCAGATCCTCATCTTTAAGGCCTACCAGCTTAAAGTGGTGGTCGTCCACCACCACATACTCCACCCCACATTCAGCCAGAATTTTGGCCAGGTGAGGCTCCCAGACCCTCTCGGCCAGCCACATCCCCCTGGGCCGCACCCCAAAAAGCTGCCCCAGGGTCTCATTCATTCTCCAGATATGTTCCCTTTTATCCTGATCGGGGATGATGGGCAGGATGGGTTCATAGTAACCCCCTGTCTTCAGCTCGATCTGACCCTTCCTCACACCCTCTCGGATCATGTCCAGCAGCTCGGGCCTTTTGGCCTGCAACCAGTCCAGAAGGACCCCAGTATAATGGAAAGTCACCTTAATTGCAGGATGACGAAGGAGGACCTCCAGAAGAGGACGGTAGGCCTTTCGGTAGACCTCTTCAAAGACAAAATCAAAGTTGCCTACGGGTTGATGGTTATGGAAGCCCAGGCAAAGATTTATCTTTCTATCCATGGTTACCATATCTCAACTTTAACTTTATATAGATCAGGGGGAGAGCCGTCAAGGTTCGCATGTTTCCATGGAGCAAAAGATTCCTCTATGTGAAATTTAGGGAACTGGATTGTTGACAGGAAAACTGCGTCAAAATCAAACATCAGGAGGCGAATTCTAGCAGCAATCCGGACTTTGCCTTCAGAGTCGGGATGGTCAGAGTATCTCCCACCATAGGATACATCTCTCCACCAAGTATGTCCCTGAACAAGAATGTCCCGGTTATGTCTCCGGATTCTACTACCTTTCTTCTTACTGGCTCCCTTTTGATTGCAGAATCCACTCCGATTTTCAGAGAAGCATCAGATGACCCAGTGTTTATTATAACTATGAGCAAATCGCGGCCATGCTCTCTCTGGTAGGCATAGACTCTTTTTGAGCTATAAAGAGTTTTAAAGGAGCCCCTTCGCAAAGCAGGGTGCTCCCTCCGGATACGGATCAGTTTCTTGCAGGTGTCGAAAATCCTCCGATTCCACTTAGTAGGATCCCAGATCATGGTCCCTCGACAAAGAGGATCATTGCCTCCCTTCATGCCCACCTCATCGCCATAGTAAATCATGGGAACACCGATATAGGTCATGAGAAATAATAAGGAAAGAACTACCTTATCCACATCTCCCCGGCATACTGTAAGATAGCGCGGCGTATCATGGCTTCCTAGTAGATTTAGCATAGCCTCATTGGCCTCCTGGGGATATTTAGACCGAAGTCGAGCTAGCTCGCTATCGAAAGCCTGGGCGTCAATCTGATGCCAGGCAAAGAACTTAATGATCAAATCTCGCAGCAAGTAGTTCATAGCCCCATCAAATTCATCTCCCTGTAACCAGGGGCTGGCATCACCCCAAAGTTCGCCCACAAGAAAGGCATCTGGATTGGCGTCTCTGACCACCTTTCGGAACTCCTTCCAAAAATCGTGGCTTACCTCATCAGCTACATCCAGCCTCCACCCATCTATCCCCGCTTCCTCCAGCCAGTATCTGGCTACTCCAAAGAGGTACTCCCTTACCTGGGGGTTGTCGGTGTTTAGCTTGGGTAAATATCTAGCTGTACCGCATGTTAGATAGTTAGGATTTGGCCATTTCCTCACAGGAAAAGTTTTTACAAAATACCATGCGCTATAGTGAGAAGAACTTCCCTTCTTAGCTACGTCTTCAAAGGCCCAGAACCGATCTCCGGAATGGTTGAATACACCATCAAGGATTAACCTGATCCCTCTTTCATGCCCTTTCTTGACGAGCTCGCGAAGAGTTTCTAGGTTTCCAAGGTGAGGGTCAATCTCAAGGTAATCCGATGTATCATATTTGTGATTAGATGGTGACTTAAAGATCGGTGTCAGATAAATCGCATTTATTCCCAGATATGCAAGATAAGAAAGCTTCTCAATGATACCCCTCAAATCACCTCCGAAGAAATTTCTCCTCTTTGGCTTATTACCCCACTCCTCAACAACAGAAGGATCGTTGCTCCTATCCCCGTTATAAAATCTTTCGGGAAATATTTGGTAGAAAACCACATCCTTGATCCATGGAGGAGCGTTCAACATGATATGGGCTATTTTGCCTTCTGCATTCTCTGCTTGCTTGTGCTGTCCTATATTCATGCCTTTGCTCGTGCCAGGATTACTCCCTGGAGTGGATTCAAAGTGAGCTTTAAGTGGCTTCTCCTCACTTTATAGGATTGGCCATCAATTAGGTCCTCAAGCACAGTATTCTCTGGAAATCCAAGAGGAACAAGATAAACTGTTGTTGATCTTACATCCTCACTGCTATTGATGATGACTACAATTTCTTTTTCGCCATCAGCATGTCCTCTCCCCTGCAAAGCATAAGCATAGATATTTGCAGATGCGTCCAGATGCAGATTCATACGTCTTCCGCTCCGTAGCACGGAGTTCTCTCTGCGGATAGTACAAAGATGTCGATAGTACTGCAGAAGATCCTGATCCTGAGCTTCCCCCCAGAGCATGGGCATTCTGGCATAGGCATGATGACCATACCCATCGGGAGTCCAGATATTTCTCTCCTGGGAGAGCCCTACTTCAGTACCATAGTAGATAATGGGGGGCTGCGGAAGTGTAAACTGGCACAATGCTGCCAACTTTAGGCGGCGCTTGTCTCCTCTCGCCATCCAAAGAAAGCGATTCATATCATGATTGTCCAAGAAAGTGGGTAGCACGAAATGTTTTGGAAAATGGCTCTCATGGCGCTCCAGAAAACTGTCCAGTGCGTCCACTCCTAAGGTGCTGGAGGCAAAGACCTGACGTATCTATTGTGCAGAAAGGAAATCCAGGCAGCCATCTAGGCGCCCCTCGTAACTACGGATGACGTCAGCCCCGTGGACTACTTCTCCTATAAGAAGAGCCTCCGGATTCACTTCTTTGACCGCCTCGCGGAAATCTACCCAGAAGTCATGAGAGGGCCCCAGGGCATAATCCAACCGGTATCCATCTATACCGTACTCTTTCACCCACCAAACGGCTTGATCGATGATGTATTTACGTGTGGGCTCATAGTCCAAGTTCCACTGAGGCAACCACTTTACGCCGAAGAAGCTTCTATATTCCTTTGGCCATCTGGTAAAGCGATACCAGTGGCAGTAGGGGCTCTCCCCATCTGTCTGGGCAGCCATGAAAAAGGGGTGCTTGTCAGAGCTATGGTTAGCAACAAAGTCAAGAATGATTCGTAAGCCGAGGGAGTGGGCCGCCTCTACCAACTGCCGAAACTTCCTGTTACCTCCGTAACGCTGGGCTACCACGGTATAGTCAACAATGTCATATCCATGGTGAGAAGGACTTTCCCACACCGGAGAGAGCCAAAGGCAAGTGACTCCCAGATCAGCCAGGTAAGGGAGCTGGTCCATGATGCCCTGTAATGTTCCGCCGTAAAAACCTGAGGGTGATACAGGTCTGAGCCAGCCAGGGGTCTCATCACCAGGATAAAATCGATCTATAAGAAGGTGATAGATTATGGCATCTTGGGCCCATCCAGGTACATCAAGATCGTCGACCAGGTAAGAAAGGCGGGTGGCCTGCAATGAGTCTGATGCATTATTGTCGGCAAAGAAACTTTTGTCTCGTAGCGAATCCCAGGCTTCGATTATATAACGAACTTTCGTTCCATCAGGTTGTGGCGGGATGATGCCCTTCCACTCTTCTCTGTAGCCCCAAATCAGTGGATCCCACTTAGTGGATTCCCTTGTGAAAGAGACGGTGAATCCGTTGATTGCTTTACCCCGACTACCACAGGGGTCCGTACCATCAATCGTGTAATATGCGAATAGGTGGTCGGCACGGACTAAATCACCAACATTCACCATAAGTGCTGTCTCTTGGCCAGGATGAGGATCTTGAGGATAGATACGATTCCGATGAGATACACCCTGCTTTGCCTCGCGTAAGTAAGAGAGAACTCCAGAGGTAGTATCTAAGGCTCCAAAGATGGGATCTGAGAGTGCCTCTTTGCCACTGCAGTGAAATGGGGTTCCCCCGCCGCCAGAGATTAGGTTTTCCACTACTCTCCTCCTAGTTCTATGTGAGCCTCTCCTTTGCCGTACAATGTTCTTCGGCATGAACCGACTTCAGGGTGGCTCTAAGCAATTTGAAGCCACACTGAGGTTCTTTTTGTGCTTAGCCAAAACTGAGGCTGTAGCGCGAAGGGGCCATTTCCGGCTTTCTAACCCTTCACGGCCCCTCGGGTCAGACCGCTGACAATCCAATCCTGCACCAGCAAGAAGATAACAACGATCGGGATGGCTCCCATCAGGGCCCCTGCTGCAAATAACCCCCACTTCACTGTGTACCTCCCACCAATGAACATCGACAAACCCACAGCCAGGGTGTATTGCTCCTTGCTCTTGATCAACACGCGGGCCAGTATGAAATCCCCATAGGTCCCGATGAATGTCAGAATGCCGATCACCACCAGCATCGGCCGCACCAAGGGCAGGATCACGTGCCAGAAGACCTGCCAGCGTGAAGCGCCATCAATCATAGCTGACTCGTCCAAGTCCTGCGGTATGGAGTCGAAGAAGCCTTTCACGAGCCAGACACTGCCACCAAGGACACCACCCAAGTAGACGAGGATCAGGCCTCCATGACTGTTCAGACCCATCGCAGGAATGTACTTCCCAACCTGCTGCACAATAAGGAAGAGCGCCACCATGGCAAGCATGTTGGGGAAGACCTGCACAAGCAGGATGGTCGCGAGCAGGCTCTGGCGGCCCCGGAAACGGAAGCGGGAGAAGGCGTAGGCGCCCAAGGAGGTAAGGAAGACGCTCAACACTGAGGTAATGGTAGAGACTTTGGAGGAATTCCATATCCAGCGCGGAAAAGGATTCATTGGGTCGGACAGAAGATCCGCGTAGTTTTTAAGGGAGGGAGTGCGTGGGATGAGTCGCTGCGTTGCAAGCGTGTTAAAGGGATCCAGGGAGGCGGAAAAGATCCACACAGCCGGGAAGAGTGCATAGACTATTGCCAGGATTCCAATTACGAGGCACAAGAGGCGCTTCAGCTTCCTTTGACGAGTACGCGATACCATGACGTCTTTCACCCAAATCAGGCTAGACATTCTTGGAGACACTCTCCCACCTCCTTACGTAGCGGAACTGGTAAAGCGTGATAGCAGCCAGTACAAGGAAGATAACGATGCTAATCGCCGCCGCATAGCCGTAATCGCCACCACGGCCGCCCCCGCCCTCAAAGGCCAGACGGTAGCTATAGCTGATCAGGATGTCCGTATGACCGGCTGGAGTTGTGGTGTCTGGCATAGGTGGTCCACCCCCGCTCAAAAGATAAATAACGTTGAAGTTGTTGAAGTTGAAGGCGAAAGAAAAAATCAGGAGGGGGCCCACTGTCAGCAGAAGGAGCGGCAGCGTGATGCGCCAGAAACGCTGCCAGGCACTTGCGCCATCTAGCTCGGCGGCTTCGTATATCTCGGACGGGATGGCCTGCAGGGCACCCGTAGTGATCAGCATCATATACGGGAACCCAAGCCAGAGGTTGACAAACAAGATTGAGGCCTTAGCCCACCATGGGTCTGCAAGCCAGGGTGGTGACCAACCAAGCAGGTTTTCAAGGATCCTGTTGATGACGCCCACGTGAGGGTTTAGCATCCCTTTCCAGATGAGGATGCTGATGAAAGCAGGGACAGCGTAGGGGATCAACAGAATGGAACGGATCAACTTTCTCGCTGGGAGTGTCGGGTCGTTGAACGTCAGCGACAAGAACAGGCCCAGGACGAAGGTAGTGAGGACAGCTAACAGGGCAAATGCCACTGTCCACAGGAACACTCGAATGAGAGGCCCTTGAAGCGCTGGACTGGTAAGCAGACGATGGAAGTTTTTCCAGCCAATGGTGACCTGGAAACTAGGTCGCAAAGCCTCACCTTCGGGTGAGGTGAAAGTGCCTTCTAGTGCACGGTAAACCGTCCCGGTCTCCTGATCCACCAAGCCATCTTGTGAAGGATCGTAAGTGTACCGCTGTTGGAATTGACCTGCCTTGTCCAGCGAAGCGATCTTGATCGTATTGGGCGCCACCCCGAATTCAAGCTCACCGAGCTCAGAGAGGAAACGGATCGAATCGATGCGGCTCAGTCGCTCGTAGCCCTCAATGCTCTGGGGAATTCCATCATCGTCCAGTGGACCGACCCCTGCTTCTCCAGAAGTTACTTTGCGGGCCAACTCTCCAGGACGTGCGAGTAATGTTTTCCCATCTTCAGATACGAGCCAAACCACGTACTCTCCAGCCGGGGAGCGGAAAGCAGTCCAGCTATAGCCAGCAGCACCCTCCGGCAGATACTGCTCTTTCTCTAAGAGGCGGATGACCTGCTGCTTCGTCAAAAGGTGGCTGTCACTATAGTTGGTAAAGGCCGTGTAGACAGTAAACATAAGGGGGTAGACGACCATCAGGACCATGAGGGCCAGCCCAGGGGAAAGCCAACGAAGTGGGTACTGGTCCTCTCGCAAGAAAACAAGGTTGATCCCCAGGGTGATGATTGCGACTGCAGCAGCCAGCAACCAGAGCCCATCTATTACCACATGATAGATAAACCACAAAGCAAAGGCATCGACAATTACCAGGCCCAGCAGCCGCAACACGATGCGAGGGAGATATCCTAAAGTGAGCGTCAGGGGCCCCGTAGAGCCCCTGACCCTGTAACTAATCGTTCTCATTACGTTCTCATTGCCCTTCTGCAATGGCGACGCGCACCTGCTCAGCAGCGGTCTGGAATGCTTCGACCGGATCTACCTGCTGCAGC
>CAYYBB010000070.1:8461-9844 GCA_964469465.1 uncultured Actinomycetota bacterium
GCGCACCTGCTCAGCAGCGGTCTGGAATGCTTCGACCGGATCTACCTGCTGCAGCATGATGAGTGTTATTGCGTCTCCCACGGCAGTCCAAAAAGCACCCATCTCCGGGATGGCCGGCATCGGCATCGCCTGCGCGCCAGCTTCACCGAGGCCGGCGATGTCAGGATCAACAATCTTCTCCTGTACCGGTAGGAACGCCATTGGCTTTTTAATGGCGTCGTGGTACTTTTGCATAGCTTCTTCCGTAGTCCAGAATTCGGTGAGGAAAGTCTGGACTAGCAGAGGCTCCTTGCTGAAGGCGCTCATCATTAAACCTCGCACGCCGAGGAAGGGTTTCGCCTCTTCTGTACCGGCAGGGATGGGACTAATAGCGTAAGGTACACCAGCCTCCTGGAAAAAGGGGATATTCCACGGGCCTGTGATATACATGGCAGCCTTACCGTCCGCAAATAGGGCCCTTGCGGTATCAAAGTCCACCTCAGCCTGGATGTGGCCCTCCTTCACCATCATGTCTAGCCACTCCGCAGCGGCGAGCGAGCCCGGGCTGTCAATGCCCACATCGTCCGGGTTGTACGTCCCGTCGGGGTTCTGCCCAAAGACATAGCCGCCAAAGGAGCTCATGATGGGGAAAAAGTGGTAAGCGTCACCTTGTTGGAGTAACAGCCTGTACTCGACCCCTTCCGCTTCTAGCTGCGTAGCGACAGCTATCAATTCATCCCAGGTTTTGGGCGCCTCTGGCATTAGATCCGTGTTGCGGAATAAGGCCACATTCTCGGTAATCATGGGCAGCCCCCAGAGCTTCCCCTCGTAGGCGAAGGCCTTCATGGCGTCGGGCAGGAACAGGTCCTGCCTGTCCCCGAGATCCACGGGGGCGAGGACACCAGCTCCCACTAATGAACCTAGCCAGTCGTGGGGACCCTCGATGATATCGGGGCCTTCACCTGCCGGTGCTGCTATCAGCATCTGGCTATGGACATCACCCATACCCATCGGCTGGACAACGACTTCCACGCCGTACTCCTCAGTAAATGCCTGGGAAACCTCACCAACAGCCGACGCAAAAAGCTCGTCGATCCAGATAGTGATAGCTACTTCTGCGGGGGCAACTTCCTCCTCAGCCGGTGGAGGGGCCACCTCTTCTGCTGGTGGGACTTCCTCTACCGGGGGTGCTGGCGCACAGGCCATTCCCAGAAAACCTAGCCCCATTACTACTAGGCCTACCACAACTAACCTAAGCCAAACTTTTCCCTTCATGTTTCCTTCCTCCTTGTATGATTCTCAATGCAAGACCCGACGTTGCTTTTTTGAAGTGGACATCACCTCCCTCTAGCCTTCTCTATCCACTTAATTGTTATGCTACTTTATTAGAAACTAGGATAGATC
>CAYYBB010000071.1:0-9656 GCA_964469465.1 uncultured Actinomycetota bacterium
CAGGGATGAGGAGATAAAGCAGGGGCTGAAGGAAGCCACTCTAAGCTCGGTGGCAGGCAGACATCCCTCTGTGGAAACTCTTCTCCATGCTCTGCTCCTGCAACTGGAAGATGTCAGCTATGTAGCCCATACTCATCCTACTTCGGTTAACAGGATCCTCTGTTCTAAACAGGCCCTGGACACAATACAGCTAAAGGTAAGGGATTGAGATCCGGGTCTTGCTCTTTTGAAGGAGCTCTTAAGTTGAGACTTCTTTTTTGGAGATCTCTTTAGCGGTCAAAAAGTTATTTGTTAATCTGAATGAACAGGGTTTTAGCTATAGGGTAAAAAGTCATAATCCGCCTGTAGTATTGGAATATCCTGTGAAGGCAGTCAGGTAGGAGACGAAAAAAGCGAAATAGTACCGTTTTTGCTGGACAGGCCCCTTTGGCCGCCCTATCATGCAAATAGAGTACCGAGAATGTAGCTATAGTCCTCGCCACAGAGAGCGGCTTTCATTAAAATGATTGGTATGCGTCAAGGACATTTTGGGTTGTGCTAATCCTGCAATTTTCAGATTGGTAGATCTCGCTAAAGCTAAAGGCAGATAGGTCTAAGAGGCAAATTTCCTTAACTGCTCCATTATGTATTCTCTGGTCTCTCTCGGCTCTGGGATGGGACTGATTATCTTTCCGTCCACAATAAAACACTCCAGAAGCTCGGTCAGAAGGCCACCACAGTCGCACTGTTCTCGCTCTTCTTTAATGGCAACTATCCAGTCCCGCCCACAAGACTCACACCGCAGGACTTTCTTCTCCCCGGACATCTTTCCTCTCTTGGCCAGGGGCTTTCCCTCCACCTCCACAATATCCAAGGCGAAATCCAGGACGGGAGCGCTGCTAATAGAGGTCCCCACGCCAAAGGCATCAACTACATCTTTAAGCTCCAGAATGTCCTTCTCATCAATTCCCCCGCTGACTAGAATCTTTACCGAATTATATCCTCTCAGATCTAGCTCCCATCGGACTTCCTGGATCAACTCGTGGAAATTGCCCCGGCGGGAGGAGGGAGTATCCAGCCTCACGGCGAAAAGCTTGTCTCCCAGAGCTTCAGCCACTCTTACGGCCTCGAACTTCTCATCGTTAAAAGTGTCAATCAAAGAGACCCGGTTTACCTTCTTATCAATAACTTCGTCAAAGGCTTTGGTGGCCTCCACCGTATCACCATAAATAAGTATGAGGGCATGGGGAATGGTACCCAGGGGGTCCAGACCGATAAGCTCCGCGCTTTTGATGACGGAGACGGCATCACAGCCACCGATGTAGGCATTCTTGTCAATCATGGGAGCAATGGCGGGATGCATACGCCTGGCTCCGAAGGAGACCACCAGCTTGTCGCCCGCAGCCACGCGGCACCGGGCTGCTTTGGAGGCAATACCGGAGGCCTGACAGAGAAGTCCCAACAGAGCAGTCTCATAAACGCAGAACTCTGAGTACATCCCCTCGATAACCATGACCGGCTCTCGCACTCGAAACAGAGTACCCTCTCTCATGGACCTGACCGCAACCTTCAGGCCCTCCAAAAGACGGAGGGCCTCCTCCACCCCGGCCAGCACCCCCCACTCGTAATTATCCCTGAAACTTTTAAGAAAGATCTCCGCCTTGACATACTTATCTACATTCTTAGCCCTGATTATCTCCAGGGTCCTGGCAAAATAGACGTCGGTGATCTGGCCTTGCTTGATTTCCTCATCGGTGGCCGTATAGAACATTTCTTCCTTCCTTTCTATATCGGGATTGGGCAAGAGGGATCTTCCTTTCTCTACGAGGATTAGGGGGGAGAATTGAAAGTTATCACACTATCTTGGCTTTCAGGTTAACTCCGTGACATGGTAGATTTCAACATTTTTCAGAAGCCCCTCAGACTATTCTGGCTTTTAAGACATTCTCCATCTGCCGGAGAGCAAACTGGTGGTCCTCATGGTCAAGGCCGGCTACACCGTCTTTCAGGATAGTGACATCGTACCCTCGCAAGACGGCATCGGAAGCAGTATAGAGAATACAGATGTTGGTAACACACCCGGCCAATTTGAGCTTCCTGGCCCCCATTTCTTTTAGAACATCCTCTAAATTGGTGTTAAAGAACCCTGAATAGGTCTTCTTCTCGATAATTATGTCGCCTTCTTGGGGTCCAAGTTCCTCTACCACCCGGGCTCCCTCTGTGTCCTTAACACAATGAGGTGGCCATATCTGGAATTCCTTGTCGTCGGGATCATGGCTATCGCAGACGTAGATGACAGGAACACCTGCTACGCGGGCATCAGTGATCTCTTTCTGAAGATAGGGGATGATCTTCCTGGTATCCGGAACTTCTAGAGATGCGCCCTTCTTGACGAAGTCGTTGAGCATGTCGATGACCAGCAGAGCTTCCTCGGATTTCTTCATAGCTCTAACTCACCTCCACAAGAGGAACTCCATCTGCTTTTTGCGCAAGGATAATTATAGCACAGGAGAAAGCCGAAGGAGGGAGGAAAATAATTTTTGTGACATAGTACTTGTGGAAATCTCCAAAAAACATTCTCTTGACAAACAGCGACAAGCATGATAGTTTCAAATTGAAAGATGAATCATATGTCAATTTCTTCTCGGAACCGACCGGTAACTAAACCAATCACCCCTCGTGGCCAGCAAACCCGCCAGAAACTCCTGGAAGCTGCCGAGGCTGTCTTCGGAGAGAAGGGGTACGAACGAGCTTCCATCGTTGAGATCACCCAGCGGGCGGGGGTCGCCCAGGGAACATTCTACGTCTACTTCCCCGACAAGAAGGCTGTCTTCGTCGAGTTGGTTAAGGAGCTGAGTCATCGCCTGCGGCGGGAAATCGCCGAGGCGGTGGCCGGGCTGACCGACCGCATGGAGGTGGAACGCGTTGGCTTCCGCACCTTCTTCATCTTTACTCACAAACACAGAAATCTTTACAGGATCGTGCGCCAGGCGGAGTTCGTGGACGAGGAACTCTTCTGCTCGTATTATCGCCGATTGGCGAAAGGCTATGCCCGAGGCCTGGCCCGGGCCATGGAAGAGGGGCAGATCCGCCGCCTTGACCCGGAGTGCCTGGCTTATTGCCTCATGGGGATCGGGGACTTCCTGGGCATGCGCTGGGTGCTCTGGGACGGCGAAAGCCCACCGGAAGAGGTCTTTGAAAATATGATGGCTTTCATCCGCCATGGGATGGACCTCCGCCTCCCGGCGGAGGGTAAAGAAACAGAAGGAGGGTCAAAATGAACGGTTCAACCTTAGTCAAGGGAATTTCTTCCACGGTGATCGCCACGCCACGGCTAAAGACGCACCTCCTGGCGGGCGGCCCCGAGGAGGGGGTGCCGGTGATCTTCATCCATGGCAACGTCTCCTCGTCCCGCTTCTGGGAGGAGAATCTGGCCGCGCTTTCGCCCCACTATCGGCGGCTCATCCCCGATTGCGGGGGTTCGGCAACTCGGAAACCAAGCCAGTGGACGCGACGCGGGGCCTGCGGGATTTCACAGATGACCTGCACAGTCTGGTGAAGACACTGGGGCTCACAGCCGAGGGCCGAAAACTCCATCTGGTAGGGTGGTCGGTGGGCGGGGGCATTGCCATACAGTACACCATAGACCACCCTACCCAAGTGGATTCCCTCGTTCTGGTGGATCCCCTGTCGCCCTATGGCTTCGGTGGGACAAAAGACCCGATCGGCACCCCCTGCTGGCCCGACTACGCTGGTTCAGGTGGCGGTACCGCCAATCCAGAGTTCGTGAGGCGCCTGGCGGCCGAGGACCGCAGTGAGGAAAGCGATTTCTCCCCCCGCAAGGTGATGAATACCTTCTACTTCAAGCCCCCCTTCCGGGCAGCGCCCGAGTGGGAAGAGGTCTTCGTCTCAGCCCTTGTGAGCACTAAGGTCGGCGACGACAACTACCCAGGCGACTTGACCCCTTCGGACAACTGGCCCAATGTGGCTCCGGGGACGAGGGGGGTGAATAACGCTATATCACCCAAGTACTGCAACCTGAGCGGTCTCGCCCAGATCACCCCCAAGCCTGACGTGCTGTGGGTGCGGGGGGCTGACGACCAGATCGTGTCCGATACCTCCCTCTTTGACTTCGGCTACCTCGGCCAGATCGGCGCGGTGCCTGGCTGGCCTGGAGCGGAGATCTATCCTCCCCAGCCCATGGTCTCCCAAATGCGGGCCGTACTGGAGGCATATCAGGAGCGAGGTGGGCGATACCGGGAGGAAGTCATCCCGAATTGCGGCCACTGCCCCCACATCGAGAAGCCAGAGGCCTTCCGCAAGCTGGTCTTTGCCTTCCTGGACGAGCACAGCTAAGGAGTCGCTATGAGGGCGTTACGGCTGGGCGAAAGCGCTTCCCTGACCCGGACCATCACCCAGGACGACGTCGTGCCCTTCGCTCGGCTCACTGGCGACACCAACGCCCCTGCACCTGGACGAGGCCTATGCCCGCACAACCTGCTTCGGCCGACGGATCGCCCAGGGGCTCCTCACTGCTGGCCTTATCTCGGCTCTCCTGGGGACGGAACTACCGGGGCCTGGGGCCATCTATATAGAGCAAAGCCTGCCTTTCACGAAGCCGGTCTACCTTGGCGACACCATCACCGCGGTGGCGGAAGTGACCGCCTATCCAGAGGACAAGGGCTTGGTTACCCTGAGGACGGAGTGTCTCAACCAGCAAGGGGAACAGGTGCTCACCGGCGAGGCAATGCTTCTCGTGAGATGACGAAAACCCATATGGCACGATATGCAACCATCGTGAGCACCGGTCGCTACGTGCCTGAGCGGGTGATCACCAACGCCGACCTGGACGAGATGCTCAGGGAACCCGTGGGCCAGTGGCTGCTGGAGAACGTAGGCATCGAGGAACGCCACGTGATGGCCGAGGATGAAACGACCTCGGACTTGGCGGTGGCAGCCTCTCGACAAGCAATCCAAAGGGCCGGCATCACCCCGGCTGGCCTGGACCTGATCATCGTTGCCACCGATACCCCTGATTACATTAGCCCCGCCACGGCCTCAGCAGTGCAAGCCAAATTGGACGCCAGGGACGCTGGCACCTATGACATCAACTGCGCCTGTGCCGCTTGGGTGACCGGCTTGGACATCGCCAGCAAGTACATCGCCACTGACCCCGATTACAACTACATCCTCGTCGTCGGCGCCTATGGGATGACCAAGTTTGTGGACTGGTCGGACAAGTACACCTGTACCCTCTTCGCCGATGGGGCGGGGGCAGTGGTGCTGCGAGCCAGCAACGAACCCGGCTTCCTGGCGGCCAGGCTGCTGGCTGACGGTGAATACTACGACGCTTTGGGCATTTACACTGGCGGCACCTTCCGACCAGCGACGCCTGAGGTGGTCAACGCACTGGGCAAGCCACGGGTCCAGTTCGTCCGAAAATTCCCGGCCACTTTCAACACTGAGCAGTGGCCTTCCCTGGTACAAGGAGTGGTGGCCAAGGCAAGGCTAACTCTGGACGACGTGGAGATGTTTTTCTTCACTCAGTTGAATCTGCGCACCATCGAGGCGACGATGACCGCACTAGGCCAGCCTATGTCCAAAACCCATTGGATCATGCACAAGTGGGGCTATATTGGCTCGGCGTGCATACCGATGGCCCTGGACGACGCCATTGAGCAGGGCAGGCTCAGGCGCGGTGACCACGTGGTCTTCTGTGCCAGCGGCGGAGGGATCGCCTTGGCAGCGGCTGTTTTTCGTTGGACGTTGTAAATCTGCATCAGGGGAGAGGACGATGTACATTGGTGACTGGATGGGACGAGGGGCCCTCTACTGGCCTGATAAACTGGCTATAGTAGACGTAGCCAAGGGGGACATTAGCCGCTTCACCTATCGACAGATGAACGAGCGAGCCAACCGGCTGGCCAACTGGTTGCGGCATGAAGCAAGTATCGGCAAGGGAGATCGGGTAGGGATGGTGGCCTTGAACGGCATTGAGTACCTCGATGCCTTCTTCGCCTGTGGCAAGCTGGGGGCCATCTTCGTTCCCTACAACTGGCGCCTCCATCCCCGGGAGCTGGCTGACGTCATCAACCAGACCAGCCCTCGAGTCCTTACCTACTCCGATGAGTTCAAGGACTCCATCGCCCGGGTCAGGCCCGAATGTCCCTCGGTGATCCATTACCTGCATATTGAGGGAGAGAGCATCGAGGGCAGCCGGGACTACGAGACAACGCTCCAAAGAGCGCCTGCCGACCCGGTGACCAACGAGGAGATAAACGAGGACGGCACCGTCTGCCTGCTCTTTACCGGCGGTACCACGGGCCTGCCTAAGGCAGCCCAGATTTCCTACCGCATGATTGCCTGGAACATCCTTAATACCATCATCCACGAGCTGAACCGGGACGACATCACCATCACCCACACACCCATGTTCCACACCGGCGGCCTGCTGGTCTACACCATCCCTCTGCTAACCATGGGTGGCACGGTGGTCATCATGCGCCGCTGGGACTCTGATGAGATGCTGGCACTCATCGAAAGGGAACGAGTGACGATGTTCTTCTGCACCCCCACGCAATACCAGCAGATGCTCCAATCTCCTCGCTTCAAAACCACCGATTTCTCCAGCGTGCGTTTCATGACCAGTGGTGGAGCGCCTTTACCGGTGCCTCTAATCCAAGCTTGGCGGGCGGCCCACGACGTGCCTTTCAAACAGGGTTTCGGCATGACCGAGTTCGGCCCCGGCATCTTCAGCATGGGGCCTGAGTATACTATCTCCAAAGCAGGCTCCATCGGCCGCCCCAACTACTTCGTGGAGGCCCGGCTGGTAGATGATCAGAACCGACCGGTGCCCGTGGGCCAGGTGGGGGAGCTGGTGCTGAAAGGACCATCAATGTTCTCCGGCTATTTCAATAACCCCGAGGCCACCGTGGAGGCCATAGACGACGAAGGCTGGTTCCACACTGGGGACCTGGCCCGCATGGATGGGGATGGCTTCTACTATATCGTGGATCGTAAGAAAGACATGTTCATTTCCGGCGGGGAGAACGTCTATCCAGTCGAGATCGAGAAGGTGTTGTACGAGCACGCCGCAGTGGCCCAATGCGCCGTCATCGGCGTGCCCGACGAGAAGTGGGGAGAGGTGGGAAAGGCCTTCGTGGTGTTCAAACCAAGCCCTACAGCCACGGCGGAGGAGTTAATCGAATTCTTACGTGGTCGTCTGGCCCGTTACAAAGTCCCCAAGAGCGTCGAGTTTATGGAGAGCCTGCCCCTTTCGCCGACAGGCAAGATCCTGAAGAGGGAGCTCAAAAAGGCTTTCGGCTGAAGGGCCCTTTTAGCCCTGCTGTGCAAACCTCTGCATGAAAGGAGGAACGAAAATGGGTATCGGAAGAGGCGGAGAGAGCCCGCACCATCGGCCGTCCCGGATGGGCATCTGGATGGCCAGGGCTATGAAGGCTCCAATTAAACGGGTAACACGCTGCGATGTTAGAGATTTGCCTTACTAGATGGAGGTGAACAATTGGATTTAAATGGCAGGGTTGCTTTTATTACAGGAAGTTCAAGAGGAATTGGAAGGGAGATTGCGCTTGAACTTGCCAAAAGAGGAGCAATAATCGGGATAAATTATGTTTTGGATCCCGAATCTCGAAACGAAGTCGACGCAAAAAATGTATTGAATGAGGTAAAAGAGATCGGGAGCAAGGGACTTGTTCTACAGGCGGACGTCAGGAACAGGGCGCAGGTGAGAGAGGCACTTAGAGAATTAATTTCCACATTTGGCAAGATAAACATCCTTATAAATAATGCGGGTATACTTCGTGATCGCACTTTAAAGAAGATGAGCGATGAAGAATGGTCGGATGTAATAGATGTTAATTTGAATGGCGTATATAACGTAACGAAAGAAGCTTTGCCATATCTTCTCGGATCCGATTATGGGAGGATAATCAACATAACCTCAGTGATCGGGATCTGTGGGGGTTTTGGCCAAACAAACTATGCTGCGAGCAAGGCTGGGATCATAGGTTTTACAAAATCCCTCGCGCATGAGCTTGCAAAAGATGGAATCACTGTAAATGCAATTGCTCCGGGATTCATAGATACCGAGATATTATCTAAAATGCCCAGTGAAGTTAAAGCAAAAATAATAGAAAGAATTCCACTTGGAAGATTGGGAGATCCTAAGGACGTCGCAAAAATGGTTGCATTTTTAGCCTCCGCGGATGCAAGTTATGTAACTGGCCAGGTTTTCAACGTAAATGGAGGATATTTAATGGTATGAGTGAAGGGAGGAAAATCCAATTTTAAATAATAAGCGAACTCCAGTGATAATAAGCGCACTTAGAACTCCCGTTGGTGATTTCGGGGGTGTTTTTAAGTCACTGTCTGCAACCGAACTTGGCAAGGTGGCCATAAGTTCTGTTATTTTGCGCTCTGCGATAGACGAAAGGCTTGTGGATGAAGTGATAATGGGGAATGTCCTTCAGGCTGGTCTTGGTCAAAATCCTGCAAGGATAGCAGCCCTTAAGGCAGGCCTGCCACAGTCTGTGCCAGCGCTAACGATAAATCAGGTTTGTGGTTCTGGCCTTATGGTTGTGATAATGGCAGCGCAAAATATTTTGCTTGGGGAAGCAGACATTGTTATAGCTGGAGGCATGGAAAGTATGAGCAATGCTCCTTATCTGATCCACAGTGCGAGGTGGGGCTATCGGCTTGGGGATGCGAGCATGGTTGATCTGTTGCTAAAGGATGGTCTATGCGATGGTATTTATAATCATCACATGGGGTTAATTACAGAAAGGTTAGCAAGAAAGTATAAGATTAGCAGAGAAGAACAGGATGAATTGGCGCTAGAAAGCCACATGAAATACAAGAAGGCATATGAACTTGGAAATTTTGACGAAGAGATAATTTCCGTAGAGGTAAAGAATAATAATGGCGATGTTGAGATCATAAACAGGGATGAACATCCTCGCTTCGATACTTCACTGGAAAAATTGTCATTGCTGAAGCCAGCATTTGAGGAAAATGGAACTATCACCGCGGGCAATGCCTCCGGGATCAACGATGGCGCTGCAGCGATTGTATTATCGTCTTATGAGATCGCGCAGAAAATAGGGTGGGTTCCGATAGCACAGATAATATCCTGGGCTATTTCTGCTATATCCCCACTAGAATTTGGAATTGCACCAGTAAAAGCCGTCAAAGAAGCCCTGAAAAAGGCAAATCTATCCTTAAATGAAATAGACTTGATTGAAGCAAACGAAGCTTTTGCTGCTCAATTTATCGCACTGAGCAGCCAGATAGGCTGGGATCTAAATAAAGTTAACGTTAATGGTGGAGCAATTGCGATCGGTCATCCAATTGGTGCAAGTGGGGCCAGGATATTTGTGACCTTATTGCACGAAATGAAGAGGCGCGATGCAAAGTATGGTCTCGCAACTCTTTGCGTAGGTGGAGGTATGGGAATCGCAGTTGTTGTAAAACGTGAGTAAGAAAGGGGGGCTTTAATATGTACCACTTTGAAGGTAAAGTTGCCCTTGTTACTGGAGCAGGACAGGGAGCAGAGCCTACATTCCGCAGATCTCCGAGGCGTTATCTCTTAGTTTTTTCATGACCTAATTAGCCCTTACGACCACGGGTCCCGAGGATGATCGTGGTGCTTTCACGTTCCC
>CAYYBB010000072.1:0-9573 GCA_964469465.1 uncultured Actinomycetota bacterium
TTTTATCCAAGAAAACACCAGCAGACCCTATTATGTCAACCTATTTTACCCACACAATGTTGAAGAGAACCACTTTACAATTGCCCGAGGGCAAAGTTAAAATAAGGCAACCAGGTAAACAAGGCGAAAAAGGAGGTTTCAGTTATGGGAAGAGTTGGCAGTGGACTTGTGAGTATGGTTGTCGCCTTTGGGGTGGGGCTGGCAGTAGGTCTTCTGACCGCCCCTCGGCCTGGCCGGGAGACAAGGCAAATTCTCAGAGAAAGGTGCCAAAGTCTATGTGAGGATGCTTGCCAGACTATAGAAGAAAGAATTTCTGATTTCGTGGAATCCGTAGAGAGTTACACGGAGGGCCTGCAGGAGGAATAGCAAATTCTCCCGGAACGAGTCAGATAAACAAGTGATAATCTTGTGCTTCAAGTTCCCAGATATGCATACTACCCTGTCTCGGTGTGATCTCTGCCAAGAGTATGTGTGTTGAAGGGGATAGTCCAGGCCGAAAAGCGCAAGATTACCGCTATCTATTGGAAAACTCTTGCTGGGGCTAGCCTCTGGACTGGCAAAGTAGGAACTGGGAGCAAGTCATATTTCAGGAGTGACGGAATACGACATACTTGCTATAGATAGATTAGGGAAAGGGAAACCGTACAAAAGGGAGTAGGGAATCCGGTGAATCGGAGATTTCGAAAGTTTTGCGAGGATCTATGTGATTTGCGGAAGGAGGTATAAAATGGCGAAATTGTTGCTTGAGATACCGGAACAGGTGGTTCGTTCTCTTAAGCTACCTCCCACAGAGAAGGAAGCGGAGATACGCAAAGAGCTAGCCCTAGCCTTGTATCAACGAGGTATTCTGTCAATTGGAAAAGCTCGGACATTAGCCCAGCTAACTCGCTGGGAGTTCCAAAAGCTTCTAGGGCAACGCCAAATTGTCCGTCACTATACCAAGGAGGATCTAGAGGAGGATCTTCGCTATGCCCGGAGCGATCAGTGACTCTTCTACGCTTATTAATCTGGCCATTATTGGTCGCCTTTCTTTATTGCGGGAGTTTTACGGGAAGATCGCTGTACCACCTGCTGTTTTTAGGGAGGTCGTTACTGAAGGCCAGGGTAAGCCAGAAACTGCAGTAGTTGAGGCAGCTCATCAGGCTGGCTGGATCGAAGTTGTCTTACCTAGAGATCAGAATCTCTTAAAACTGCTCAAGCGAGATCTGGATGATGGTGAGTCAGAGGCCATCGCACTGGCAGTTGAGCAGAAGGCGGATATCGTTTTTCTAGGTGAATCTGAGGCTCGAGAGGTAGCCGAGGTTTATGGTCTGCGGAAAACAGGGGTGATCGGGATCTTAATCCGGGCTAAATTGCAGGGAGGGATCAAGTCGCTCAAGGAAGAGTTAGATCGGTTGCGTTTCGAAGCGGGTTTCTGGATAGCAGAAGAGCTTTACCAACGGGTATTGCGTGAGGTGAAAGAGGTAAGCTGATGAAACCTCTCCAGGGCTTTTACTAGTCCATGTTTACACTCCCCAGCTCAAAAACTTCCTCTTTTGCTCTTTCTCCTGGCCGACAAGTTATGGCTTCTTGATTTGGGCAAAAACATAGTGACAAATGTCTGGCATTTTCCCCTTATAAAAAGATAACAAATGCTAAGTACAGGCCTATGGTTTTGTCGCCGGTTGAAAAGTCTGTGTTTAGGCTGGCCTTGGAGCTGGCAAAGGCAAAGACTCAAAGCAAACTTCCATAGCTTATTCGTATCTAAGTGCCTCAATGGGGTGCAGCCGGGCTGCTCTTAGCGCTGGGTAGATTCCAAAGAAGAGCCCTACGCTGGCCGAGAAGACAAAGGCCAGTAGAACGGAACCTGCAGTGACAGTGGCAGGAATATTGGCGAAGCGGCTGATGGCAGAGGCAATGGTCCAGCCCAGCAGGATTCCTACTACCCCTCCAGTTACGCTCAGCACTACCGACTCGACCAGAAATTGGTATAGAATATCCCTTCTTTTGGCTCCCACCGCCTTTCTTATTCCTATTTCTCTAGTTCTCTCCGTTACTGAGACCAGCATGATATTCATAATGCCGATCCCTCCCACCAGAAGAGAGATCCCGGCGATACTTCCTAGAAGAATGGTAAGGATATTGGTAATGGTGCTGACTATGTCCAGGAGTTGGGCCTGGCTTCGGACCAGAAAGTCATTGGGGTCATTGCCTGAGAGCTGATGTTCTTTTCTTAAAATCTCTTCTACTTCTGCCATAGCCACCTCAATCTGACTCTCTTCGATCACCTGGGCTTGGATCATATCGACATAGTCCACTCCGAACAACTTTTTTTGAGCCGTGGTGATAGGAATGGCTAATTGATCATCCTGATCAGTTCCGAAGAGAGTGGCACCTTTTTTCCTGGTCACTCCTATGACTTTGAAATTTTGGTTCTCGATCTTGATGTACTTCCCGATGGGGTCTTCTCCCTTGAAAATATCCTTCTCGATAGTAGGCCCGATGAGAGTGACTTTAGTCATGTTAAGGACATCGCTCTTCGAGAAGCCCCGTCCTTTCTCGATAGGAAAGTTCATGATCTCGGCTGCCTTTTCGTTGGCAGCATAGACAGTAGTAACCTTGGACCTCCCCTTGTAGGATATAGTGACCGCTCTGGACAGAAGAGGGGAGGCCTGGCGGATAAGGCGGGATTGCTTGAGGATGGCGTCCACATCACTCATCTTGAGCACTGTGGGGTCCATGGCCATACCCGTTCTCTCGGTCTCTTCAGTTCCGGGAATGACTATGATCAGATTGGAACCCAGGCCCTGGACACTGGCTGTTATAGAATTTTTGGCCCCCATGCCCACAGAGATCAGGGCTACTACCGCAGCCACTCCTATTATTATGCCCAGCATGGTCAGGGCAGATCTCAACTTGTTAGTCTTCAGAGCCTGGAGAGCTACCTTTATACTTTCTACAAGTTCCATTTAGAGACCCACCTCTACTTCGGGATTAGTTGCTGCCAGCTCTTTTTGAGCATCCAGTGGTTCCTGGACCCACTCCTCGCCACTGGCCTTTCCATCCCGCAGGTGGATTATCTTTTGGCTATGTCTGGCGATATCTCTTTCGTGGGTGACTAAAAGTATAGTTCTTCCCTCCCGGTTTAGCTTCTGAAGGATAGCTATTATCTCCAGACCACTCCTGGAGTCAAGATTTCCTGTGGGTTCGTCAGCCAGGATTATGGCTGGATCATTGATTAGAGCTCTGGCTATGGCCACCCGCTGTCTTTCGCCACCGGATAGCTCACTAGGTTTGTGATTGGCTCGATCGGCCAGGTTTACCGACTGTAGGGCTTCCATGGCCATTTTTCTTTGGGTGTTTCGGCCAGCATAAACCAGGGGGAGCTCTACATTCTGCAGGGCAGTGGCTCTTGGCAGGAGGTTATAGGTCTGGAAGACGAAACCTATCTTCCTGTTTCTGATATCGGCCAGGCGGTTGTCGTTCAACTGGCTGACTTCTGTACTCTCTAGCCAGTAGTATCCGCTAGTAGGCACATCGAGACAGCCGATGATGTTCATCAGGGTGGACTTCCCCGACCCCGACGGCCCCATTACGCTCACAAACTCTCCTTCGCTAATTTCCAGATCCACCTCCCGCAGAGCAGGGACTTCGACGGATCCCAGTTTATATGTTTTGGTAATCTTCTTTAAAGAGATGATGTTTCTCACGAACAGTCTCTACTCCTATTGGCCACCGTTTTTATTCTATTATCTCAGCACATTGCGCCGGCTCTTCTAGTTTTTTTTTAAAAAAGTCGCGAGTAGAAATATCCGCGTTATCTCCCCTATCCGTCTTCAATCGAAGAAACTCTGGCCGCCACAACGTATCTCGATGGTCTTCGTGGTCACATTCTTAATCCTGCCGATACCACATCAAAGCATTTCATGTGCTAACCCTGAGCGTGCCCCAGATGTTAATCTTGGGGAGGGTTAGAAGGAGGGTATCCTGCTGAATGGTCGCTTCAAGCTGCTGCCCCTGCGGGTCTTCAGGCGAGTAGAAGATGGCGGTTAGGCCCTCCCGGGGGAGATCGCCCAGAGCGACCTCAAGCTCAAGCGCTTGGACGGGGTTCGTAGAGTCGTTTTCAAGGTTGTAGTCGTAGTTGACGAAGTGGATCACGAGCTGATTCTCCCCTTGGTATACAAAAGCGCTCAGCGCTTTGGCATCAGCCATCTTGGCTTCGGGCCCGATGTTCTCCTGCGATAGCATCTGCCTAAGCTGGAGCCGTAGCTGGGGATCAAGATTCTCAAGATACTCCCTCCCCAAGACTTGATTGACATAGATGATCGTCCCACTCCCCACAGTAGCCTTGCCTGCACGTAGGTAGGTCAGCAATCGATTGACCGCCTGATTCTCACCACGTTGTGCTTGGATGTTATTTAACATATCTTGGGTGGCGAACACGATGAGCTTCCCCCCATTCTCAGCGTATCGCAGGAGAAGGTCTGCGTGTTTCTCAGTGACATCGAATAGCTCAGGAACTATTATGACGGGATACTGGGATAACTTATCCAGCTGTAGCGGATAAGGAGGTGCAATTTGTGTCTCCCCCCAGAATTTGTATTCTTCAGCGCCGAATATCACGCCGAACTGGTAGCCGGCATCGGCCAACATATTTGAAAGCCCGCGGTAAGCCCTTGCCCGATAAGGATCGAGGGACTCCCAGAGGTGGAGCACGCTGATTTTGCCTTTGACCGGTGTTAAATTTTCAAACAAAAATGGCCTATCCCTGACGAAGCGATAATATGGAACCAGAGCATCAATATCTTGTTTAATTCCATGGGCTCCTTCCTCGACATGGAAAGCACCCCCTACGGCATAGGCATCAGCGATCATTGTCCTGTAAAGATTTACAGTTTTCTTCTTTCCCCGTTTAAGGATGTCTGGCACAGTGTCAACATAACCAGTCAAAGCAAATGCTGGCTTTCCAAAAAATTGGGCCAACTTAAAAGAAGGGAAGGCACGAGCTTTTGGAAAATAAGGTCCATGGAGGTAGTAGAACCATTCCAAATTGACATAGTCAAGCAAATCGATTATATATAGGGCTTCTGGAGCAGACAAATCATTTAAGTTGGCGCTAAAGGAAATCTCCTTGCCGTACTTTTCCTTGGCATAGACTTTTCCTTCGCTGATGAGATGAGATGCAACCTCCCTATTCTTCACCCTGAGAAAGCGCTCATAGTCATAGATGAAGGGGATCTCCCATTTTAGCTTCCCCCAGTCGTCAGCCGTAAGACTAGTCATATTAGGCGGCAGATATTTTCGGACGAACTCTGCGTAATTAAAGTTGTTGAAGTTTTTAATGCCGTACTTCTGCTCTATTTCTTTTAATTCTTTATCGCTGTAGGTTTCAATGAGGTATTTGCGGAACTTCTGAACTGTGTACTCATTGAAGTCAGGGTAAAAAACCGACCCATACGCTAGCTCATCGAAAAGAAAACCATCCACACCAGCCTCAATGGACTGCTTGACGAGTGAAAGGAGGTAATCCTGCCATGCTAGGTGAAGCATGGAGTGCACTAGCCCAGATTTTTCCTCAAATGTATTTCCGTAAGGGTCTCGAAGGATGGTTTTTTGTAATTCCAGTGGCTCATCCTCCGGCCCCTCCCAAAGCGTGATGTGAGATACAGATCCTACAACAACAATGCCTCTTCGGTGCGCTTCATCGACGAACTCACGAAATGCATCCTTCCAATTGGAAGTGTGTTTTGGAAGGTCATTCCAGTTAGCTACGGTCACACCAAACTTAGCGTAGGTGTCAAAATTGACTGAGAAAAGCTGGACAAGTTTCGTTAGGATAGAGGGTAATAAATAAGTTTCTGCTATACCTGAGAATGCTACAATCTGCGGCTTCTTATGCCACTCTGGGTCAAAAGTCCAGGGGGCAGGTGTAGGGGTTGGTGTGGGAGCAGGACGTATAAACAAAATAAAAGACATGATCGCCATCGCTGCCAAAATCCCGACTAAGATTAGTTTTTTGACCATGGCTTCACATTCTCCTTATCCAAGTTTTTATCACCTCTTCCGCAGCTTTAGCCCTTACTGAAAAGTCCGGGCTTTTATCTTGACCGAAGTCTCCTCAATCCGAAATAGAGCGCCGCAACGGCAACACCGATCACCGCGGCGATTACCACCATCCTGGCGATTTTTTCGATGAAGGGCTCAACTAGCTGAGTCTCGAGGGTCAGGGTGAAGGCATTGTTTTTGCCCTTAGAGACTTGAACCACTTGCTTGGTAGTTTTATATCCGTCAGCCGAAATGGTTAGCTCGTAGTTGCCATCTGTCCCTTCGAAGGAGAAGTTTCCAGATATATCAGTATAGCCGGAGCCAGATGAAGTCCAAGATCCAAAGAGGTTCTTCAACCTAAAATAGGTTGGTTTAAGAGATAGTGCTCCAGATACTGCCGGAAGCCAGCCCTGGTGTAGCTCTTTTTCTGGCTACGTCGGTTGATCCATTTGAGAAGCTGTCTAAAAACTCGACCTTTTTAATGATCTGGAAACCCTTTCCGCACTTTAGCTACCACCAGATCAGCCGGTAGCCTCAGTTTTTTCTCCTTCTGCCCCTTCCATCTGGACGAAAGCCCGCTTCTCTAAGCAGGATTATATGCTGCCTGTAATTCACCCGTCAAGTCATCCAGCTCACCCCCTTTTGCCATAGCTCTGGCATAGATTTTCTTGATGTTGTGTGCACCAGGCAGACTAATGTCCACTCACCACCTGCCTTGTCCGCTCCCCTTAAGCGGAATCTCCTAAACCCCAGATTAAGCTTCATTTGTCCAAAAACTGGCTCCACAATCTTTTTACGCTGGCGATAAATCTCCTTGCCTTCTTTGGTTTGCAATTTAGCTGCCATCCTCCTTACTGCATCAGATGGCTCCCTATTTGATCTTGTTTTGCTATCCTCTATAGCGACTCCTACTTCTTTTTGTAAGGGTGAGTCAACAGAATTACTCACAACTACCTTTGTCTCTTCTTTTTCCTGGCTACTTTTTTCCTGAACCTCCTCTTCCCACTTCCTTGAGGTTACATAGCAATCGGTTTCTAGCTTTTCTGCCTTCTCCAGATTATCTTTGGAGCAGTAGCCAGCATCTGCTGCTGCCTTCTCGGGCTTTCTCCACTGTTTCTTCTACCTTCTCAAGCATAGGCAGCATCTGCTTCTTGTCATTAGCTTCGCTGGTTATGTCGGCAGCCCCAATCACACCTTCTTTTTCATCAACTGCTGCCTGACAATTGTAGCTGGAGTCTTATTCGGCCCCCACTATGCTTCATAAAGCGAGCCTCTTTCTTAAGGGGATTTAGCTTTGGTTCCTTCTTGCCTGTCTTATCACTATCGTTAATTTCCTGGGTTTCCTTAATCGCAGCCACAAGGGCTTCTTTTTTCTCCAGGGCCTGCTTTATCTTCTTGGGTAATCTTTGTTCTGTTCTGTTTTCACCATAGAGGCTATCTTTGAGCCTTATCAATAGCCAGCCCCTCAGCCAGATATTTTTCGATATCTGCCTCTACCGCTTTGATCGCTTCCTTTGAGAGCATCTTTGGTCTTGGCCCTATAATCACTAGTGGCTGCCTTCAGCTTTGTCCCATCTATGGCAACCAGTCCCAGGCTTACCATCCCCAACCTGTGGCAAATCTGCACCACTTGCTTGAACAACTTCTTTAGCACCCTGATGTTATTCTTGCGAAAGTCGCTGATAGTGCGAAAGTCTGGCTTCTGGGTGCCAGAAAGCCACATGAAGACTACATCTTCTGCACACCTTCTGGCAATGACACGGCTAGAAGGCGTCTTCTGGCTATAAGCATAAATGAGGATCTTCAGCATCATTCTGGGATGGTATGCTGGGCGACCCTCGATTTTCTCCTGAGAAGTCAGCTCTCGGATATCCAGCAAATCAACCACTTTGTTCACTACTCTTGCTACATGGTCAGCTGGAATTAGTTCCTCTAGATAAGGTGGAAGCAAATAGCCGTTTGATTGGTTATAGTCCAGATAGGGCACGATTACCTCCTTATTCCTTTCCTTTGCCCTATTATAGCTGTTCCTCCTTCAAATTCAAATCGCCTCTTACTGCCAAAATTCTAGTTTTCGGACAGCCTCTAAAGTGAGGATAGATGATAAAGAATATACACCTCAAGAGATCTCTAGCTTGATTTTGCGGAAACTTAAAACAGATGCGGAAAACTATTTAGGTGAGAAGATAAAGAAAACAGTGATTACTGTGCCCGCCTACTTTAATGATAGCCAGCGTCAAGCCACCAAAGATGCCGGCACTATTGCTGGTTTGGATGTAGTCAGGATCATTAACGAACCAACTGCTACTTCGCTGGCCTATGGCTTAGATAAGGAGGGTGTTCATACCATCCTCGTTTGGGACCTCGGTGGTGGTACCTTCGATGTTTCTATCTTAGAGTTAGGCGAAGGAGTGTTTGAAGTCAAAGCCGTTAACGGCAATACCTGGTTAGGTGGGGATGATTATGATGATCGAATAATGGATTGTCTGGTTACCGAATTCCAGAAAGAGCATGGGATTGATTTGCGGAAGGACAAGGTGGCTTTGCAAAGGCTGAAAGAGGCAGCAGAAAAGGCTAAGATTGAACTATCTAGCGTATCAATCACTGACATTAAATTGCCTTTCCTCGTTACTGATGGAGATGATTCTAAGCACCTGGATATCACTCTAACCAGGGAAAAATTTGAGGAGCTAACAGTAGATTTGTTACAAAAGATGGTTGGTCCTACCAGACAGGCACTAGCCGATGCAGAGCTTGAGCCTGACGATATTGACAGAGTAGTGTTAGTGGGTGGAGCAACCAGAATGCCATCCGTGCAGAGACTGATTAAGGAGCTGATAGGCAAAGAGCCTTATAAGGATATTAATCCAGATGAGGTTGTTGCCATTGGAGCGGCGATTCAAGCTGGTATCTTAGCGGGCGAAGTGAGGAAGGCGGTTTTGGTGGATGTTACTCCCTTATCTCTGGGCATTGAAACGCAGGGCGGGATATTTGCCAAAATCATTGAAAGAAATACCACCATCCCCACCTCTTGCGGACAGATCTTTACCACCGCTGCCGATAATCAGACTGAGGTAGATATTCATGTCTTGCAGGGGGAGCGAGAGATGGCCATGTATAATATGAGTCTTGGTAGATTTCAGCTTACGGATATCCCTCCAGCTCCACGAGGAATGCCACAGATTGAGGTGACTTTTGACATCGATGCAGATGGTATTGTACATGTTTCTGCCGAAGATCTGCATACAGAGAAGAAGCAGAGCATGAGGATTACCTCTCCAAAGGCACTGTCGGAAGAGGAAGTAAAGCGGATGATTGAAGAGGCTCAAGCTTATGCTGAGGAAGATAGGAAGCAACGAGAGGAAGTGGAGATAAGGATTCAGGCGGATAGCATGATCCACGCGGCTCAAATGACTATGGAAGAAGCTGCGAGAAGACTAGACGAGACCAAAGTAGAAGAGATTGAAAAAGCAATACTGAAGGTAAAGACCGCTTTAGCTAACGATGATAGCCAAGAGATTAAATCAAAAACGGAAGAATTGGAAGAAC
>CAYYBB010000073.1:0-9315 GCA_964469465.1 uncultured Actinomycetota bacterium
GGCAGAGAAGTAGGCCAGGATCGAGAAAAGAGAGCTAGCTCACCAGAGTATCTCTAGTTATAAGGCAAACATAATTTCCTTGCCAGGCAGATTTTTATCGAAGCCACTCATTAGATTAGTGTCCGTTCTATTTCACCGCCTACATGTTCTTCTGGGTGTTGGCATGTTGGTCTTGTTTCTGACTTTCTTATTTTCCTCCTGTGCCTACCTCAGCGGTGACAACGGACAGCAGAAGTCTTTCTACCTGATATTTCTCGACGCTGATAAAACTGGTATTCAATACGTAAACACAACGCTTCTTGTGTCTTATTCCTCCTAAGTCTGACTATTGTCAGCCCCCTTTTCAGCCCCATGATGAAGAACCTCCATTATTCTATCCCAATCCCCTTCCGATAACTTATTTACCTCAATTCTGGCTAGTTCTTGAATCACCTGCCTAAAACGAGGGTCAGTTAATTTTGAGGGCAAGTTTTTTTGCAGGAAGTATCCCGGAAAATCTTCCGGCTTCTTGCCCAGAAGTGGAGCTGCTTTCTCGATCACATGAGATGGTATGGGCCTTTTTCCCAGCTCCATGTGACTCAGGTTTGCCGGGTGTAGCGTCTCTCCAGTACTTCTCTGATAAAGGCTGCAAAATGATTTCAGACCATGCTTGCTTTCTTCCCTCCACTTCCTGAAGAGAATACCATCCACTTGGTCTAAAGTCATAGCTTCTCGGCTTATCATTTGTCTCTGATCTACAAGTATAATAGGGTAGTCTAATATTGACAACACATAGCCTTAATGGTACCATAGTCACATTATGACTACCCAACGAGCCATCAGAGAAAAGAAGCAGATTCACCTGGTTACTGGAGGCAAGATACAGAGCAAGACGCCCAAGACGCCTAAAAATGATACTACCCATAGGCACGATCCTTTCTTTGTTAAGGACTTTCTCGCTTACCTTCAAATCGAAAGAAACGCCTCACCGCACACTCTCTCAAACTACGGGGCCGAGCTAGAGAAATTTGCCTCCTTTCTGCAGTGGCAAGGGATATTGGATATTCGGAAGGTGGACATACTTTTGCTCCGCAAATATCTCCTTTGTATAAAAGAGCGAAGGAACTTGGGCAATAGGACCATCGCCCTGAAGATAGCCACCTTTCGGTCATATTTCAAATTCCTCAGAGTATCCGAGATGATAAAAAACGACCCCTCTTTGAAGCTTACAACACCCAGATTTCCTGAGCCGCACATAAACTATCTCACAAAGGATGAATTGTTGCTTTTCCTTAGCTTACCTGACGGAATCACTCCCAGATTCGTCGGAGAAAGGGAGCGAGACAAGGTGATATTTCATCTACTGGTATTTGGAGGTCTAAGAAGAGCAGAAATCCTGGGTCTGAAATGGCAGGATATTAATCTGAGTAGTGGCTGGATGATGGTGAGGAGAGCCAAGGGGAACAAGACTAGATCTGTTCCGCTGGCTGCACCACTTGAGGAGGCATTAAAACAACTTCGGGCGGTGATGAGGCCACGGGCCGAGGAGTTTGTCCTGTTGGACCAGAAGCGCAGGCCAATCTCTGTATCGAGCTTCTATTATAACATCTTTAACAGATACGTGACGCTCTCGGGCATTAGCCGACATGTAACGCCCCACTCTTTCAGGCACTCCTGCGCAACCGCGTTGGTCAAAAACGGAGAGAGTCTCCCCTTGGTACAAGAGATCTTGGGGCACTCCAATATAACTACTACAAGCATGTATATTCATGTGGAGAATCGGGATCTGAAAGCTGCTGTCGATAGGTTGTTAATTCAGTAGCCAAATTAAGGCTTCCCATGAGAACTGCTCATACTCCCAGCGGATGGTCAGTCGATCATCCCGTGGACAATGATGCCCATGAGGTTCCCTAGCATGACCACATTAAAGAGGAACCAGAAGCGATCTTTGGTATTGAGAGCTGTGCTCACCATCCAGAGGAAGCCTTTAATGATCAGCGCTAGGAAAAGCACGAAGCCGAAGATACCCGTCTCTACGGCCACCCAAAGGAAGATATTGTGAGGGTGCTGGACGTAGCTCTGGCCCGATAGGATACCGTAGAAGGAATAGATGATAGGAAAATTGCCGATGCCTACTCCCGTATAAGGAAAGTCTTGAAACATATACCAGGAGGCCTGCCAGACCAAATACCTGTTGCTCTCGATCAGGGTATGGGCAAAGACGTCAGGAAGATACGGCCAGAGAGTTATGATGGAGAAAGTCCCAGAGGCGACAATGAAAAGAAGCGCTGTTATGAGCACTATCTTCCAGATGCGGGGAGTTTTGAAGAGGGCATAGAAGTAGCCCATCATGAGGAAAGTTACTGCAAATTGAATCCAGCCTCCCCGAGAAAAGGAGAGAACCAGGGTTACCCCTTGCAGCAAAAAGGCTATACTTAAGAAGATCTTCAGTAACAGCTTTCTGACCGTAAGAAAGAGCAAAAAGGCTATGGAACTGGTGGTCACCAAAAACCAGGAAAGATTGTTTCTGTGGCCGAAAGTAGATGAGATGGCGTAGCGTCCTCTCGTCTCTTCAAATTGGCGGAATTCGTCAACATTTGTGCCCTCGACTTGCCCCAGGTCTGGAAACTGACCGTAGAGGCGGTAGTTGTCGTAGAACTGGTACAAGCCATAGCCGGAAACTATGACGCTGGAAAGAATGAGGATCCAGAGTGCTCGGGAGAGTTTTGGAGGTGTGTCAAAATTGGCGACAACGAAGTAGAAGAACAGAATGGCCAGAATGACAACCGATGTTCCAAGTAGAGCTATTCTCTTATCGACAGCGGCCCAGTAGGAGAAACCCAGAGGAATCGGCAAGAAGAGAAATACTTTGTCAAAAGGCGTTTGTGGCAATAGGCGCTTTCGGGCAGTTAGAGATCTGCTAGCTCCCAACAACAGGACTGTACATCCCAAGCCCGCGGCCAGAAACGGAAATCTTACCCAGAAGAGACCGGTAAAAAGGACAAAAAAGTAAAAGCTCAGCTCGACCACTAGATCGAGCTTTAGAGGAAGGGTATTTTTCTCAGCTCTCAATACCCTCCCTTCCCCATAATCATGACAGGAATGGTCTTAAGCATTATCTTCAGATCAAGCCAAAGGGATCTCTTCTCTATATATTCCAGGTCGATCCTCACCATCTCATCAAAAGGCACTACACTGCGGCCGGTGACCTGATACAATCCGGTGATACCTGGCAACACCTCCACTCTTCTCTTTTCCCGCTCGGTATAGTGCTCGTATTCGAACACTCGAGGAGAGCGAGGGCCTACCACGCTCATTTCCCCTTTCAGGACATTAAGGAATTGAGGTGCCTCATCCAGCCCACTCTTGCGTAAGATCCTTCCCAAAGGCGTGACCCGGGAGTCCTTAATAACTTTATAGATGGGCTTTTTCTGGCAATCTCTATCCTCTATTACGGCGTACGGTTTAGTATGTTCGACAAATTCTTCTAGCCAGTGTCGATGTTCGCTCTCATCATTATCAATGTACATGGTGCGAAACTTGTAAAGGGTAAAGGGCCTACTATCTTTTCCTACAGTTTGGGTACGATAGATAGCTGGTCCCGGGGAAGTCAGACGAATAAGTGCGGTGATCAAAAGCCAGAGAGGCGATAACAAAACTAAGGCAAGGATAGATACAGTAACATCTATTATTCGCTTCGAGATCTCGTAAAGACGCCTTTCGTTCTGATTGGAAACTAGATGATCCTTGCTCGCAGCTTCCTTACCCATTTTCTATAACCCAACTCCTCCCATTTCGACCAAAGCCTTTCGGGCATCATCTATGAAGCCTCGTACAGTTTCCCGGGTATATTTGTGATCTACCATCTTAGCCAGGAATTGGGGAGGGATAGTGATCACATGTGCCCCTGCCGTAGCAGCATTCTGGATGTCTATTACCCCTCTAATGCTTCCGACGATGATCTTGGTGCTATATCCCCAGGATTCGAGCCACTCTCTGGCCATCCGGATTAGCAGAGGTGCGTCATGGCCTTCGTCAGCTACACGGCCAGCAAAAATACTGGCATAGGTAGCCCCTCCTTTGGCCGCCAGCACGACCTGGCCAAAGGACATCATAGCTGTGGCATTTACTCTGATCCCTTCTTTCTCTAGTGCCTCGATTACTCCCAGACAGGGAACACCCTTCTCGTTTATAATGGGGATCTTGACTACAATGTTTGGCGCCCATTGGGAAAATGTGCGAGCCTGGACCAACATTTCATCCAAATCATTGGTAATGACCTCCACGCTCACCGGCCGTCCATCTACCAGGGCGGCGATCTCCTTCGCCCCAGCCTCTATGTCGTAAACCCCATCCTTGAGCATAATAGTGGGATTGGTCGTTACACCATCCACCACCCCATAATTGACCCATTTTTTAATCTCAGCAATATTAGCCGAATCGATAAAGATTTCCACCTATTGCCTCCCTTCTTTCAATGACTTTTATGGCCTCCAGCAGACCAGCTACGATAAGGTCGGGGCTGGCTCCCTCCCTGTCCATCAGTCTGCACAAGTCGCACTTCATCCGACCTATCAAAAGGGTTTTACAACCTGCCCTTTGTCCGGCCAGCACATCGGTTATGCTATCGCCGATCACGTAGGATTGAGTCAAGTCAATGTTGAGATCTCCGGCAGCCTGGAGCAGGAGACCCGGCTTTGGTTTTCTGCACTCACATACCTTGCGATACTTTCCATTGCTGCCATCCGGATGGTGTAGACAATAATAGATCCCATCAAAGAAAGCTCCTTCTTTTGCTAACTCTTTTCTCATTTTCTGGTCGATTTGCTCCAAGATCTCTTCTGTAAAATGGTTTTTGGCGATTCCGGGCTGATTGGAGACTACTATGGCCTTAAAGTTGGTCTGATTTATCAGGCGAATCGCTTCCGCCACTCCTGGCAACAGTTGGAACTGCTGAGGTGTGAAGGGGGTGTCAATCACCCCGATATCCTGGTGATAGACTATTTCGTTGATAACCCCATCCCGATCCAGGAAAATGGCCCGATCCATGCTTGCATCCTTACGTCGCTTCGATTCTCTGCCTGAGGGCAGTACAGATGAGGTGATGGAGTACAACATGAAAGGCCTCAACTAAAGGTGTGCCCAAGGGTTCTGAGTCAATAGGTACCACCAGGCAGACAGTGACCATCTCTTTCATGGCTCCACCGTCAAACCCACTGAGCCCCAGGATCTTGGCTTTACGCTGTTGGGCTAACTTCATGGCTTTCACTAGATTCTGAGACCAGGGGCCGACCTCCCCCTGTCCCGATCCCCCGTGTACGGATAGACCGATGAGCACGTCCCCTTCCTTCAGCCAGGGCTCCAGTTGCTCGGCAAATATGCAGCCGAATCCACTATCGTTGGTCCAGGCGCTAACCAAAGGGATGTTATCTGTGAGTCCTACCACTTTGAATCGCTTCCGGCCCTCTACTATGGTCACCTTGGCCAGATCGCAAACGAAATGGGTGGCCGTGGAAGCAGAGCCACCATTGCCCATGATGAAAACGGTGCCCTCCTTCTGCCAGGTCTCGAAAAGTAGCTCCACCGCTCGGTCGATGTCTTCCCGAGAGATACTATGGATAATCCTCTCCATCTCGGCAAAGTACTGGTCGATGTATTTTTGGTTCTTCATCCTCTCTCCTTGCTCACTCTCACTTTAGATGGTGGCCACCTGGAAGGCAAAGCCATTTATGAAGGCCAGATCAGATGCCACACCATCCGCTAGAAGTTCATCAGCACCCTGGCTCCCTCCAGGTCAAAATTAATGCTCATTTCCCGAAGGCCTTCCCTGGCCATGGCCCTTCTCAACTGAGCCTTACGGTCATTGGGACAGTAGAACATGAAAAAGCCTCCACCTCCGGCACCCATGATCTTACCGCCCAGGGCTCCATTGGCTTTGGCCACCTCATACCAGCGGTCGATGTCAGGATTGGAGATCTTGCCTGAGCGCCTCTTCTTATTCTGCCAATGGACGTCCAATAGCTCCCCGAAGTATTTCAGGTTCCCCTTCTCCAGGGCTCTTTTGATCTCCAGTCCTAGCTCTTTTGTGGTATGCAGACTGTCCACTACTTCTTGAGCTCCTTTGCTAGTATCCTCTTTTTGATCGCTCAGGATATCGAAGCTGGGCCGCAGGATGCCAGTATAGAACAATAAAATGCTATTTCTGAGTTCGTCCAGATCATGAGAGGATATCTCCAGAGGGCTAACCGCTACTTTTCCATCCGGCGCGATATCCAGGCAAGTGAGTCCCCCAAAGGCAGCCAGGTATTGATCGTGTTTGCCCACTGGCTGTCCAACAATGTCGATCTCTATGTGACAGGCCTCCTCAGCCAAGTCCTGAGTAGAAATATGTTCTCTTTTAAGAGTGTGCAGGGCCACAAGAAGAGAGACCAGGAAGCTGCCTGAGGAACCCAGACCAGTGCCGGCAGGCACATCGGCCATGGAGGCTATCTCCAGCCCGCTATCCACCCCCGTTAGCCGGAGAGCCTCCCTGAGAAGGGGGTGTTGTATTTCCTGGATAGTATTTACCTGCTCCGTTTTGGAATACTTCAACCTGATGAAATCGTCGATCTTGAGTCTGTTCAGATTGATAAAGACATATTTATCAATAGCCGCACTAAGGATGAAGCCACCGTATTTGGAATAATAGGAGGGTAAATCAGTGCCTCCGCCTCCTAAGGAGATGCGCAAAGGAGCCCTGGTTATTATCACTGTAGGTTAAACCTCCCTTCTGAGACGTAGTCCTGGACATATTGGTAATCCTCAGGGGTATCTATCCAAAGCAGATCTTCGCTCATCAAATAGCCATAAAGTCTCTCTCCTCTCTCCAAAAGTTGGGGGAAAAGATGGCTGCCAAAGTCGTACATCTGACCCTCGGGGATACATTCCAATACCCTGGGCTCAAGGACCAAAATCCCAGCGCTCACCAGATTGCTGGACACCTGTTCATGGGCTGGTTTTTCCACAAATTCCCCGATCCGAGCATCCTTCCCAAGCTTGACCATGCCGCTGGCAGAGGGGTTTTCTCTCCTGTGAATAGCAATAGTCCCTATTCCTTTCCTGGCACGGTGGAAATCGGCCAAGCGGGAGATGTTGCAGTTACTGAGATTATCTCCGTAGATGACCAGAAAGGTATCATCGAAAAAAGACTCCATCTTCTTCACCGCTCCAGCAGTTCCCAGCAATTTCGGCTCTCTGGAGTACGTGATATGAAGACCCCACTTCCCCCCATCTCCAAAGTGATTGGTGATCTCTTCAGGACAGTGATGAAGGTTTATGACAACATCTTTGACCTGGTGCCTTTGGAGAAGCTCAATGGTATATTCCAAAAGAGGCTTGCCAGCAATAGGAAGCATAGGTTTAGGAGTATGATTAGTAAGAGGCCTCAACCTTGTTCCCTGGCCAGCAGCTAGAATCATGGCTTTCATACAGGAAATCTACTCGGCCACAAAGGTACGATCGCTAGAGACGGATATCCGGATTACCAAGGTAGCAATCCAAGATATGTAGTAAGGATCCGAGGTGAATATTTTAGAATTAGCTATGAGCTCAGAAGTCGAGGCACTTCTCGAGCCGTTATAATTTCATTGGGCGTTTTTTCTTAGCAGCCTCATATACAGCATAGGCCATTCTAAGGGCTTGCCAGCCGTCATATCCACTGGCCAAGGGCTCGCGCTGTTCTTGAATAGCTGTGACAAACTCCTTCCATTCCTCATACCAGGAATTGTCCTGGCCCGGAAATTCGAAAAGTTCCTCTTGGGGTAGCCCTGAAGTGGGGGATCTTCTACCTACAATTAGGTGTTCAGGGCCATAGCTGCCGCCCAGGCCATCAACTATGAGGTATCCTTCTTGCCCAAAGATCTCCAAGGAGAAAAGATTCTTCCACTGGGTCCAACTAACATGCAGCGAAGCTATCTGTCCTCTGTCAGTACGAAAAAGGGCAAAAGCGTTATCTTCTAATGGGCTGATATCCCAGAATCTGGTGGTTACAAAACCAAAGGCCTCGCTGAAGTCTCCCATGAACCAGCGAAAAAGATCCAGCGCGTGCACGCCCTGATCTAGCAGCTCGCCACCTCCGGATATCTCGGCACTCGCTCTCCATTCCTTCTCATATCCTGGTCTGCCTCCATGTCCGTAGCGACAGCGGATGAAGTTCTGCTCGCCAATGATCCCTTGATCAACCAGCTCTCGAGCTTTACGTATGGCTGGGTGGTAGCGGTGATTGAACCCTGTCTTTAGCCTCACCTTACTAGCCTTGGCCACTTCTACCATCTTTTCTGCTTCTTCGGGGTTTCTGGCCAAAGGTTTTTCGCAAAGTACGTGCTTTCCGCTTTTCAGGGCCGCCATGCTTATGGGTGCAAGGAACTTGTGGGGAGTGGAAACTATCAGCGTTTCAATATCATTTCTTGCTACAATGCTCTGCCAGTCGGTAGTAGCTTTACATCCCGTCTCCTCCGCCACAAGTTTTGCCCTCGTCGAATCCACATCGGCCACTACCAGTAAGTCTGTACTATCAAACTCCTTTACTACGTTAGCTCTGCGCCTGCCTATGAGACCTGCACCCACTAACCCGACTCGCATCATGGCTTTTACTCCGTATTGTCACCGATGGCTGAGGTACTGCAAAAACTTTATCTTGCTGAGATCCGACGCAACGTATATATATCCGAGGCCATAATCTCTGGAATCCGCTCAGCCATATTCCGCCAATCATCCCAGACCGCACTTATTAATCTGCCGGTCAGCCCATCAGACTCCCCTGAAGCCAGAAACACTGCCAGGCCTGCGGCCATTTCGGGAGGTGTTCCTCCTGTTTCTCTTTGGCGCCTCGCCTCGAAGAGAGCTTTTTCTCCTGCTACCTCACCTGCCGCCAGGACTTGCTCCAACATGCGGGTATTCACCGCACCCGGAGCTATGGCATTGACCTGGATATTGTACTCTTTTACCTCTTCCGCCAAGGTTTCAGTGAACCGCACCAGGGCTGTTTTGGAGGAGCCGTAGGCGGTGAAGTAGGGACGAGGGTAGGTAGAGCCTCCGCCAGATAGATTTATGATTTTGCCCTGTCTGCGTTTAATCATGAAGGGCAGTACGGCCTTGCAACAAAGGTAGGGCCCAATCAAGTTGATCTTGATAGTTCTTATCCAATCCTCTACGTCAGTTTCGACTGTGGGGCCTATGGGGCCCTGGATGGCAGCGTTGTTTACCAATATATCTACTGTCCCAAATTCCTGAAGAGTACGGTCAACCATATCAGTGACATCTTTCCAGCTTGAGACATCTACCTGCAGTGCAAGGGCA
>CAYYBB010000074.1:0-9272 GCA_964469465.1 uncultured Actinomycetota bacterium
GGGAGGAGAGAGATGGGTATGATTGTTTTTCGGAACGTGACCAAAAGGTATGGGACCAAGATATTCGCTCTCCGCAATGTATCTATGGAGGTAGAAAAGGGAGAATTCGTTTTTCTGGTAGGTCCCAGTGGTGCAGGAAAATCTACGATCATCAAGCTCCTCCTCAAGGAAATTGAGCCCACCTCTGGGGACATATTTGTGGCTGGCAAGAATTTGAGACAGCTGAGTTCCTGGAAGATCCCCCAGCTTCGGAGGAATATAGGATGTATCTTTCAAGATTTTAAGCTCCTGCCCAATAAGACTGTCTTCGAGAATATAGCCTTTGCTCTGGAAGTTATTGGCAAGCCCTCTTATGTTATTCGATCTCAGGTCCCTCAGGTTCTGCAGTTGGTGGGTTTGGCGGAGAAGGTTGAGCACTATCCCCACGAGCTGTCCGCCGGGGAACAGCAGAGAGTCTCTATGGCCAGAGCATTCGTTAACCGGCCACCCATGCTTCTGGCGGATGAACCCACGGGTAATCTGGATCCGTACACCTCAGAAGGGATAATGAAGCTTATCAGCAGGATAAACAAGATCGGCACCACCGTCCTCATGGCCACTCACGACAAAGCTCTAGTGGATTCCGTGCGCATGCGCGTCGTCGAGCTGGACGAGGGAGAAGTGGTCCGGGATCAACAGAAGGGCGTCTACGGGTATGAGACTTAACCCCAGGTACTTCTTTATGGAGGCTCTAGTCAGCCTGAGAAGGAACTGGCTAATGAGCGTGGCGGCAATAAGCACGGTCGCTATCTCCCTTTTCATTGTCGGTCTTTTCTCCTTTCTGATCTACAATGCCAGAGCGGTCATAGATGCTATTGAAAGACAGGTAGAGATAAGTGTCTACCTGAAGGATGACACAAGCCCCCAGGCCAGAGATACTCTGGAAGAGGAGATAAGGTCCTGGGAGGAGGTCAGGTCAGTAAAGTATATCTCTAAAGAGCAGGCTCTGGAGAGATTTATCGAAACAGTGGGCGAAGATTCAGATATTGTCAAAGAAATTCAGGGCAACCCCTTTCCTGCTTCTTTTGAAATCAGCCTCAAGGATCCCAAGACAGTAGAAACAGTAGCCAACAGATTTCTTCAGGAGAATGGGGATTATCGAGAGGGAATCGATGATCTGGTTTACGGCCAGGAATATGTGCGAAAGTTGTTCTCCATAACCACCGTTCTGGGAATCATCATTGGTCTGGTAATTCTTCTCTTGTTCTTCTCCGCTTTCATCCTGATCTATAACACCATCCGCCTGGCTATTTATGCCCGACGCAAGGAAGTTGAAGTGATGAGGCTGGTAGGGGCTTCCAATTGGTTTATTACCTGGCCCTTCATCTTCGAGGGCATAATCGAGGGAGTGGCTGGTGGTGCCATTGCCCTTTTTCTGATCTGGATGACTAACTCTTTTCTGCTGATCCGGGTGGAAGAAGCTATAGTGAGTGCTCTTCACATTTGGACTCTGGCTCTTACCGGCAGCGAGCCTATCCAGTTGCAGGTTTTTACCATGATACTGGTAGTGGGCGCCTCCATAGGAGCAGTTGGCAGTGGAGTTGCTCTGAGGAGATTTCTGCGGGTCTAAAGAGCCTGAGCCTAAATAGCCTGGAAAAGGATCACCAAACTTACAAGAAGGGACTATCGTGAGATTGTACTGTTTTAGCGGAGCAGTGCACAATTGAGCCAACGTGGCAAAATGATGAAGGGGAAAAAGAAGGTTAGCAGATATATCCCCGTTATAAGCCTTATCCTCATAGTAATATTCTCCTTCCAGAGTGCCCTGGCCTACTCACCTCAAGATGAACTAAAGGACATTCAGCAGAAGAAGGAAGAAGTCCAAAAGAAGATCAAAGAGGCTGAGAGCAAAGAGAACCAGTACCTGACTCAGTTAAAAACCATAGAAGTAGAGTTGGGCAAAGCTCAGGATCAACTGGACGCCCTGCGTCAGGAGCTGGATGATCTGAATGCTAGAGTGGAGGAGACCCAAAAGGAACTTCTGACCCTGGAGAGTGAGCTGGCCGAGGTGGAGACGAAGCTGGCCGGGAAGACAGAGATCCTTAACCAGAGGGCGGCTGCCATCTACAAGGAGCGCGATCCTAACTATGTGGGTCTTCTCCTGGAGTCCAGGGATCTTTCCGATTTTGTGAACAGATGGGTCCTCATGATCAGACTGGCAGAGCAGGATGCCCGCATAATAGAGGAGATCAGAGAACTCAACGAGGAGGCTCAGTCCAAGAGGGAGAAGATCGAGGACAAGGAGCAGCTCCTGCTGACAGAAAAGGCCCGGGTGGAAGAAGTAGTCCGGAAGGCCGAGGCCAAGAAGAACGAGATCCTGGCTAAATATGAGGAGAAGGGTGCTCTTATCAACGAGGCCCGGCAAGATGTGAAGGCCCTGGAGGCCATCGAGGACGAGCTGGAAAGGCGTTCTCAGGCCATTCAGGCGGCTCTGGCCATTTACACTGGAGGGAAGGCGCCTTCGGGGCGACTGATCTGGCCTACCTCAGGGGGCGCCATAAGTTCTGGATTTGGGCCGAGATGGGGGAGACTGCATACGGGAATAGACATTCCCAGGAGCTATGGGACGCCCATATACGCCGCTGCTGACGGTACGGTAGTTCAGGTGAACACCGGCTATGGGGGTGGGTATGGAAACTACATAGTGATATATCACGGAGGGGGCATTTCTACTCTCTATGCCCATAATTCCAGAAATGCTGTATCCGTGGGACAGAAGGTAAAAGCCGGCCAGATCATCGGCTATGTGGGATCGACGGGAAATTCCACCGGACCTCACCTTCATTTTGAGGTTAGAGTAAATGGTTCTCCAGTAAATCCTCTGGGCTAGAAGAAGAGTTGCTCTTCAAAAAATTCTCCCCATTTCTCAAACTTTCACAGCTATACTCTTGCTGCAAATGCCGTTTCCTCTCACACAATTCAGAAGGAAATTGATATTTTGAAGTAGGCAAAGGGGTCAGGAGCGCCTCTTCCGCGATATGTCCTGAGAAGTTCTCCCTGGGGTATAATTAATCTGTAGGTAGCTATTCCAAATCAAGCTTTGTCTCTGATAGAGTTTCCCTTAGAAAGGAAAGATAACTCATGTCTGCTAAAAAGAAGATCCTCGTGGTTCTGCTTTCGCTTTTCATGGCCATATCCCTTCTCAGTTCCGGATTTGCTTCTGGAGTTCTCTACTCCCAAAATTTTCTGTCTCTGAAAGAGGAAATTCAAACTGCTCTGGGGGACCAGCCTTCAGCGGAAGATATTACCGAATCAGCAAAGGTTATCCAGGAAGCTATGAAGCTTATTATTAAGGATTCCCTTAAGGACGTCTCTCTCCAAACCCTTCGCGAAGCAGCTATTAAGGGGATGCTTGAGTCTCTGGAAGATGAGCATGCGGTCTACTATAGTCCTCACGACTACCAGATAATCATGGAAGACTACCGGGGCCGGACCTCTGGAGTGGGAATGTTTGTTACCAAAGAGGATGACAAACTAATAGTGGTTGCCCCCATCAAAGGGACGCCAGCCTACAGAGCTGGTATCAAATCGGGAGACATTATTCTGGCAGTGGATGGCCAGTCGGTGCAGGGAATGGATATTGACAAAGCGGTGGCTATGATCAAGGGCGAGAAGGGGACTAAAGTCAGGATAAAGCTTGAGAGAGGAGAGTCTGGAGAAATCTATGAAGTAGAGTTGATCCGCGAGGAGTTCCGAGTGCCCTCAGTGGTCTCCGAAATGATGGAGGATAAAATAGGCTATCTTCGCTATGAATTTTTCAGCGTAGGTGGAGCTGCGGAGGTGAAAAGGGCACTGAAGGAGTTGAAAGATGAGGGAGCTGCGGGCATTATTTTCGACTTGAGGCATAATTTCGGGGGTCCCCTCACCGATGCAGTAGAGGTATCCCGTCTCTTTATCAGCCAGGGCACTATTGTAGCGGTACGAGGAAAGGAGGGTAACGAAGAGGTATATCAGGGGAAAGGAACCGGAGATGAGGAAACTCCTATGGTGGTGCTGATAGACAGGTTCACCGCCAGCGCCTCCGAGCTCACTGCCGGTGCTTTAGGGGATAATGATCGGGCCGTTCTGGTGGGAGAGAAGACTTTTGGGAAGGGCTCGGTGCAGGTGATCGAGCCCCTGCCGGACGGTTCAGGAATAAAGTTGACCAGCGCCCTTTTCCACCTTCCCTCCGGCCGAAGCAATGACCAGGTGGGCATTGAGCCGGATGTGGTGGTCAAATTAGAGGGGGAGGAGCAGGAGGATATTGTTCTGAATAAGGGCATGGAAGTTCTCAAAGAGCTTATGGCTGGGAAGTGGGTGAAGGATTTCAAAGAAGCAGGGTGAGAATAGCTATCACCTGTAGTCAGTTGGGCTGCCTGAACCATCCAGTTCCACGAGCCTTTAGACCGCTTTGCTAGAGGGGCTAGCGAACAGGATAGTCTTGGGTGGTAGGTGTTGGGAGAGGGAGACTTCCGGGACGGTACCTTTGGACAACATTTCAGCCTTATGTTATAATTAAGTACAGAAGAATTTTTGCTCTGCCTGGCCAGAGGAAGGGAGCTTGGTCGAAAAGACCATTGTGGTTCAAAATAAGAAAGCTTTCCACGACTACTTTATTCTGGAGTCGTACGAAGCAGGGATATCCCTTCGAGGCACGGAAGTTAAATCCCTGAGGGAGCGCCGGGTTAATCTGAAAGATGGCTATGCCCGGGTGGAACATGGAGAGCTATTTCTCCATAATGTGCATATTAGTCCCTACTCCAAAGGAAGCGTGAGCAATCACGATCCCTTGAGGTCAAGGAAGCTCTTGATGCACAAGAGCGAGATCAGGCGCCTGGAGGGGAAAAGTCAGGAATCAGGGATGACCCTGGTACCTCTAAAGATGTATTTCGTGGACGGAAAAGCAAAAGTTGAGCTGGGGCTGGCCAGGGGCAAGAAAGCTTACGATAAGCGGGAAGTGCTGGCCAAAAAGACTGCGGAGAGGGAGATAGAGAGAACCCTCAAAGCTAGAAAGGATAAGGGGGCGCTTCGGTTTCGACGAAGGTAGTTCTTAGAGGAATAGCAAGCCGAGGTTCCAGGTCCTCGTGAAAAACTGGGCCCAAATGTAAGTGCGGATGAAAATCTTGCACTAGCTGCCTAATTAAGAGCAGCTACGTCTGCTGAAGTTTGTCTACGGCTTCAGCCAGGCGTCATCAAGTAGACTACCCGGACGCTTTCTCCCGGGGAGCGCCAGGGGAAATCTTCGGGGATAGTTTGCGGAAAGCGTTCCAGTCCGCGTTCCGCAGGCGAAAGGAAAAGATTGGATAAGCTTGTAGAAGTTCCTCCTGGGATGCCTTCGGACGCGGGTTCGAATCCCGCCGCCTCCACCAGTTTTTTGGGAGAAAAAACTCTGAGACTTCGGTGTTTCAGAGTTATTTTTTTAGCAGTTGACCGTTTTCTTTGATAGCCGAAAGGTGAGGTATGGACAACAGGCCCATCGGAATATTTGATTCGGGAGTAGGGGGGCTTACAGTAGTCAAGGAAATAATCCATCTTCTTCCTGATGAGGAGATATTGTATCTGGGAGATACAGCCCGAGTTCCCTACGGGCCCCGGGAGCTGGATGAGGTAAGGGGCTTCGTGTTTGAGATAGTGAACTTTATGAGGAAGCAGGATGTCAAGCTGATAGTCATTGCCTGCAACACAGCTACTGCCGCCGGACTGCAGGATGCGCAAGAGATTAATAATGTTCCCATTATCGGAGTTATTGAACCAGGGGCCAGAGCCGCCTGTCTTTCCACCAGGGCAAAAAAAGTAGGGGTTATTGCTACCAAAGCGACTACCAAAAGTGATGCTTACAGAAGAATTATCAGTACCATGGACGGCCAAACGGAGGTTTTCACCCGGGCCTGTCCCACTCTGGTGGATTTTATCGAAAGAGGAGAATTGGAAGGGAGCCGCATCGAAGAGAAAGTCAGATTCTATCTTCGCCCTCAAATAGAGGGAGGGATAGACGTTCTGATTCTGGGATGTACCCATTACCCTTTGATAGAAGGACTGATAAAGAAGATTGTGGGTGAGGATATCCAGATCATCAACTCAGCCAGAGTCACTGCCCAGGAGGTGAAAAGGATCCTTACGGCTAAGGCTCAGTTGAGGCATTCAGACCGTCCTCCTCGTCACAGATTTCTGGCTACAGGAGGCGGAAGGCTCTTTTTCGAAATAGGGGGATGGTTCCTGGGCCAGGAAATAGAAGAGACCGAAACCATAGATCTCCATTCCCCATGAGAAAGACGGGAAAATCCAATGGTCAGGATTGATGGGCGCAAACCCAACGAGATGAGAGAAGTCAGAATCACCCGTAATTATATTCCCTACGCCGAGGGTTCAGCCATGATTGAGGTGGGGAAGACCAAGGTCATCTGTACGGCCAGTGTGGATCCCAAAGTGCCTCTTTTCATTAGGGAACAGGGTTTAGCGGGAGGCTGGATTTCGGCCGAATACTCTCTCCTTCCCCGCGCTACTCACACCAGGACCATCAGAGATTCAGTTAAAGGGAGGATAAGTGGGCGGTCGCATGAGATTCAGAGAATCATCGGCCGATCCATGAGAGCGGTGGTCGATCTTAATCTCTTGAATAATATGACTATTTGGATCGATTGTGATGTGATTGTCGCTGATGGAGGGACCAGAGCCGCCTCCATAACCGGCTCCTACATTGCTCTGTTTGAGTGTGTCAACAAATTGATGAACGAGAAGAAAATTACCGAATACCCCATCCGGGACTATGTGGCTGCCACCAGCGTGGGCCAGGTTAAGGAAGAAGTTCTCCTGGACCTCTGTTTTGAAGAGGATAAGTGTGCTGAGGTAGATCTAAACGTGGTCATGACCAGCTCTCTGGACATAATCGAGATTCAGGGGACAGCCGAGGGAAAACCCTTTTCCATAGGTAGGCTGTCTCGGATGCTGGACCTGGCGGCGGAGGGAATTTCACATCTAATTGGGATCCAGAGAGCTGCTCTCGGTGAGTCCCTGATCAAGAAAAAATGATCGAGGTAATTCTGGCCACCAAGAACTCGGGCAAGATCAGGGAAATCGAAAACCTCTTAAAGGATTCCAAATTCAAGATACTTACCTTCAGGGACTTCAAGAGCTGGCCGGAGATTGAAGAAAGAGGATCTTCTTTTGCCGAGAATGCCCTGATCAAGGCCAGGGATTTGGTCAGATTTCACGGGCTACCGGTGCTGGCAGACGACTCCGGTCTGGAGATAGAATATCTGGATGGCCGGCCCGGAGTCCTCTCCTCCAGATACGCGAGCTATGGAGCAACGGACGAGGAGAACATCCAGAAAGTACTGCGGGAAATGCAGGGATGCCCCGAAGACAGGAAGGGAGCCAGGTTCAGGTGCGTGGCGGTCCTGCTGACTCCCAGGGGAAGGTGTTACGTCGCTCAGGGGATATGCCCGGGAAGAATTACTTTCAACAGGAGGGGTAAGGGGGGATTCGGGTATGATCCCATCTTTATTCCCAACGGATTCACCAGAACCATGGCGGAGCTTACCCTGGCCGAGAAGAACGAAATAAGTCATCGGGCCAAGGCCCTGCGGTCTCTGCTTAAGATCGTTGATCTCAAGAATTGTAGTGACCACTCCAAAATTGGTGAGCCTGTTCTTCATAGTACCTCCCAAGAATAAGAAAGCTGTAGCAGGAAGTTGGTAGAAGTTCAGATCTAATCTCTCGAAGCTCAAGTTGACCTGTGTTGGTTGCTTGAATTATACTAACCCTGTCTTCTCTGCTGGTGCATCGGGGCGTAGCGCAGCTTGGTCAGCGCACCTGCTTTGGGAGCAGGGGGTCGGCGGTTCAAATCCGCCCGCCCCGACCAATGTCATTCCTGGATCATTCCTCTCTTATTGACCAGCTCTAATTTCTTCCCCTATACTAGCCCTGGGACCCCAAAGGGAGGAACTGATCCATGCTTAGAGTGACCCCGAGGCTGGCAATGGCCTTTCTGATTCTGGTAATCCTCTTTTCCCTCCTAGTCCTGGCAGGATGTGGGCAGAGGCAGCAGTACCAAAAAGTCAGGCTTTCGGTGGATAATCCGAACGCCATTGAATATGACTCCTTCTCCAATTCCGAGTCGGGCAGGGCGCCTCTTCGGGTAGCCATTGCTGCGGTAATCTCTCCTAAGGAGACCATCAGAAGTTATGATGAACTTCTGAACTATCTGAGCCAGAAATTGGACCGTCCCGTAGAGCTGATCCAGCGGCAAACCTACGCTGAGGTCAATGACTTGGTACGGTCAGGCAATATTGATGTGGCTCTTGTCTGCACCAGGGCTTACGTGGAGGGGAAGAGAGATTTTGACATGGAACTCCTGGTGGCTCCCCAGGTCCAGGGCCAGGCTGTTTACTACTCCTATCTAATTGTACCTCTGGATAGCGAAGCTCAGAGCCTGGAAGATTTGAGAGGTAAGACCTTTGCCTTTTCCGATCCCCTGTCCAACACCGGGAGACTGGTGCCTGTATACCTGTTATGGCAGATGGGAGAGACGCCCGAATCTTTCTTCAGAAAATACATCTATACCTATAGCCATGATAATTCCATGAAAGCGGTAGCGGAAAAACTGGTGGACGGTGCGGCAGTAGATAGCCTGGTCTATGACTACGCCCTGGCTCGAGGTTTAGAATACATAGCCAGAACCAAAATTATCTGGAAATCGCCTCCCTATGGAGCCCCTCCTATTGTGGTACATCCCCGTCTCAACTTGGAACTTAAAACTCAGCTCGGGGATGTTTTTCTAACTATGGATCAGGATGAGGAGGGAAGGAGGATTCTCCAGGACCTGATGATCGATCGATTCGTGATTATCGATGATATAGCCTATGACTCCATACGGGAGATGATAGCCAGTTTGGAGCAACAGGGATGAAAGTAAGCAAGCTGTGGTCATTGTTCTGGTCTGTAGCTGGAGCAGTGCCGGTTCGGGTAAAAATAATGGGTATCGTACTGGGTCTGGTACTCCTGTTGGGCCTGGGAGTGACTTTCCAGATCCGGGCCAGTTTGAGCCGGACCCTGGCCGAGCAGTTGGACAAGCAGGCCATTTCTATTACCAGAGATGTAGCGGCCCGAAGCACAGATCTCATTCTCACCAACAATACCTTCGCTCTTTATGAACTCCTGCGGGACACGGTGGACAATAACCAGGATGTGCGCTATGTTTTCATTCTTGATCCCTCCGGAGAAGTTCTGGTACACACCTTCGGAGACCAATTTCC
>CAYYBB010000075.1:0-9208 GCA_964469465.1 uncultured Actinomycetota bacterium
TATATGTTTTCATGGGAAGGAGATACGACCACGGATTTGCGAAGTCATTTTGAAATGACTTCATGAAATACAACAATATCCCATCGTCCATGGACCTTCCACCTATAAAGGTGTACCCAGCAGGAGTTGATAAATACAAGACCTGGTACAGAAATGGATAGTATAGTGCATATAAAAATGCTATCGCTATGACAAACTTGGGAATAGGCGAACTTCTCAGCAATTTCATAGAGATTCCCAATCTTTCTTTCCCGAAAGATATTATCTGTCCTCAAGGTGCAGGGGACTTATGCCGACGTCATTAACTCCTTGTACAACCCAAGGGTTTCCTCAGCGATTTTTTGGTGGGTGTATTTCTCTAACACCCTCCTTTTCCCCTTCTTCACTAATTCAAATCGAAGATGTTCATCTTGCAATAACGTTTCCAGTTTCTCGTGGAGATCATTCACGTCTCCTTCCTTAAATATCAATCCCGCTTCACCAACGACGTTGGGAATCTCAGCAGAGGAGGAGCCGATTACCGGCACTTCACAAGCCATAGCTTCTACCAGGATATGGCCGAACTGTTCTTTCCAATTTTGGGTAGTGTGGGAGGGCAGGACGAGGACATCAAGACAATTCAAATAATTGACTACTTGTTCATGGGACACGGAATCGACAATCTTAACTTTTCCGCCAATGCCTAACTCTGCTGCCCGTCGCAAGAGCGCATCTCTTAAATCCCCACTACCTACTATAAGCAGGTTAACCGGAACCTCCAACCTGCTTGCTGCCTCAACTAAATCCAGAACGCCCTTTTCCCGAACTAACCTACCAATGAAACCAACAGTAAAATGCTCGAGTCCCAATCGAGTTTTTAGATCACTGACATCTTTCTTGCGAAACAGTTCAGTGTCGACCCCCAGTTGGGGTAGAACTTTAATTGGTTTTTCAAAACTTTTTCTCCGTAGTAAATCAGCCGCCTCTCTATTCCCGCAGATAGCATAGTCAGAATGTCTCAGATTAAATCTCTCAAAAAAGGAGACGGGAAAGCGATTATGTGTCTCCCAATTAACCCAGGTGAAAAAGAGACACTTGGCCCTGGGAGCAAATAGCCTTTTCGCTATTAGAGTCTGAAAATAGGAGAACGCGTCAGCACCCTGCTCTACGTGAATAATGTCGGGTTGTATCTTCCATACATGATAGAAAAGGGTGGGAAGATAGAAGTAGAAGGATTCGTTGCCGGCAAATACGGTCCTGAGGGGTATGACCTGTACGTTCTCTCCCTCAAACTGCTTAGACTCCAACAAATGCATCTCCGTTTTCCACTTCCTGGGAGTTATGACGTAGACCTCGACTCCATCGCGCTTAGCCAGCTCATAGAGTTTGTTTCTGTTTATCTTGGTCATATAAGTGTGGCTTATTACCAGGATCTTCAACTTCGCGACCTTGCCAGATATTGTAATCCAAACTCCTTGCGGTTTAGACTTTTCTTTTGAGAACAAGGCAAATCTGATATTATCTTCAAGAGCATACCAAAAAAAATCCGGATAGAGAAGACACACGTAAGAGAAGAGTATGAGAGAGCTATATGAAAATCCTATTCCTGGTAACAGAAATCTATCCGCTCCCCGGTGGCATACAGAAATATAATCATGTCTTGGCTAGTAGCCTTGGTAAAGCATTTGGTCCGGACAACATCCTCGTCATCCCTTTCTCTCACAAAGTGTACTGTAGCCGCAGTGAAGTTCGTTACCAACTCTTCCCTGTTGCTAAGAGATTCGTTCTCCGGGAAGAGAGAATGATCATTTTTCGGTGGTATCACAAGGTCCTTCTCTTCTTCAAGATAATGAAAATACTACTGGCGCATAGGATTGATCTGATCCTATGCGGCCACATCCAGTTGGGGTTCTGGGGCTGGCTATTTAAGAAAATTTTCAGAAAGCCTTACTTTCTGCTTACCCACGGAACGGAAGTATGGGGTAACTTGAGAGTGCGGGATATCAAATACCTGAAGAATTCCCTGAGGATAGTGACTGTTAGTGAATACACTAAAAACAGGCTGATAGAAAAGGGGATTCAGGAGCATAGGGTGGTGCTGATCAGGAATAGCGTAGATGTGGGCAAGTTCTGTCCTAGCCCGCCCGATACAGAAATCATTAATAAGTATGGTCTCGGAGAAGCAAAAATTCTGCTGACTGTGGGGCGGCTGGCATCAGAAGAGCAGTATAAAGGCCATGATTACGTGATAAGGGCTCTGCCGAAAATTGTGGAAAAAGTCCCGAATGTAAAATATCTGATAGTGGGCGGGGGGGATGACGAAGCAAGGCTGAGAAACCTGACGCGCAAGTTCGGAGTGGAAAAATTTGTTATCTTCGCTGGCTTTGTCCAAAACGAGGACTTACCAGCATATTACAACAGTTGCGACGTCTTCGTTATGCCGAGTAGAGTTATCAGGAAGGCAGATAAACTGCTCGGTGAGGGCTTCGGGATTGTGTATCTGGAAGCAAATGCGTGTGGAAAGGCAGTAATAGCGGGAAGGTCTGGGGGCAGCCAGGAAGCAGTAGTCGACGGAGTCACTGGTCTTTTGGTAAATCCTACCAGCGTCAAGGAGATAACAGAAGCTGCCATTGAACTGCTCAGCGACAGAAATCTGGCAACCAAAATGGGAATGGAGGGAAGGGAAAGAGTAGTGAGAGAGTTTTCAGAAGAGAGTGTGGCGACGAGAGCGAAAGAGATCGTTGAAGAAGCCTTACTTTCAGAGAAGGCCTCACGGGACTCTTATAATGCTTAAGATCCTGTGACCTGAGATGACTATGCTCAGAACTAGCCCAGAGGCAATTAGAAGAATTATTTTGGGAGAGAAGCCAAAATAATAGAGGTATGGTAGCCAAAAGTCAAAACTATTGTAGAAAATGTTATTTTCCAACAGATATTCCACTCGTTCTCGCGTGTTTTCTGGCACAATCAATCTTCCCTCTGCCTGCCTAAGAGCCATCCCTTGCAAAAAACCTTCTTCTTGAGTATTTCTCAAAATAACGCCGACCTGTTTCCACTGGTTGATCAATGGGGAGTACTTCGGCTCAAAATTGATCCTCTGGGTAAAGTCTTCTTCAAAAATTAGGGACATTTCGTAGTAATGTCTTTGATACGTAACCAAAATAGCAGGCATCTGGACCAAAAACGATGCGATGAGCACTAGAGAAATGATTAGTACCCACTTCTTGGCACGATGTTTCTCCAGAAAAGTGCCCAAAAACAGAATGAAATAGGGAATTATGATAACTAAGAACCTGGGCCCCCAACCCCAGCCTCCCTCCCAAAATTTGTAAATCGAGAAGAAAAACAGGTTGGTGAGGACCAGGAGCACAAATAGAACGAACTCTTTGGCCTTTTTCTTATAGAACTCGACTAAACCAAATAGTGAGACTCCCAAAATGGGATTGTAGAGAAAGAAACTTTTCCCCGGAGAAGCTAGAAGTCCATATAAACCTAAAAGAAAGGGGGTACTGAAGCCGATATTTTCCGGGATGTAACCAGTAATGAAAGCAGACCCAAATCTAACATAATTATAGAATCCCACCAGGAGGATAAAAACAGCTACAGGTATGGCGAAGGACACCAGGTTCCTAACAGTATCCTTGGAAATCCTCAGGAAGTTCCCCTCCTCTCTTGAGAGCAAGGCTACGTAGACCAGAAAACTTGGAATTAGAATGAGAGCTGCTATCTTAGTGATTATTGCTAGACCCAAGAAGATCCCGGAAAACCATATTGCCCGCAGCCGACCTTGTCCACCCAGACCGATGACAAGATAGACTGAGGAAAGAATAAATAGATTCAACAAGGGTTCGCTGAAAAACATCTTTGAGTAGGGCCAGGCCATGGTAGCTAACCCGTACGAGAGTGAAAGTATGGCAGAGGTCCTGATCGAATAATCAAATTTTCTTCCAAGTTTGTAAATAAGCAAACAGGTAAATGCGGTTACTATGGGACTGAACATCGAGACCATAAATTTGATTAAGAATCTGGGCTCAATGTTAACGAAGCTAGAAAGTATTTTCCCCAAAACATATAGGGGGACAGCAAAGATAGATTGGCCTATCCCATAAGGAGAATAATATCTGTGATGTAATCCTTCTGTTCCGGTAACCTCACCTTCGGGAACGGAAAAGTTATGATATTCCACGATGCTTTTTGTGACCTCGTACATGCTAAGGCCGTCCGATTCATGGATCGCGCCTGGCGCGGTAAGAATGTAAAGGGAGAGAAAGAAAACAAGGAGCAGGATTTCCAGTTTTACAGAGGAAAATCGTAGCAGCACTATCCTCATTCTCTATTCCACCTTGTCAGCTACTACGAATATGTCGGCATACATTCCGCCATAGCTCAGAAACCCTATTTTGCAGAGGAGGGTTATAACTTTTCTAATGGGAAGTCTGAGGAAACTAAACCTCAAAAACTCCACAAAGAATTGGGGCATGACCGGCCCTTCCAACTTGGCCAAGAGTATCCTGAAACCTGCGGAACGCAGCTTATCTTGAATCTCTTCCAGACCATACTCCCGGCAATGGGATTTGTCTTTGAAATGCTGATAGGTGAGGTTGTACCGATTGAGATTTCTATCATTTCGGTTTGGAACAGACAGAATAAGTCTCTTTCTGCACACCCTTGCTACGTGTTCCAAAATAAGCTGTTCATCCTCGATATGCTCTAGAACGTCCCACATCAGAACCGTATCGAAGCTGTGATCGGGATAAGGGAGTACTTGAGCCGAAGCCAGGGTAAAATTGATTCTTTCATCATCAAACTGCTTTTCAACATCTAAAGCGTAGACGTTAAATCCCCTATCCTTCAAGAAGATGGAATACCAGCCTCTTCCACAGCCGATGTCCAAAACAGTATTTCCCACCACGTATTTCTTTAAATATTCTATCTTTGTCCCAGAAGCACTATACCGCCAACCTAGCGACGCTTCGGTAGGACCATCATTGGCAAGTTTATTTTCCATATACCACCGAAAGGAGGTATCTAAACCTCCCTATTAGCACCTTCCCCTCTAGCAAAAATAGGACTGACGAGTAGACCAACAACAGAAGGCCAATTTTCAAAAATAGTACGAACCATAGATTAAGAGTAAATTCGTAATTTAGAAAGACCCCTAAATAAGCCAGGGAAGAGACAAGAGCAGCTATGCCAGGATACAAGTATATGCGAAAATTGTTAATCTCAATTCTTTCTCTCAAGGACCTCTGAAGTAGAACTACTCCCAAAAGCACAATAAGCCCGACGCTTATAGCGGCACCCCCAGCTTGATAAAAATAAACCATAACAGGAGTAAGGGTAAACATCAAAATGCCCTGCAAAATGGAAACACGAGAATACTCCTTTGTTTTTCCCAGAGCGACGCTCACGGAACCCATGGTGTCCTGAAGGGGCCTCATCAAAGAATACAAAACCAGGAGCTGGATCAGTGCTACTGAAGGTAACCATTTCTCTCCCAGAAGTAAGATCACCGCCTCTATGGCCACAAACAATAACATGATCGAAGCCAAAAATCCGAAACGAACCAGAAACCCGCTAGTCAGATCGTAGGCAAAAGACAACTTTTCCTTATCATCCTGAAGCTTAGAATAAGTAGGAAAGGCTACTTGTATGAAATTGGACAAAAAACCGAGAGGCATCTTAGAGATATTATAAGCCATGGAATAAAACCCCAGAGCTGTAACACCCACCAATGTCCCCACAAGAAAATCATCAAAGGATAAAACTATATAGCCCATCAAACCCACGACCCACAAGAAAATTCCCTGCTCTCTGAGAAACCACCTCGCGGACCCTCTATTCAACTTTATTCTTCTCAAAGACAACTTCCAGGGAGAAACTAGCCAGCACCCTATAAAGAGAACCAGATTTAAAGTTGCCCGCTGGATTACCAGACTCCACACACCCATTTTTGCTAGCGCTGAAACTATAGCCGCAAGGGCTGAGAGGAAAAAGGAAAGAAAATTTATTAGAGAAAATTCCTTATATCTTAGTTCCTTTTCCAATAGTGCTGAGGGAGTAGCACCAAGCCCTTCGTTATCAAAAAGGGAGATTAAGGCCAGGACCAGAAACACCTCTACAATTGCTCTGTCATATCTGATCGAGATAAGAGGGCTCACGAGCAGAGAGATAAGAACTACAACCACCGAAAACATAAAGTGGAGAAGAAAGTGAGTAGAAATTTCCTCGGGAGACGGCTCTTTCTTATGGATTAGAGCAGACTTAAAGCCAAAAAGCCTGATCCTCTGAACTATATCGAAGAAGAATAGACCCAGGGCAAAGATTCCATAGTGCTCGGGTCTAAGAAGTCTAGCTAGAATGATGTTGCTTACGAAACCAAGAACAAATAAAACAAAATAATTAATGGTCAAATAGAGACCACCTTGGACAGCTTTTTTAGCTAGACTCATTACATTTTTGCTCTCTGTTTTTGCTGTTTTTCAGACCTAACAAGCTCCCAGTAGGCCTGCCACTCTCCGATTAATTGAGCCAGACTATCAAGAATAGTTATAAAGAAGAAATGAAAAGCATTTTTTATTTTACTATCAGTCAACCGAGCTAGAGCAATCGCTTTTAATAAAATAGGAAATACCAAAATTATCTGCAAGAAAAATAAAAAAAGCTCGCCGATTAAATAGCGGAGCAGTGCATGGAGGGGTATTTTATTGACATAAAACATTTTGTAAGAAGTCCCTCTTCCTCTGCCGAGTCTCTGCTTCCAGAAAGCATCAAACCGCTCCGGCGCAACATGAGCAACAACGATTGTTCTGTCGACGGCTTTTCTATATTTTTCACTTAACTTTTCTCCGAAAACGGCATCTTCTCCTGCAGTGTTAGCCGCCAGAGCTTCGGGGAATAGACCTACATCTATGGCAGCTTCTTTTCTGCAAGAAAAACCCTCGGTCCACAGGATATCATCGCGATCTCGATAAAAAAGAAGATGTTGAGCCTGTATCCACTGAGGAAAGACACCATGGGTATTTCCTACCCTGGACTCCACCAAGACAAAATCTGCACCTTTCTCATAATGAGTGAGGATTCTACGAATAAAGTCCGGAGGTAAGATTACATCTGCATTCAATATAATTACTATTTCTCCATTGGCCTCCCTAATTCCCAAATTTCGGGCAGAGGAAACACCGCGCCTGGACGTCTCTACATACAGCATTAACTGATTTTTTTTCTCATACTCCTTTAGAATTTCAATAGTCTTATCTGTAGAGACGCTGTCTACGACAATGATTTCCTTCTTTTCATAATCCAAGGCGAGAAGAGCATCAATGGTATTCCTTATATCTGCCTCTTCGTTATAAGTGGGAACTATCACACTAACTAAAGGTTCAAAACTCATCGATATAGCTAATCACTTCCTAGAGAAGCCAGAAGCCACAATATTGGCAACGCTTCCAGCCAACCTTTTCCGATAAGATTCCCAGTCATACTTTAGGGCTTGCTCTCGGGCCCTTCTGCCCATTTCCTCGACCTTATCTCTATTCTTATAAAAATAGTTGATCCGATCACAAACGGCATCCACATCAGCAGTTGGGATTATGAATCCATCGATGCCATCCCTCACACAATCCTTTGCTCCCGTGTTCTCGGAGACAATCACCGGGAGACCGCAGGCCATGGCTTCTAGAACTACGCTTCCAAAACCATCCTCGTTTGAGGGTAAAGCAAAAATGTCGGATCTCATGAACTCTCTTTCTGGAGTGGCAGTCCCTCCCGCAAAAATTACGTTCTTCCCATTTTTAGCTTCGTTCAATATAACTTCTTTGCTCAACGTGTCAAAGCCACCCAGTAATAAAAGTTCTGCTCTAGGAATCTCGAGCTTTTTCCAAGCTCTAATCAAATAATGAACACCCTTTCGTACACCTAAAATGCCCATAAAGATCACTCGAAAAATATCATCTTCGAGTCCGTCATTTTTAGGGACAAATCTTTCTAAATCTACTCCCAAAGGATTCAAAAGAATTTTCCCCTCAGGATACCCGGCATCGATGAAAGTATTTCTTACAAAAGTAGAAGGGACTACTACAAAATCCGTCTCATCAGCTTCTAAGACTGCTTTCTTGACAATTTTTTCACTTATGGGGAGAACATTCAAACCTACTTTTTTGAACTCTCGGACTAACATGTCTATTTGAACTCTAATTTCGGCAGATCCCCGGTCTATGAAAGTGATGCTGTCTTTTCTGTGAGCCATGCGTATGGACATCAGGGAATGGTGGGCCCAACCATAAAAAGCATCGATTTTGCCTATCTTCTCTAGCTTTTGGGATGCCCATAGATCGAATATGTTATCTTTCAGGCTGTAATTCCCGATTCGAGAATGGATCTTGCCAGTTATTTTCCCAAAAGGAAACGTAGCAAATTTATCCCGGGGTATATCACACTCCCTGAAGTCAGGAGTCAGGATCTTGGACAACATCCCCCGTTGGTATAGGCCGAGAGCTGCATGATAGGCAATCTCACCCATACCGCCATAGTTGAAAGGAACTCCTATCGAATATACAACATCCACGCTAACAAAATCCTCACTTGTTATCAGATCATTCTAAAAAGTGGTGAAAATCCACAGCGAATACTATTGCCCCTCCACGACCTCTCGATATACATTTACCATCTTCTCTACTATGACGCTCCAGTTTAAATTATCTACTACATATTTTCTAATTCTTTGAACATCCTCTTTTTTCTCATCAGGATGGCTTAGGATATTCCCTATCTTTCTCGCCAGGGCCACCACATCCCCGTACCGGACTAAATTGTCCACCCCTATTTTTTTGAACACCCTAGCGCATCCGGAACTCTCAGTGACAAGGACTGGGGTACCACACATGGCAGCCTCGAAGGGCACCAGTCCAAATACTTCATGGAGGGAGGGATACACCAGAACCTCGGCATCCACGTAGGCCGACAACTTTCTCTCTTCCTCCAGGAAATCGACAAAGACCACTTTATCCCTGAAATCTAGCTCATCTATTAGCTTTAATAAGGTCCTTTTGTAACCATCATCGGGGCCTGCCAAAACTAAAACCACATCGTCCAGCTCTTTTTGCAACTGGTTAAAGGCCCGCACTAAGAAATCTAAGCCTTTTATGACGTTTATCCTTCCCAGAAATAAGATTATTCGTCTATCCTGCAGACCAAATTCTTTCTTAAAGTGGCCTTTTTCTGGAAGATT
>CAYYBB010000076.1:0-9065 GCA_964469465.1 uncultured Actinomycetota bacterium
GAAAGCCCCGCAATTTATTGCTGGGGATGAATGGCCCCTTGTTTTTTGCTCCTAAGGTGCTATCATCCTTGTAGCACTTTGACAACGTATGAGGTTATTGCCACAATCCCGCGCAATGTAAAACGTTGTGGGTATGTCTGGCGAACTTCAGGATTCTCCAGACTCAAAAAGTATCAGGGAGAAATCCCTGTAGTTGCGGTTATGGCACCCGCCTAAGTTGCTCAGCCATCTGAGAATCTCCCCGAATTGATTCGGGGGGAGTCTCAATGAGGATTACTCCTCTCTTACATGCTTCCACGCAAGCACCGCACCCATCGCAGATATCGTGGTCGATGATGGGAAGGTTATTTTCGATTTTGATAGCGTCCAGCGGGCAGGCTTTCTCGCACCGCCTGCATACTGTGCATCCATTTGTGCAGATCTTGGCTTTTACCTTGGCTATCTCCGGCGAATTGCAGGCCAGGAAAACTTTGGCATCCGGGTCCTCAAGTTTGATCACATCTCTGGGACAGGCCAGAACGCATAGCCCACACCCGGTACACTTTTCCTCGTCGATGATGACCGACCCCTTTTCTACCTTGATGGCGTCAAACGGGCACGCCACCTGGCAATCCCCCAGCCCCAGACAGGCATACCTGCACTGAAGAAACCCCCCCATCTGACTGTTCGCTGCGGCACAGGTTTTCACACCCTGGTACTTAAAGGCGAGCTTCGAGCCTCCGTTACAGGCGACCCTGGCCACCTTTGGTTTTGCCTTTTCTAGCTCAATGCCGAGCAATCTCCCTATCTCTTCTCTTGATTCTGAAGTAGACTGATTGCACCTCTGGGCTAAAGATGGGTCCTTCACCACTACCGACGCAAAACTCTCGCAGCCGGCAAACCCGCAGGCACCACAGTTGGACCCAGGAAGCAACTCATGAATCTTGGCCACTCTTTCGTCCACCTGTACAGCCAATTTCCTGGAAGCGAAAGCCAGCCCCAGACCAAATATAGAGCCGAGCAATACCAAAAGAAGAATTTCTACCATCATAACCTCATTCCACTAAATGCCTGAAAGGCCAGGGCCAGGAGGGCGGCCGAAACGAAGGCAATAGCCATTCCTTCAAAGGCCCTGGGCACATCAGCCAACTCCAGACGCTCCCTTATGCCGGCCATGAGAAACAGAGCCAACATAAATCCAATTCCGGTTGCCATGCCGTTCACCGTAGCAGGCAGTAAAGCGTATTGTTCCACGTCAGTGTTAATCAGGGCGATACCAAGTATAGCGCAGTTGGTGGTAATAAGGGGCAGGTAGATACCGAGGGCCCGATAAAGAGCCTCACTCAATTTCCTTATGACCATTTCTACCAACTGAACAAAGGCAGCGATGATCAGGATGAACACCACGATCCGCATGTATTGGATACCCAGAGGGATGAGGATATACAGATATATCAGCGAGGTAAGAATGGAAGAAGAAGTCATTACGAATATAACGGCCAGTCCCATAGCCAGAGCGTTTCCCCTCTTAGTCGAAACCCCGAAAAACGGGCACAGGCCCAGGAATCTTGTCAGCACTATGTTCTGAATTAGAATTGCTCCCACGGCTATACTGAGCAAATCTTGCACTCTTCATCACCTCCTGGTGTTTCAGGATGGGCAGGAGCAGATCAATGACATCCTCCCCCTGCGCCAGAGAAATCAATAATGCGGGTCTGTTTCAGAATAGCCAGGATTACCCCAATGGTGATAAATGCACCTGGCGGCAGAATCATCATTATTGCCGGAGACGAGGTCAGAGTCGGCACAATCTGGTAGCCAAAGACGACTATTCTTCCAAAACCAGAAAGCTCCCTGATCACAGAGACCACTACTATGGCCAGCGCAAACCCCAGGCTAACCCCCGCGGTGTCCAGAAACGTATCCGGGATCGATCTTTTCGAGGCAAAAGCCTCTGCCCTGGCCAGGATGATGCAATTTACTACAATAAGGGGGACAAATATCCCCAGACGCTGGTGAATGGTGGGGGAATAACCAGCCATGAGTAAGTCTACCACCGTCACCATGGTAGCGATGATAACGATATAGCTCGGGAGCCTCACCTCCGACGGAATAAATCTCTTAACGGCAGAAATAATCAGGTTGGAGGAGAGCAGGGTAAAAGCAAAGGCAAGACTCATCATCAGGGCATTATCAACCATGGTGGTGACAGCCAGGGTGGGGCAGAGCCCTAAAACCAAAAAGAACACCGCATTGTTTTTTACTATGCCTTTCGTAAATTCCTGAAGTCTCATTAGGGCATCCCCTCCGTCAATAACTCCATCAGTTCCTTAGCTTTATCACCAACAGCAGTGGTGACCGCCTGGGTACTTATAGTAGCACCGGTAATAGCATCTATTGTCCCACCTTCTTTGGCCAACCCCAGTTCTTCCAGACGCTTTTCCTCGAATTGTCTCAAAAATTCCTCCTCTGTTATTCTTGACCCAAGGCCCGGCGTTTCGGCGTGACTTATGATCCGCACACCTTTTATTATACCATCCCCGCCTATTCCAACTGCTATGCTGATGCGTCCTCCAAACCCCTTTCCTTGGGCAATTGCCGCATATCCGGTGATCTCTCCGTTCTCTAAGGCCTCATAGTAGCCGTTCTTAGCCTTCAGTTCAGCAGTTGGAAAAATTTGGGCAAAGGCCGCCGCTAATCTGGCCTGCTCGACCTCGGCTATTCTTTCCCGCATCAGATCGTAGGTCGCCCCAAGCAATATGCCCGATACCAAACACACCAGTGCCAAAACAAGAGCGATCATCCCAACTGCGCCGGCCTTCTGCTTCATTGCCAAACCTTTCTTTTTGTTCCGTAGACCCTCGGTTTGGTCACCTGATCTATCAGGGGTGTGAAAGCATTCATCAGCAGGATAGAAAAGGCAACGCCTTCCGGGTATCCCCCCACCATCCTTATCAGAACTACGATGATCCCAGCGCCGAGGCCAAATATCACCTTTCCCTTCTTAGTTAGAGGAGATGTAACATAATCCGTCGCCATGAAGAAGGCACCCAGGACCAGTCCCCCGGCGAGGATGTGGAAAAGCGGATCCTCACCAAGAAGCCACATCATCGCCCCTACCGTTCCAACGTAAGACAGGGGGGTCCTCCAGTCGATATACCTCATTGCCATCAGAAATACCCCACCTACAAGGATGGCCAGGGCGGAGGTTTCACCTATAGACCCGCTGATATTCCCAAAAAAGAGATCCCGGGCTGGCACGTATATCTTTTCGGCCTTCCAAAGAGCCAGAGGGGTGGCTGTGGTGACCGCCTCGAAAGGTGTTACCCACGTGGTCATCATGGCCGGCCACGATACTGCCAGGAAAACTCTCCCGACCAGGGCCGGGTTAAAAATGTTATACCCGAGTCCCCCAAATACACATTTTCCTATGGCGATGCCGAAGGCTGCACCCACGACCGGCATCCATATTGGAACGGTTGGAGGTAGGGAAAGGGCCAGCAGCAGTCCCGTTAGAATAGCACTACCGTCCATTGCAAATTTTCTGCCCATGATTTTGAGGGCGAGATACTCTGTAAGTAGGGCGGACGAAATGGATGCTGCAATGACCAGTAAAACCAGGAGCCCGAAAAAGTAAACTCCAACCGCGGTTGCGGGAATGAGGGCAATCACTACCATATACATGATCTCCTCCACCGAAGTTATTCTCTTTACATGCGGTGAAGGGGATACAATCAGATCTTGCTCAGGCTTCATCTGCTCTCCTTCCCTAAAGATCTGGAACAGAGCTTGCCATATCTGAGGAGTTGAACCAGAGGGATATTCGATGGACAGACGTAGGCGCAGCAGCCGCAATCATCACAGGACATAATGCTATATTCAAGAGCTGTGTCAAAGTTTTTCTTCCGCACCAGTGTCGCCAGTACGGTAGGCATCAGACCCATCGGACATACCTCGATGCATTTTCCGCATCTAATACAGGCTCTTTCCTCCGCTATCTTCACACTCTGCTCGTTGAGAACAAGGACGCAACTGGTGCCCTTCACCACTGAAACGTCTTTGTATTGGGCTATCCCCATCATCGGCCCTCCACTTATTATCTTCTTCACCTCACCGTTGAATCCCCCACATTCTTCTATCAGGTGGGAGAAAGATGTGCCGATTCTGGCCAGCAGGTTTTTGGGTTCATGTACGTCCCCGGTAACCGTAACCACGCGCTCGACAAGAGGGATCCCCTGGTACACCGCATCGTATATCGCCTTCGCCGTTCCTATGTTGTGGACTACCACTCCCACATCAAAGGGGAGACCTCCCCGAGGGATCTCTCGATTTAAAACCGCCTTGATCAGGTGCCTTTCGTCACCCTGCGGATATTTCGTCTTGAGGGAGACCACATCGATATTACCGTTACTCAGGCTCCGGAGATAATTTATGGCATCCTTTTTGTTGTTCTCGATGGCCAGGGTAATTCTCTCAACCCCGAGTAATCCTGCAATGATCCTCGCCCCCTTAAGGATCTTTTCCCCCTCTTCGAGCATCAAGCGGTGATCTGCCGTTATGTAGGGTTCACACTCAGCTCCGTTGATGATTGCAACATCTATTTTCTTCTCCTTGGGAGGGCTTAGTTTGACGTGAGTCGGAAATGCGGCACCCCCAAAACCAGCCACTCCGCATTCCCGTATTGTTTTAAGGATCTGTTCCTTTGGCGATTTTTCCGGGTCAATCCCTTTTGTTTCAACCCATTCATCTTTTCCATCAGACTCGATAATGATGCTCTGCACCTCATCGCCGGTTGGCGAGAGCTGGGTTGAGATTCCCACAACAGTTCCAGAGATACTGGCATGGATTGGTACAGACACGAAAGAAGTGGAGTCGCCTATCTTCTGCCCGGTCTTTACGTGATCCCCCTCTTCGACCAATGGTTCACAGGTGGCACCAATGTGCTGCCGTAGAGGGATAACTACACGCTGGGGCAATTTTGCGATTTGTATCTTTTCGGAGGCCGTTATTTTGGAGTGAGGAGGGTGTACCCCGCCTCGAAATCGGAGCTTCCCAAACATCTTTGACACTCTACAGCTCCATATCTGCTATGTCGAACTCTTTTAAGGGATGCTTCTTGGCCACTCGGCTATTATTACCTCACCTTAGTTTGTAAGTCAAGACTGGGAAATTACCTCTGAAGTTCCACCGTAAGATACAGAATCTGGGCTCAAACCGACTGATCCAGAGCTCAAGGAAGCAGAGCGCGCCTCTGTCTCCACTTGCTGAGCCAGAACATGCTAAGAGACAGAACCATCAAAAGCAAAGCCACCAGGGCGCGCCTTAGATTTGGTATTTCCTGGTAAGAGCGGCCGGGCTGGATAACCGAAAGCTCCAGGGCATGGATATCCATATCTCCGCCATGCTGAGGACAGGACTGGTTGAAGATTCCCACTATTTCCACTATATCCCCTCTATGCCTGTATCCTCCTATATGTCTGATCTCCCTGGTCTCTCTCACAGGAACCCAGATGCCAAATCCTTGATTTCCTCCCTCCAGCTTTCCCCCTTCTCTTACCGGTCTGCGACTGTAGACATCATCGTTCACTGTAATCCAGGCGTACTCTCCTCGCCTTAAAATATCCCCCACTACCTCCCCTCTGAAAACAACCACCTGACCGTCGAACTTGCTGGAGTTCTCAATGAGGTCGGAGCTGGAGACGACTTCGCCATAAGCCAGCCCGGGGGACACAACCAGAGCGAGGAGAGCAAGGGCAGACAACAGCATCACTTCATTCACCCCTCACCGCAGCAAAAACAAAGCCGAAGAGGGCCAACACAGCCATGAACTCCAGACGGCCGGCCCACATCTGAAACATAAAGACCACTTTCAGGAGCGTGGGCATGGAAGAGGAAGTGATGCCCACAGAAAGTCCGGTAGTGCTGGCCGCTGACACGGACTCAAACAGGGCCTCAGATAGAGGATATCCGTAAAGTACCCCGACCAGGGTGCCTAAACCATAGATAAAAATATAGCAAATGGTGATCAACATGGCTGCCCTGACCATTCTATCATCCAGAATGGTATCCCTGATATGGTGGATCTTCTGCACGACGACCGATGACTCTGGAGAAATCAGCTTCCTGAGCTCATAGCCGAGGTACTTAAAGAGGATACCCATCCGCAGACCCTTTATCCCGCCGCTGGTGGCGCAGGCACTGCCCCCTATGGCCATAGCTATGGTTACAGCCAGCATGGCCAGAGGTCCCCAATTTTGTACGAATTGCCGGGCAAAGATGGTCTGATTGCCCGTGGTGGTGTGTCCGGAGATGAGAATATAAAACCCTTTCCTGAAAAGGCTCATGGTATCAGGGTAAATATTAAGCTGAGTTAATCCGATCACCACGAGAGTAAAAGTAATGACTACGGTAATGCTGAAGGAAATGATCTCCAGGTTGCGATAAATCTCCCGACGGTCACCTCTCCAAACCGCGTAGTGGAGGGCAAAGTTAAAAGATCCAATGATAAAAATAAACATGGTGCCCAGCTCTATGAGGAGGCTATGGTAATAGAAAAGATTGAGGGACTGGGGAGCAAACCCGCCTGTGCTCCAGGAGGATCCCATAAAAAGCCAGAGTCCATGGAAAAATCCCCTTTCCAGGGACATGCCTTCTATGACATTTAATACCCATAGAACCGCGGTCCCCAGTGTCAGGTAGATAAGGCTTATGAGCCCAATAGCCCGGGCCGTCTGGATCACGTTGGGCAGCAGTCGTTCTTCTCTTGCCTCTCCAACATAAATCTTAAAAGCACCTGAGGTGCCCCTGATCATAAAGGCAAGGGCCACCACGATTATTCCCTGACCTCCAGCAAAAGGTAGCAAATGACGCCACATATTAAGAGCATTAGAGATGTGGTCAAGATCGTTGAGGACAAAAAGACCGGTGGTAGTCAGTCCGCTCATGGCATCAAAGGTAGCGTCCAGAAAGGAAGGGAAGTGTCCGCTCAGATAGTAAGGGATGGCCACGAAGCCCATTGCCACCAGCCAGGATAGAGCAGCCACCACCATCCCGTGCGTCCAGGTCAAATCTCTATCGGTGTAACACAAGAACTCCATAAAATAACCGAAGAGAAGACAGGCGGAAATGCCTATAGCAAAGTCGATGGTAGTATTCCATTCCTGGAAATAGAGGGATACCAAAAGAGGGATAGTCATTAGAAGGCCGATGCCTACGACCACTTTGCCCACATAGAGGCCCACCACCTGGAAGTCCTTAAGACCGGGCCGCAGAATCATCCAGAAATCCCCGTTGCTACGAAGATAATAACCAGGGCCACCAGCATGATGAAGGCGGCCATGCCTATTTCCACCGCTATACCTGCCATATAGCGTCCATATCTTTTAAGTCTTTCACTGCCCCAAGACACCAGACCGCCTCTTCCACGTATTATGATCCGATCTTCCAGGGAAGATCCCTTGATATACTCAAGACCTATTTAACAACTGTATCCATCAAGTGATCGCTAGCCAAGCAAAATCTGCCTTAGCTGCTCTTCCTTTTCCGTCTTGGTCACCGCAATTATGTTGTCCCCTTCCTGCAAAATAGTGCTTCCCCGAGGAATAATGACTCTGTCACCTCGAATTATGGCCACCAGAATGCAACCGGGGGGGAGGCCCAGATCTTTAACGGCCTTATTGCAGACTATGCATCGATCCTCCGGTAAAAGAAGCTCCACAATAGCCAGGTTTCCCTTAGAGAGAGTATAAAGGGTAATTATGTCATTGAGAGTCGCTTCCTCTTCGATGAGGCGAGAGATTACAGTGGTGCTGCTGACGCCTCTTATACCCATCTCTTGAAAAATGTGCTCGTTCTTGGGATTGTTGACCCGGGCTACAATCTTGGGCACATTGAAGGTGCTTTTGGCTAACTGGCAGGCCACCAGATTATCGTCATCGTCCCCGGTAACGGCAGCCAGGACGTCAGCTCGCCCAGCTTGAGCTTCTTCCAGGTATCTCTCATCGCACCCATCCCCATTGATTACCACAACGTCGGTCTCGCTGGCTATCTTCTCGCACTTCTGTTTGTCTTTTTCCACTACCACAACGCTGTGCCCCCGGGAACGGAGAACCTTGGCCAGAAAAGCTCCGACCTTGCCCCCTCCCACTACGATTATAAACATCTACTTCTCTGCCTCCTGGCTGGTCAAAAAAGATTTTATCCGGGAAAAGGCGCCCTTTTTGGCCGCCGCCACCACAAGATCACCCTTATGAAGCGGGGTGTTCCCATCAGGAATTATGTAAGTACCATTTCTGACAATGCTGGCAATCCTCAAAGTGGCCGGTATCTCTATTTCCTTCACTGTCTTGCCCTCAACCAGATCCCCTACCATAAACTCCACCACCGCTATGTCGGCTGAGGGAAAGGCCACATGGTGGCGGAAGGTACCCTTATGGAGATGATTGAGGATGGCAGTAGCTACCATTTTGGTGCCACATACGTAATCCACCCCTATCTTCTGGTAACTTTTCTCATGCTCCGGGTTATCCAATCTAACCACTACTCTGGGTAGATTAAAAATTCTGGTGGCCACCTCGGCTGTAACTAAATTTGCATTATCATAATTGGTAACCGCAGCCAGTGCCTCGGCTTGCTCGATGCCGGCTTGCCTCAAGATGTCCTCATCGTATCCCATCCCCTGGACCAGGAGCCCGTTGAATGTAGCTCCCAGCCTCTTAAAAGAGTCTGCGGACTCATCGACCACAGCCACATCATGGCCCTCGGAAGCCAGAAGAGTAGCCAACTGAGAGCCTACACGTCCGCAGCCTACTACTACGACGTACATTGTCTTCCCCCTCCTGCGAGAGGTCGGGGGCTCTACCTTGAGGAGCTAATTCCCCAAAGACCTCCCTTTATTTGACTCTTGTATAAACTGAGCCTCCATTACTGACTTACTGGCAGTATTCCTGGCAAAATAAAAACCACAGAGGTTATCTGTGGTCCTACGCAGATAGTCTCCTTCTATCAAGCCTACGAAGTTAGCTGACGGGTTAGGAATAGAAGGTTTCCCGTCCTCGCCAGGACTTCACCCCGCAATTGGTTCCCCC